>DAORIK010000010.1:0-44102 GCA_035438465.1 Chitinophagales bacterium | reverse complement strand
AAATATAGGATTTCATCTTCGATGAATACTATGTTTTACTTTGACTGCATAAACATATACTACCCACCATCTTATCTAACATATTCTATGAATCTATGTGGTTATAAAAAATTATTTTATCTGTTCTATTCATTACTTTGCATTCGGATATTTCAATAATTCAAACCGTGCGATTAAACCACGATGTACAGCATCCGGACCATCGGCAATTCTAATGCATCTTGCAATCGCAAAAAAACCGGTAAACGGAAAATCTCGCGAAACTCCTGCTCCCCCATGAATTTGAATAGCTTCATCACATACATCCTGCAATACATTAGGTGCCACCACTTTGATAGCAGAAATTTCTGTCATTGCACCTAATGCGCCAACTGTATCTAACTTCCATGCTGCATATAAAGTCAGTAAGCGTGCTTGATCAATGGCAATTCTAAAGTCTGCAATTTTTTCTCTATTGCCACCTAAATTAATTATCGGTTTACCAAACGCCACACGCGACAAACTTCTTTCTATCATTAATTTCAATACATATTCTGCAGCACCAATACAACGCATGCAATGATGAATTCTTCCTGGTCCAAGTCTGCCTTGTGCTATTTCAAAACCACGTCCTTTCCCTAATATTAAATTTGTAATTGGCACACGTACATTTGTAAACGAGACTTCGCCATGACCATAAGGTTCATCATATTCACCAAATACCGGAAGCATTCGTTCTATCTTCACACCTTCAGTATTTACGGGTACTAAGACCATACTATGTTGTGAATGGCGATTAGCTGTTGCATCAGACAAACCCATAAAGATAATGACTTTGCAATTTGGGTGACCAATACCGGAAGACCACCATTTTTTACCGTTAATGACAATTTCATCACCTTCAATAATAGCTGTTGCCTGCATATTGGTAGCATCAGAAGAAGCCACTTCGGGTTCTGTCATACAAAAAGCAGAACGGATTTCTCCATTTAATAATGGTGTCAACCATTTCTCTTTTTGTTCTGCTGTACCATATTTGTGCAGCACTTCCATATTACCGGTATCCGGTGCGTTGCAATTGAAAATTTCAGGAGCTAAAAAACTTTTGCCCATTTCTTCTGCGAGTGGTGCATATTCAATCGTAGATAATCCTTGTCCGCGTTCGGTATCCGGTAAAAATAAATTCCACAATCCTTCAGTTTTTGCCTGTTGTTTTAAGTCATCAATCAACGGTGAGACCGTCCATTTCTTCCAATCTTCGCCGTAATTACGCTGGTGAATTTCTTTAAAATATTGTATCTCAGCAGGCCGGATTTTTTCATCTATAAATTTTCTTACTTTCTTGATGTACTGCTGCGTTCGCGCGTTGTGTTCAAAATCCATAGTAAAAATATAAGTTGATTAAATGTAAGAAGATTATAGTGAAATTAGAAAATATTATTTTTAATTTTAACTATGCATACTAAAGAAATCAGCATACAATCAAAATCAAACCATACCATTATTTTAACTGTTAGAGAACCTGCAAAAGATATCAAAGGTATTGTGCAAATTAATACAGGTACCTGCATTCCACAAAAAGTATATTGGAAGTTTGCAGAGTTTTTAACCAAGAATGGATATGTAACGATTACTTATGATTATACGGATGCAGCCAATTATACCTCAGAAGTTACTCATGAAGTTTGGCTGAAAGATTTAGAATCTGTTTTTGATTATGCATTAAAAAAATATCCGGCTAATAAAAAATATATTGTTGGACACAGTTCAGGCGGGCAGTTAGCCGGCTACATGAATAATTGTGATAAAATTGATAAACTATATCTGGTAGCTTGTGCGAATGGGTATGTAGGTAATCTAAATTTTGCAACAAGATCCGGCATGCAATTTTTCTGGAAAGTAATTGTCCCATTTTCTATAAAAAGGTATGGTTACATGAACAATAAATTATTGGGGTCCAATGGAGGTTTCCCAAAAAATATCATAACTGAATTAGGAAGTTGGTGCCAGCAACCGGACTTTTTTGTCCCTTACTTTAAAGCAAAAGGTGTTCCATCTTATTATGACACTGTGACGTGCAAAGTGAAAGCATATCAGTTAGCTGATGATCTAATTGCAAACAAAAAAAGTTGTGAATATATTCTGAATCTATACGTAAATGCTGATAAATCTATTGAAACACTAAATGCAAAAGATTTCGGCATGAAAAAATTCGGACATCGTGGTTTCTTTTTTTCTTCGGCTGAAAAATTATTATGGCCAAAATTTTTGAAAGATCTGGAAAGTTGATTTAACCGCGATGAACGCAAAGTTTTTAAGCTAACTATGCAAAGAATAAGAAATATGAATAGAAAATTAAACAGAAAGGATTTTATAAAGCTGACGGCACTTGGAGTAACAGGTCTATATATTTCATCTTGCAAATTGAGTGAAAACAAAAATGAAAACACTTCTGAGAAACCTATTATTGATGAAAAAGGAAACATATCTTTTAATATTTCAGAAGATGACGTCATTTTTTACAAGAAAAACGATGCATCTTACGAGAAGTTAAGACAAGGTTTTAATAAACGTATTCAAAAGTTTCCTCTAGTAATTGCTGCATGTAAAACAACTAATGGAATTATAGCAGCCATACAATATGCAAAAGAAAATAAACTTCCTGTCTCGATAAAGAGTGGTGGTCATTGCTTTGAAGGATTTTCTTCAAACAACGATGGCTTAGTAATTAATCTATCATTAATGAATAAGATAAGCTGGATTGATGAAAATGCTATCAGTGTACAGCCGGGTTGCACTTTAGCACAGTTATATGATGAAATCTTACCAAAGCAAAAAATTATTCCTGCCGGTTCTTGTGGTGGCGTTGGTGTTGCAGGATTAGCACTTGGCGGTGGTTATGGTTTCTTCAGCAGAAAATATGGTTTGACTTGTGATAGTTTAGCAGATTTTTCTATGATTGACAGTGATGGAAAAGTACAAACCGCAAAAGATAATCCTGATTTGTTGTGGGCTTGTAAAGGCGGTGGAAACGGCAACTTTGGTGTTATCAGCGAGTTGACATTTAAATTACAAGAGACACCCAATCATTTTACAAGTCATCGTTTCAGATTGAAAAATGCGACTGCTGAAAAAGCAGAATTAGTTTTACAAAAGTGGTTTGAGCTTACAAAGAATTTACCTTTGTCTTGTTTTTCTGCATTTGTCTTAAATCAAAAAACCATTTTGATTTTGCTGACAGATTATGAGAATAATACTGACACAGTTCAACAATTTCAAAAAGAACTAACAAGTATTACTGATACACAAAGCATAGGAAAACCTAAAGCTTTAGCAGAATCACTTAAAGTTTTCAGAGGACAAAGTGCGCCTACTTTTTTCAAAAATTCATCTGCAGGTTTGTATAATGGTTTTGATGACATAAAACCATTTATAAGTCAAGTTTTAGGTAAAGTAACTACTACACCAAGAATGATTTATCAAATCAATACACTTGGCGGAAATATCAACAATGCTGCATTTGAAAACGCTTCTGCCTATCCGCATAGAAAATATAATTACTTATCTGAGTTACAGACTTACTGGGAAAATAGTACAGAAACACCAAAATTTGAAACTGCGTTTGAAGAAGTACAACGTATTTTTAAAAAGAACAATATAAATACACAATACAGAAATTATCCTGATATTAATTTTGAAGATGCACAACGTTTATACTTTGCTGACAATTATGAAAGACTTCAAGCCATTAAACAAAAATATGATGCTGAAAATTTATTCAGGTATGAGCAAAGCATTGTTGGCAGACAAAAAATCGGATAAAGATTCAACAAATTGCTTCGCTGCATTTCATTTCGCTAGCAATGACGTTAATTCAATTACACTTTCAAAAATGCACTTAAAATCTTAGAAATCTGTTCGTTTTCAATTAAGAAACCATCGTGTCCATATTCGGAATTGATTTCAACGAACATACTGTGTGGTATCAGCTTTGCCAGTAATTGCTGTTCTTCCAATGGATATAAATAATCCGACGTAATCCCCAGTACCAATACATTGCATTTCACAGATGACAAAACATCCTTTGCTTCGCCCCTGCCACGTATAATGTTGTGATTATCCATAGCTTTGGAAAGAATATAATATGAATAGGCGTTGAAGCGTTTTGCTAATTTCTCTCCTTGATAACGCTGATAAGAACAAGCGTTAAAATTTTCAAGTTTGGAATTGTCTGTATCTGTTTGCGTTTTATTATATGCATTATAATTTCTGTAAGAAATCAAACCAATACTTCGAGCCGCCTTCATTCCATTTATGCCGGCATCATCGCTTTCATTACCAAATGTTGTATCTGCTTCTATCGCCATCCGTTGCGATTCATTAAAAGCAATTCCCCAGGGTGAGTGCTGAATATTGGTTGCACCTAATAAAATATTTTCAAAAATATCCGGTTCCTGAATAACAAACTCCAAAAGTTGTTGCCCACCCATAGAAAAACCACAGGCAAAAAATATTTTTTCAATTCCAAGATGTTTGCGCAGAATGGTCAGTGTTTTTACCATATCCCTTACCGTCACTACAGGAAAATCTTTATAATACTTTTTTCCGGTTTCAGGATTTACAGACAATGGCCCTGTGGTACCATAGCAAGAACCTAACATATTAGCGCATACAATAAAATATTTTTTCGGATCGATAAATAAACCATCCCCTACCATACCGGGCCACCATTCCACCGGATTGGAGTTAGCAGAAAACGCATGACAAATCCAGACTACATTTGATTTATCGGCATTTATTTCTCCAAAAGTGGTGTAGGCAATATCTACCTTTGGAAGTGTAACACCACATTCTAAGGCAATCGGTTCACTATGTGTCAGTATTTGTGTAGGCATAATTATTAGACAAAGATAAAATTAAAAGTAACTTAGGAAAAGTTTTAGTGCTTTCCCTAAGTTGCTAATGTATTACTATTAAGCATTCAATGCCTGATCAAAATCTGCTTTGATATCATCTATATGTTCTATTCCCACAGAAACACGAATAGAACTTTTAGAAACTCCTGATGCTGCCTGCTCTTCATCATTCAACTGTTCATGTGTAGTGGATGCTGAATGAATGGCTAACGTTTTTGCATCCCCTACATTAGCTAAGTGCGATGTAAGTTTCAGCGAATTGATAAATTTCTTTGCTGCATCATATCCCCCTTTCACATCAAATGTGAATACAGAACCAAATCCGTTGGTCAGGTATTTTTTCGCTAATTCATAGTAAGGTGAGTCCGGCAAGCCTGTATAGGTTACTTTCTCCACTTTAGGATGTTGTTGCAGCCACTGAGCCAATGCAAGCGCATTCTGATTATGTCTTTCTACTCGCAAAGATAATGTTTCGAGTCCCTGTAAGAAGAGAAATGAATTAAACGGCGTTGCGGATGGACCAAAATCACGTAAGCCTTCTACACGGGCACGAATAATAAATGCAATATTGCCAAATGGTCCCGGACTTCCAAATACATCCCAAAATACAAGTCCATGATATCCCTCGGACGGTTCTGTAAACTGAGGATATTTACCATTTCCCCAATTGTAATTTCCTCCATCAATAATCACGCCGCCGATGCTGGTACCATGTCCACCAATCCACTTGGTAGCAGATTCCACCACCACGTGAGCTCCGTGTTTCAGTGGCTGAAATAAATACCCGCCGGCGCCAAATGTATTGTCCACAATAATCGGAATATCGTATTTGTCTGAAATGGCTTTAAATGCTGCCCAGTCAGGCACATTACCTCTCGGGTTTCCGATAGATTCCAAATAGATAGCTTTTGTTTTATCATCAATTAATTTTTCAAAACTTTCCGGATTATCGCCGTCAGCAAAACGTGCTTCAATTCCTAAACGTTTAAAAGCTACTTTAAATTGATTGTATGTTCCTCCGTATAAAAAAGAAGTAGAAATAAAATTATCACCCGCTTGTAAAATATTATTTAATGCTAAAAACTGTGCTGACTGACCGGATGCTGTAGCCAATGCGGCTACACCACCTTCCAGTGCTGCTATACGCTTTTCGAACACATCCGTTGTAGGATTCATGATGCGTGTGTAGATATTTCCAAACTCTCGTAAGCCAAATAGATTAGCCGCATGTTCCGTATCTTTAAACTGATACGATGTAGTCTGATAAATCGGTACAGCCCGGGCTCCTGTTGTCGGATCAATTTCTTGTCCTGCATGTAATTGCAATGTTTCAAATTTGTACTTACTCATTATTTTTATTTTTAAAAAGTTAAACAATAATTATAAAAAAAGCCTTTCAATTTTTTGAAAGGCTCTAAGATTTATTTGTAAATACGGTTATTTCAGAAAAAGCCTTTCCTTTCTGTAAAATAACAGCAACATATTTTATTTGTTAAAAGAATTCTCATTACAAAACAAACTTATAAAAATAGTTAGTGAAAACAAAATGATTTGAAGTATATAATTCTTAAATAATGTAAATGATTTAATTATCCGATTTCCAGACTCCCACCATCTTTGATAATTAAAGTACCGCCTTTGATTTCAAGTCCACCTTTAATTTTAACGGAAGCATCGTCTTTAATCTCTACATCTGCTCCGTCTTTGATAACCATATTTTGATTGGTATCGTCTGTGAATGTAATTGTAGTATCTACTTGTGTTCCGCAGTGTGTACACTCTATGTGAGATTTATCAATAGATTTAAATTCATTACTGCCACATTGCGGGCAAGTTATTTTTTGTTTATTGATATTGAGGTATTCCATAATCAGTACACAGCCATTGCATCCAATCTATCTGCTTTTGTAGTTATTTGTATAGATTTTACAAATTCCCCGATTTCGTCGATGGCTTTATTGGCTTCAGGAACAATACCGCCAAAGAATTGCCATACGTGCATCATATTATCGTAAATTTCGAGCTGCACTTTCACTCCTGCTTTATTCATCTTTTGCGCCATCCGTATGGAATCATCAAAGAGTACTTCATTGCCACCAACCTGAATTAATGTTGGAGGAAATCCTTTTACATCTGCAAAATGTGGTGAAATTAACGGATCTGTCGGGTCAGCATCTGCATAATATCTTTTAGAAAAGATATCCAGTAAATGTGGTGTAATTAAAGGATCTTTATCTTTTTTTGTTTGAATACTATCGCCGCTCATTGTTAAATCAGTCCATGGCGATAATAAGACTGCACCTGCAGCTTTTGGAAGGCGTTGTTTCTTTATAATTTGTAACAATGCCAGTGTTAATCCTCCACCTGCAGAATCTCCCATTATGAAGATGTTTTCATATCCATCTGCAATCATTTGTTTATAAGCTGCCAAAGCGTCCTGTAATGCTAATGGATATTTATTTTCGGGTGCTTTCCTGTAATTTATTGCCAGTGCTTTGCAACCTGCTGCACGAGCAATTCTGCCAATTAATGCTCTGTGTGTATTGTATGAGCCCATTACATAACCACCACCATGGAGATATAATATAGTTTTTGATTTTCCGTACCCATCCGGTGTAAACCAGGCGGCATCTATACCGGCGTATTTTAATTCTACTTTAGTTACAAAACGCGGAAATTTAGTCAGGTTTGATACACGTTCAAAACCAACCCTGATAGTATTTGGTTCTGTTTTGTGTACGAATAGACTTTTTCTAAAAACACTAATAAAGGTTTTTACGGTGTACATCTGAACACTTTGCATAGCTTGCTTTACATTTACGTAACATAAAACTAACCATTTTCAGTGGTAAATGGTTTGATTTTAAGCAAGAAATATGAAAAATTTATGAACAACGAGTGGGCGGCAGATGAAATCACAGTAAAGCATCATACAATACCTCCACCGGATGTAAGGCATGTTTCTGAGTACCATCCTTTATCTGATGACGACAACTGGTTCCGGGAGCGGCTATAACCGTATCCTCAGAAGCACTGCGTACAGCCGGAAACAACACCAACTCCCCTACCTGCATTGATACATCAAAATGTTCTTTTTCATATCCAAAACTGCCTGCCATGCCACAACAACCACTTGGAATATTTTCTACGTGGTAGTTCTCTGGTAAACTCATTAGTTGAATTGAAGCGTCCACAGATGATAATGCTTTCTGATGACAATGTCCGTGCAATTTAATTTGTTTAGTTGCTTTGGTAAACTGCTTGGATGTAATATTCCCTTTTTGTATTTCCCGTGCAATAAACTCATCAATAATAAAACAATTTTGTGCCAGTTTTTTTGCTGACGGAATTTCACTCTTATCTACTAACCTTGGATATTCATCTCTGAACGATAATATTGCTGATGGCTCAATTCCAATTAATGGAACATCGTTATTTATCCACGCTTTAAAAACGGCAACATTTTCTTTTGCCAGTTTTTGAGCTTCCAAAATCAGCCCTTTGGACAAGTGTGCACGACCACTGTCAGCATGTTCAATATAGTCCACTTCATAGCCTAATTTTGTCAATAGTTTTAACGCTTTTATACCGATTTCTACATCATTAAAATTCGTGAACTCGTCAAAGAAAAAATATACTTTCCCTTTTTGCGGTATTCTTAATACCAGTTCTTTCTGATTCTTTTTATACCAAGTCAAAAGAGTTTCTTTATAATATAGCGGCATGGAACGATTCGGTGCAATCTTCAGAATTTTCTTTAACATTTTGGAAGTATATTTATTCGTAAGTCCAAAATTGCTTAATCCCGGAAACAACATCGCGAGTTTACTCAGCTGACCAATATTCGCGATGGCTTTGGTGCGAAGTGGTACTCCATTATCTTTATAATACTGATGCAAAAATTCTGCTTTTAGTGTTGTGATGTCAACATTTGAAGGACACTCAGAGGTACAGCCCTTACAACTTAGACATAAATCCATCACTTCATAAATTTCTTTATGATTGAATTTATTTGGCTGCAATGAATTGGATAAGAAATCTCTTAAAATATTCGCACGTGCACGTGTCGTATCTTTTTCATTTCGTGTTGCCATATACGACGGACACATAGAACCTCCACTGCCGGGCAATTTTCGGCAGTCACCGCTGCCGTTACATTTTTCTGCTGCACGTAAAATACCTTCATCTTTATCAAAATTAAAAACTGTTTCAAATGCTGCCGTTACCTGATTCTCTTCATATCTTAATGAAGTATCCATCGGTGGTGTATCTACTATTTTGCCCGGATTAAAAATATTTTTGGGGTCAAATGTATATTTTAATTTTCGTAAGAGTTCGTAGTTCTTTTCTCCAATCATTAATGGAATAAACTCACCACGTACACGGCCATCTCCATGCTCACCGCTTAAGGAACCATTATATTTTTTAACAAGATGCGCAGTTTCTGTTGCAATAGTACGGAATAAGACTCTATCGTCCTTTTTCTTCAAATCTAAAATTGGGCGCAGATGCAGCTCTCCCGCACCGGCATGTGCATAATAGACAGACTGCTGTTTGTGCCTATTCATCATGTTTGTAAACTCACCGATATATGCCGGTAAATCTTCTACCGTAACAGCCGTATCTTCAATAACTGCAACTGCTTTTGCATCTCCGGGAATATTTGCGAGCAAGCCTAACCCGGCCTTGCGTAAGCTCCATATTTTATTAATGTCATTCCCAAATAAGTACGGGAAATGATAGCCTATATTCTCTTTTTCAAAACTATTGTGTAATGCTTTTGCTTTTGTTGTTACTTCTTCCTTGGTTTCACCATGAAATTCAACACATAAAATGGCAGCCGGATCGCCTTTTACAAAAAATCGATTTTTATTTTGCTCAATATTTTGTTTCGTGCAATCCAAAATAATTTTATCAATCAGCTCACAAGCAGTTGGCTGATGTTGCATCGCAATTACGGTGGCACGCAGACTTTCTTCCAATGTTTCAAAGTGAACAGCCACCACTACTTTCTCTTTTGGAGGTATAGGTACAAGATTAAGTTTTATCTCAGTAATAAAGACAAGTGTGCCTTCGCTGCCACAAATTAATTCGCTGAGATTACATAGCTTCCCATTTTCTGAGAAAGGTTGTTGCTTTAATAATTCATCAATTGCATACCCTGTATTTCTGCGATGTATTTTCTGATTGGGGAATTGCGCCTGAATTTCCTCTTGAGTTTCTTTTACAGATAATGATTCCTGCAAGAAATGGTAAATACTACCTTCCAGATTATCCTGCTTACACTTCTGATAAAATATCTCAGACGAAATATTTCCAAAAACCACTTCACTTCCATCGCTTAAAAAACCGGTTAATTCTAAAACATGATTTCGTGTAGAACCATACACTATCGAGTTGGCTCCACAGGAATTATTACCTACCATTCCGCCGATCATAGCACGGTTGGCAGTAGAAGTTTCAGGTCCAAAAAATAAACCTGCAGGTTTTAGCTGACGATTTAATTCATCACGGACCACTCCCGGCTGAACAATACAAAACTTTTCATCTTTATTGATTTCAATTATTTTGTCAAAATATTTTGATACATCCACAACTATTCCGTCTCCTACAACCTGCCCGCCGAGAGATGTGCCTGCCGTTCGCGGAATTAATGAAGTCTTATGCTGATTGGCAAACTGAATTAACGTCTGTATATCTTTTTTGTGTTTAGGGTAACAAACAGCTAAAGGATATTCTTTATAAACAGATGCATCCGTAGCATATAATGTAAGCATGGTGTTGTCAAAAAATAATTCTCCATCTAAAACGTCAGACAACTGCTGCAGTAAAGTACTATCAAAATTTTGCTTCATCTACATTAACTTATTTTATTCATCGAGAAAATGGGACTCTATCCTTTTTCATTACAATTCGCTTTGAAGAAAAGCATACACATCTCATTTTATGTTTCTTCTCTTTATAAAATGCAAACACATTTGTTGCTAAATTTACAAAATACAAGAGGATACTGCTTCGGCCTTTTTAGAATTAATGATTTAAAAACAGAAAACCGCCCTAAAGAGCGGCTTTGTGTAAACAACATCAATATTAATCTTATGGTTTAGTGTATTCTTATTTTTTTGTTTTGATAAACTGATTGTCGATATTCTCAAAATTTGAATAAAGAAAATTGTAATCTATGGAATTTTCTTTGCCATATTCTTCTAATATCAGTTTACCGTTCTTCTCTGTCCATTTTCCGTCAATTGAATAATTCTTGACTCGAAAATAGTCCTGAGGAGAAATTGGTACTACCTGAACATATTGATGATAAGTTCCGTCTGAATTTAAGGAAAGATAGAATATTTTCTTAGCAACACCATCTTCCGGTGAATATTTGGTTTGATTTTGCTCGTATTTCCAGATACTTCTGATAATTGCATCTGAATTATTATCACTGTCATGGCTGTTTGCATATACCGATATAGGTATTGAACTGTAAATAAACAGCGTGAAATAAAGTGTTAATTTGTATATATTTTTCATAAGCAACTAAATTTATATTATTCATGCCTAATTTATTCATAATAAATACTTCAAGTGTTTTACAAATTCTAGAAAGTTGGGTCTGTAGAAGTATTTAAATTTAATAATAAAATGCCAATTTTGCAAAAAAAGTTTCATAACTGGGATGAAACTTTTCATTCTAAATTAGGGATTAAGAATTCTAAATACTTTAGGGTCTTTTAAAAAGCCGTAAACAACAAAACAGATAAAAGAGAGAGAAACGTAAACAAATCTGTTTGTTGATACAATATTACATCAAGTATTTCAGACTAAAATCAGTACTTTGTAAGTGGCGACTTTGAGTGTATAAGTGGCAGATTTGGATTTGTAAGTGGTAAAATGCTACATTTAATTGATATTAATCAAAAAAACAGGCAATATATACTCATATTGCCTGTTTTTTAACAATTCCCGAATCAGAACACCTACCAGATTTTTACCCTTTCTGCCGGTGTACGGTACATTTTGTCTCCTTCTTTGATGCCAAATGCCTCAAAAAAGTCATCAATATTAGAAAAAGGTCCATTTACACGTAAAAATGGTGGAGAATGAACATCTGTCAAAACCCGGGTTGCCAGTTCTTCATCTCTGGAATGATATAACCATCCCAAAGAATACCCGAGAAAATAACGTTGTAATGGTGTCAATCCATCAATCAATTTACCTTCTTTGTATTGTTGTGTTTTCTTAAATGCATCTAATGCAATCACCAATCCACCTAAATCTGCAATATTTTCGCCTAAAGTCGCTTTACCGTTAATGTGCATAGAATCCAGCACGATATAGTTATTGAACTGGTCGATATATTTTTGTGCTTTTTCGGTAAATTTCTTTTCGTCCTCCTCTTGCCACCAGTTCTGTAAATTACCCTTTTCGTCAAATTGTCTTCCTTCATCATCAAAACCGTGTGTAATTTCATGACCAATAGTAGATGCAGCCGCATATCCGTATATTACGGCATCATCAATTTCTTCATCTCTGAAACCCGGAATAACAAAAATACCCGCGGGCATTACGATTTCATTGTTAGAAGGATTGTAGTACGCATTATACGTTTGCGGCGTCATATCCCATTCGGTGCGATCTACCGGTTTATTCAATTTTCCGATGTTATAATCAAACCAAAATTTATTAGCACTTTTGATATTATCAACTAAAAGTTTGTCGTTTGTTGTCAATTTTGAAAAATCTTTCCACTCATTCGGATAGCCAACCTTTTTAACAACTGTACTTAATTTTTGCAATGATTTTTGTTTAGTTGTTTCGCTCATCCAATCCAGATTTTTAATACGTTCCGCGAATGCAGCAAATACGTCATCACATAATCTTTCATAACGCTCTTTTGTTTTTGGTGAGAAATTATCTTTCACATATAGCTGGCCTAATATTTCGCCCATGGCAGCTTCTTCCCATTGCAGCGCACGTTTCCAACGTGGCAATTGTTCTTTTCTTCCACGAATTACCTTCCCGTAAAACCGAAAGTCTTCCGTGTTTACTTTCTTGTTTAAATAATCTGCATAATTAGACAATAAGTGAAAACGTAAATAATTTTTCCAATGCGATATTGGCGTTGTTGTCAGTAATTTATTTAATTGTGTAAAAAATTCAGGTTGACCAACAATGACTGAATCTGTTTTGATATTCAATGATAAGAATATATCGTTCCAGTTAATTTTTGGTGTTAATTTATTTAGTTCTGCAATCGACATTTTGTTATAATTCGCATACGGGTCTCTTAAATCTTCCAGTTTGCGTGATTTACTGGCAAGTGATTTTTCCAAAGTAAATACTGAAGCTGCACCACTTGCATAATTTGTATTTATGAAACCCAGCATTTTTACCAAATGTTTGGTTTTATAATCCGTTACAATCTTTACCGTGCGCGCATCTTTATTAAAATAGTAATCTCTGTTGGGCAACCCGAGTCCGCCTTGTGATATATACAAGGAATTAACCTCACTATTTTTCATATCCTGATACACACCTAAATCAAAAGCAACGGGCACTCCAATCTGGTGTAAGTGTGTAATAATTTTTAACAGGTCATTGGTATTTTTTATACTGTTGATTAAGTATAATTCTGTATTAATTGGCATCAGTTTAACTTTCTCAATAGTAATGGTATCCATTGCGGTAAAGTAGAAGTCATGAATCTTACGTGTATTCGCATCATTAGAAGTATTTAATAGAGCTTTTTCATTGATGGTTCTTAGTTTTGTCCATACATCTTCCTGAACAAGATTGCCGATGCCCCACTGTGAGTAGGCAGCGGGTATTGGATTTTGTTTTATCCAGCCACCATTCGCATATTTAAAGAAGTCATCGCCGGGTTTTACTGTCTTATCAATATTCTTTCCTACTACATCTTGCTGTGCGAAAGATAGAATTGAAAAAAATAAAGAGAGTGAAATTGCAATAAGTTTTTTCATCATAAAATTATTAGATTGCTAAATTAGTGATTATTCTGACGGAATTATTACAAAAATGATGCTAAACATTCTTCGTATTTAAACTTACAGCTTTTTCGGTTTTCATTAAATAGCCTTCTTCACCGGTTTTTATTTCAGCAGCGTTACCTTCGTCGGTGTCTATATGCATCTCCAGTTTAAATTTATCAGAGACACGAATGAGTACGTTTTTAAATGTAAGCGGTCGTTCTTCATCATCCACATCTACGCTTACTACATCTTTATCTTTCACACCAAATAATTCCGCATCATCCGGGTGCATATGAATATGCCGCCACGCTACAATCACTCCTTCTTTTATGGTAGTTGTTCCATTTTTACCGATTAGTGTAATTCCGGGCGTTCCTGCCACATTACCACTTTCGCGCACAGGGGCATCCACACCTAAAAAAAATTCATCTGTCTTTGATATCTCTACCTGATCTTTCGGACGGAGTGGCCCGAGTATCCTCACATTTTCAAACTTATTCTTTGTGCCAACAATTGTCACTGTTTCATTGGCAGCAAACTGTCCCGGCTGAGATAGTGGTTTATAGACCGTTAGCTCATAGTCCTTTCCATACAAAATATCCAGTGTCTCTCTTGTAACATGCACATGACGTGCTGAAATGGCGATAGGAATTTTTGGTATACAATTTACTTTATTTTTTTCTTGTATAATTTTTTGCGCTTCTAATGCTATTGCTAATTGCTCATCAGTTTTGATAGCTAATATTTTTACGCGTGCATTCTCATCAGAAATATTTGCCACTTCATTTTCATTCGTCAGTTTCGTTGCCTTGTTTTTATCATCATCCAACAAAATCCCTAAAAAATCCAATCCTTGGCAAACTCTGTTTCTTATTTCTGCGCTGTTTTCTCCAATTCCGCCGGTGAAAACCAAAACATCCACACCACTCATTACGGCCGCATACGCGCCAATATATTTTGTTAAACGGTGCGTGAATACTTGTATTGCAATGCGAGCATCTTCATTACCTTCGCTTGCCTGTTGTAAAATATCACGCATATCATTTCCGAGTCCGCTTAAACCTGCCAATCCTGATTTTTTATTCAGAAAATCTTCGGTTTGTTGCGCTGTCCAATTTTCTTTGCTTTGTAAATAAGTAAGAATACCGGCATCCACATCACCGCTACGTGTGCCCATTACCAAACCTTCCATTGGTGTCATACCCATAGAGGTCTCCACACTTCTACCAAACTCAATAGCGCAGGCACTTGCCCCATTTCCCAAATGACAAGAAATAATCCGAAGATGTTTGATGTCTTGTTTTAAATATTCTCCTACTTTTTCAGCAATGTATTTGTGGCTCGTTCCATGAAAACCATAACGCTTAATATTGTATTTCTTTATGAGTGCTTTATCTATTGCATATTGTCTGGCTCTTTTCGGCAGGCTCTGATGAAAGGCAGTATCAAATACAGCAATATTAGGAACATCCGCAAACACATGTTTTGCTTTTTGGATACCAGCTAAATTAGCAGGATTGTGCAATGGTGCCAGTTCTATTAAATCATAAATGGTTTGTTCTACTTTTTCGTCTAGTAATACCGGCTGACTATATGTATCTCCGCCATGTACTACACGATGTCCTATACCACTGATGGGTTTACCACCTAAATTATCTTTTATGGTTTGCAGGCAAAAAGCAAGTACAGCTTCCAAAGTGAGTTCGCCGCTGTAAGCAACTACCTGACTATTAAGTTGTATCAAGGGTGTTTTAGGTAAACGTTCCGCATCTAATTCTATAATGGATTTTTGTTGCAGCGTATCAATGACATCTGCTTTAATGGAAGAGCTGCCACAATTAATAACTAAAATATACATGAACAAGTTTTGTGTGAAGATAAGTTTTTCTTTGTCAGAATATTCATCTTTAACCAAAACTAAACAATCGAATAGCTCTTTTTTATTTATTTATATTTACCTTAATACTTCAAAATAAAGCTATGCACAAAATAATTTTACTGTTTCTTTTTACACTCCTTTTTTCGTCTGTCTTTTCTGTTGAAATCAATACAAAAAATATAAAAATTATCCGTGATAAATATGGTGTACCGCATATTTATGGAAAGACTGACGAAGAAGTTGCATATGGTTTAGCCTGGGCAACGGCAGAAGATGATTTTAAAAGTATGCAGGAAAATTTCCTCACATCACGCAGCAGGTTGTCTGAAGTAAAAGGTAAAGACGGTGCTGTTATGGATTTTTTGTGTGCAGTTTTGGGTGCACGCGAAACCGTAGATAAATTATATGATAAAAGCTATTCACCAAAGTTTAAAAGCATGTTGAGTGCTTACGTAAAAGCGTGTAATCGCTATGCGGAATTGCATCCTGATAAAATATGGATAAAAGATGCCTTTCCCGTAACAGAAAAGGATGTGGTAGTTGGCTACACGGTTGGCTTAGCATTGATGACAAATGTTCCTTTTTCCATTATGAAAATCAGTGATGGCACCATAGATAACAAAACACTCAGCACACCCAAAGGCAGCAATGCTTTTGCAGTGAATGGCAATAAAACGATAGATGGCAATGCATATCTTGGCATAAACTCACATCAACCTTTAGAAGGACCTTACTCATGGTATGAGGCACATTTACATTCGGAGGAAGGCTGGAATATCTTAGGCGGCACTTTTCCCGGCGGCATTACTATTTTTCACGGTGCCAATGAAAACTTAGGCTGGGCGCATACGGTGAGTTTTGCCGACCATGATGATGTATATCGTTTAAAGATGCATCCGACGGAAAAACTGAAATATGAATTTGACGGCAAATGGATGGATTTAAAAGAAAAGAAAGTAAGAATGTGGGTGAAAATTTGGTGGATTATTAAAATACCTGTCACTAAAAAATATTATGAAAGTGTGTATGGTCCCGTATTGGAAAAAGACGGTAATTATTATGCATTGCGATTCCCTTCTGCGTTTGATATTCGTGGTGCAGAACAATGGTATCATATGAATAAAGCAAAAAATTTTGATGAATTTCAAACTGCTTTAAAAGAGATGGCATTGCCCGGCATGAATATCGTATATGCTGATAAAGACAATAATATTATGTTTCTGGACAATGGTCATTTCCCACGCAGAGCCAAAGGATATGACTGGTGGCATGTATTACCGGGTAATACTTCAGCAACACTCTGGAAAGCCAATGATTATTATCCTTATGACACTTTACTAAAAGTGATTAATCCGAAATGTGGTTATGTATTTAATAATAACCATACTCCATTTAATTGTACGGCAAAAGAAGATAACGTCGACAGAAAAACACATCCGTTAAAAGATTATTATTTTGCATATAATGATAATCGCGGGTTGCGTACGAGTTATTTGTTTGCATCCAAAGGAAAAATATCCTACGACGAATTTAAACAAATAAAATATGACCAATCGTTTATGAATCCTGCATACAACTATGCGATGATAAACATTGAAGATATTTTACATTTAGACACCGATAAGTATCCACAGATAAAAGAAGGGATTGATGTTTTGAAAAAATGGAACAGAAGTGGTGATGTCAACAATAAACAAGCTGCTATGGTGGCTTTGATAACCAAATATGTAATTGATAAGATTATAGAAGAAGGACATTTCCCGGCAGTACAAACACGAATTAAAGAATGGTTTTTAGTGCAATGTGTTGAAGATGCACAAAATCATTTAAAGAAAAATTTCGGCAAACTGGAAATTCCATTAGGTGATTTGCAAAAATTAGTACGTGGTAATAAAGAACTGCCAATTGGCGGCGTACCGGATGTAAATGCTACTATGTGGCTAAGTAATCATAAAGATGGAAAATATAAAGCGGAAGCCGGCGAAACCTATATCGAGTTGGTGCAGTTTACGAAGAACGGTCCGATTATAGAAAGTATTTCACCTTATGGCGCCAGCAATGTGGAAGGTAATAAGCATTACGATGATCAGATGGAATTGTTTGTGCAACAGAAATGTAAAAAGATGACAATGAATTATGATGAAATAATGAAAGATAAAGAGAGTGAGTATAGTCCGAAGTAATGATTTAAAGAACTATAGAATTACAGAATGAAAAAGATTGCTATTCAACTCGGTCGCGTACAGGAAACATTACTCTTACCATTGGTTTCACGTGCAAAGGAAACAGAATATAAAAATCCGTTGCTGAATGATACCAAGGCTGTTGAATTATTTAATCAATTAGATGTTGACAGAAAGAAACTATTGCGTAACATTACAGAAATCGGTGTACATGGTTTATGTTATCGTGCTTATAAAATGGATGAAGCAATAAAATCGTTTTTACAAAACCATCCGAACGGAAAAATTTTAGACATTGGTGCAGGTTTGGATACTACCTATTACCGTTGCGATAATGGAACAGCCTTATGGTATGATTTGGATTTACCGGATTCGATTGCATTGCGCAAACAACTACTTCCTCCGCCGAATGAGCGTGTAACCTATATTGCAAAATCTATGCTGGATTACAGTTGGATAGAGGATATTGGCGACATTAGTAACGGCTTATTTATTACAATTCCGGGTGTGTTGCCGTATTTTAAAGAAGAGGATGTGAAATCATTCTTAACTACAATTGCTCCAAGATTAAAAGGTGCTGAAATTATGTTTGATGTGATTTCACAGTTTGGAAAATTTTTTGTAGATATTCGCATCAAACGTGCAGGTATGAAAGAAGCACATCTGGAGTGGGGAATTTTAAACCCCGAAACGGTAACAAACTGGAGTAATCACATTGAACTGGTACGAGCAATTAAATTCTTTGAAGATATACCAAAATCCAATCAACGTTTATTTACTAAAGTTGCGATGAGATTCAATAAAGTATTTGACATGACACAACTCTTTCATTTTCGATTCGTGTAATACCTCTTATTGAATAACCATTTTTTCAACCGCAATTACACCATCCTCATTCTGCAACTGAACTACAAACATTCCTACAGGAAGTGATGAAGATAATTGTACTTGCTTTTCATTCTTTACAGGCATTGAAAGCACCAGACTCCCTACGGTATTATATATATTTATTGCTACAACTTTTTTATTTATTGAAGAGAAATCGATTACCGCACTGCCGTTTGAAGGATTGGGGTAAACCTTGAATTGCCCTTTTTCAATAGCGTTTCTGACATTTAAAAGCGTACCTTGTTTTGAAAATTGTTTGAAAAAACTCCAAATAGTCTGGCAGTAAGAGATATCATTACCAGGTGTACCATACCAATCATGTTCACCGTTTAATACCTGATAGAAAATCACTTTACTGTTATCTCTTCCATTATTATATGAAAACCTGACAAATCGCAGTCCATCATTTGCTGTATTTGGCATAGTGTCAACAATAGCTGTTGTACTACACTGATTTTGTGTTACCCAAAAATTCACTGTATTTTCGGCGCTTAATCCAAATCCGGGAAGAGTGAAGATGGCAAACTTCGTTTGTGTACCGTCATAGCTGATGGTCTGATCGCTTGTTCCATGAAATTTTAAATAACCAATACTATTGGTCGGAATTTTACCTGCCAGAAAATTACCATGTAATCCCGAAACATTGGCAACTGCAGCAAATCTGTGTGAACACTCTGTTGCCATTCTGTCTGCCATAAATCCTCCAAATGAAAAGCCAAACACATACATTCTGGTCGTATCAATCTGGTATTTTGCAATTACAGTGTCTACCAATCCATTTAAGAATCCGACATCATCGGTAGTACTGTTTATATTAATTATTCCGCTGCCGGCTCCTGAGTTCCATGCATTAAACCCTGCAATATATGGTAATCCTTCAGCATACACGCATATATAATTTGCTGTATCGGCAATGCCTGTCATGCATATGTTTTTAAAATTACTGATATTGTCTCCAAACCCATGCAATCCCAACAGCAAAGGAACTTTAACACCTTTTGTATAATAGATATTTGGCACATAAATAGAGTATTTACGCGGCTGTCCTTTATATATATAAGCACCATCAATAAATCCTGCTACTGCTGTGCTTAATTGCAATAGTAAAACAAATAATACAATGTATTTTTTTTTCATGATGATATTGTTTGAACATAAAAACCCATGCACATTTTTGTGTATGGGTTTTTATAACTGATATATTAAATAACTTATTTATTCTTTTTTGCTGCTTTTGCCTCCCTTTTGGGAACAACTTTAGCAGCGCGTTTTTTATCCCAGTTCTGGGTAAAATTCATTCTGAATCCCACATTAAAATACAAAGTAGATGCATTAAACTTTACTCCCGGTTCTTCCATTGGTTTATCGATATCAATCTCTTTTAATGACAATCCTGTTGTATATCGCAATGTATTTGACTCTTCCGTGATTTCCTTTTTATAAACAAAATGTTTCAGATATTCCGGTGCTTCCGCTGCACTGGCAATATTCAATGGAATAGGTGCTATTGCTTCAATAAGCGGCAATAAAGGAGATTCTGTTTTCAACGAAAACTCAGTAAAAATAGTTTCACTTGGTGAAATTGTAAATGCTTGTACGCGAATCTCTGCAAATGCCCATACATTTTTAAACAAGCGTACATCAAAGGCAATTGAAGCACTCAAACCAATGGTTGGTTTTAATTTTGATTTTGCTGTCGCTGTATATTCTGAGCTAAAGTCGGCTAAAGCTGTCAAAGGAATCACAGGCAATCCTGCAAGTGTTTGCACTAATCTTCCTGATTTATCTATGATTTTAGCGCGTGTAACTGGTGTGCCACCCATAGGCATACACAAGCCTGCTTTGCCGGTAACACCAAATCTTTTCCCATTATCCCAATGCATTACTAAATGAGGATTTAAGTAAATAGCCGGCATAATTTTAGTGTATTCTTCTGCAAAATACGATGCTCTTTTTCCACCACCTAAATCAATATCAGTGTTAATACGTGCATCTAATTGTTCTGCATGAAAAGATAGCGTATGCAATATATCAATACCAATATATTTGTTGAACATGTGTCCCCAGCCGATGCTCGCCTGCCAGCCTCCACCTAGAGTACCAAAAATAGATTTAACGTTTAATGAGTTGGTTGTTTGATACCAATCTTTATTTCCAATTTCTTTGAATGGCGAAAATTTATTGGTGCTTAAAAATGGAATGCCATAACCAGCAGAACCATACATAAACCAACCTTTTCCCTCTGGTCTTGTTACATTCTTTCTTATTTTCAACTTGCTTTCGCTAACATCTACCTTGTTGTCGCCAACTGTAGAAGATAAAGACATCGTCTTTGCCTTTTTCTTTTGTGCAAAAACTGGCGCTGCAAATAGCAGTATCGCTGAAATAATCAGAATGTTTCTTTTCATAATTTTAGTTGATTATTGAACATTAATTGTACTATCTGGATCGTCCACCATTGACTTTGAACTTTTTGTTTTTTTTGATTTTGAAGGTTTAGAAGATGATTTTGATGCTTGAGCAACACGTTTTGAGCTACGTTTTTTATTCCAATGGTCAAAGTTTACACGAAGACCTGCGTTAAAATACAAACTTGATGCATTGAATTTTTGACCAGGCTCTTCCATTGGCTTGTTGATATCAACACTAGGAAGACCTGTTTGGCCTGTAAGCGTACGTACTAAGCCACCTAATCCATCTTCTGCAAATAAACTTCTCGTACCATATCGAGCTGTGTTAGAATTTTCGTTCAGTTCTTTTCTATACACGTAGTGTTTTAAGAATTCTGGTGCTTCGCTTACATTTGCTACATTTGATGGAATTGCCAGCATACCTTCTGGTGCATCTAATTTAATGCCTAATACATTAATTTTTGAAGTTTGCTTAAACTCATCAAAGATGGTTTCTCTTAATGAGATTGTATAAGCTTGCACACGCATTTCTGCAAACAATGACAATTGTTTATTTAATTTCACATCGAAGCCAATAGACGCACTCACGCCAACAGTTGGATGATACTCTGTGTGCGCTTTACCAACGATTTCAATTTCTAAGCCTAATAATCCAGGAATGCTTAAAGGTAAGATTGGCAAACCTGCCAAGGTTTCGATTACACGTCCTTGTTTATCTAAGATGTAGGCTCTTGAAGTAGTTTTACCAAATATTGGCAATACTAAGCCAGCTTTTCCTGTGATGCCGAAACGTTTGCCATTGTCCCAACGCATTACTAAGTGTGGAGAAACATAAATACTGAAAGTACCTGTTTTTTGTGTGGCATAGTAAGTATCTAAATCTATTTTAGCATCTAAAGATTCTGGGTGCCAAGCGAAAGTGTGCAACACGTCGATGCCTATGTATTTATTAAACATGTGTCCCCAGCCAACGTTAAAAGCAAAGCCACCACCATTGGTACCAAAAGCAGTTTTTACACTTAAGTTAGTGCCATGTTGATACCATTGTTTATCGCCAACTTGTTTTAAAGGTGAGCGTTTGTTAGTGGCTAAAAATGGAATACCATAACCACCGCTAACTGTCATGTACCAATATTTATCTGTAGGTCTTTCTACTTTTTTTCTAATTTTTAATTTTACACTTTCGTTAGAAGTTGTTGTGGATTGAGCAAAAATGCTGAACGTTAATACCGCTAATAATCCTGTAATGAACAGTCTTTTCATGAGTTTGTTTTTTTTATTCGATGTTATGATAATAGAGAACGAATCCTCTAATTGCTTAAAAATAATGTTAAAAAGGTATAATATTACAAAAAAGTAAGAAAAATATGAACAAAATGGGCTTTTTATCTTACTATTTAAGATTATGCACCAATCATATTACCTCCACAAACACGTACGCACTGTCCGTTGATACCATTTGACAATGGCGATGCTAAGAAACCAATCAACTCGGCTACATCTTCTGGCTTACCGCCTTGCTTAAGTGTTGACAATCGACGTCCACCTTCTTTAATAAAGAAAGGTAAGTTTTCTGTCATCTTTGTTTCAATAAATCCAGGTGCAACGGCATTGGCAAAAATATTTTTATTTGTTGCTGCTAAAGCTTGAGAAAAACCTATTACGCCAGCTTTTGTTAAAGAGTAATTCGTTTGGCCTACATTGCCAGAAATACCAGAAATAGAAGAAAGACTCACGACTTTAGCATCTTTACTGAATCCATTTTCGATAAATATTTCTGTCAAATTTACAACAGCCTTTAAGTTTACATTTAACACACCGCGCCATTGGTCAATATTCATTTTAGCAATTGTTTTATCACGTGTGATACCTGCGTTGTTAACCAAAATATCCAACCCTTTATAGTTATTCAAAATGTATTGCTGAATATCTGCTGTTGCCTTAGCATCTGTAATATCTTCTAAAATAACATCGCCGTTTAATTCCTGCGCTAAGTTTTCTGCATCATCTTTTGCAAACGGTACATCCACAATAATTACTTTAGCGCCTTCACGATGCAATACCTTTGCCGTTGAGGCACCAATACCTCTTGCGCCGCCGGTTACAATAGCTATTTTACCCTGTAACAATTTTGCCGGTGAAGAAAACGAGGTCGAAAATGAATTATTCAGTTCAATTACTTGTCCGGTGATGAAAGAAGACTTATCACTTAAAAAAAAGAAAGCGGCATTTGCTACTTCATATGGCATTACATTATTGTTCGAAATTTTTAATAAATTGACTGTAACTCCTTTTTTACCGCCAATTTCTTTTGACAAAGCTCTTGAAAAACCATCAATAGATTTCTGAACAGCATAAGACAAAGAGGATGCATCATCCGTTCGGGAAATAATAACAACACGACCGTTCGCATTTATTTTTGATACGGTATTTTTTACTGTAGTGTATAAATCTTCCAAATCTTCTATCGTTTGCATGCCTACACAGCTTACTAGCAAACCATCTATTTTTTCATCATAGATAGTTGCACCCTCTGCTTTAGCATGAAATTCTTTTTGCAATTGATGCAGGAATTCATTTTCTTTTCCGGTAACTGCAATTTTCTTTGCGTTCAATTCATCATCTGAATAGGCACTTAAATTTCTTTTCAAAATTGGCGGCACGGGTACCGGAATATTCAGTGTTTTTAATAAAGTACGCAGTGTTGAGTTTTGTAAGTAATCGTTCATTTTTATAGTATTTAGTTCCGAAACTTCGGAATGAGTAATTAGTATTTAGAAAATGATAATTTTTGTTTTCGTTGTTTTAGTAAGTGCAAATATAGTCTTGGAAAAGCAATTGCATATCCTGTAAAAATAAGTATGATTAATATTTTTAACAAAAGCAGTGGTGTGGCGACAAATACATTGGTTAAAATATAAAGTTCGCAAATCAATCCAACAGGATAACAAATAATAAATGCAGTATATCTTAACCAAAGTAATCCGTCGTGTTTCATTTGGTATAATTCTGTTAGATAATATGCATAACGGATTATTTCTGCGGTACACCATGCTATAAACATAATATGTGCTATGGTTTCTACTTTATCATTTGTAAAAAATAAATGATGTATTGGAATAAAAAATTTAATTGATAAAGCAAGCACAAAATATAAAATCATTAACCTTGCTCCTATTTGTAAAAAACAAAATAATGGTGAAGAATGCGTCCATTTTCTGTAGGCGTGGAAAATCTCTAAGAGTGATAATAACTGAACACCGTAAATAATATAAAATGAAAGTATAAAATTGACAGGCAAGATGAGTAAAGCCAATAGCCAACCTACGAATTGCACTAAATTATAGGCTTTTAAATATTTTTCAATGCGTGCATTCATTTTTTTGGTACAACAAGATACTAAATGCCGGTTTATTTTTTACTTTTATTGCATGGATTTATTTCAGGAAGCTGCTGACAAAATGGTGTTGTACCATTTACGTACATCATGGTTGAATATTGCCAAGGTTTTTAACGATAAGGCCTTATTATACAATGGTACCATCTCGATGGCTTTTATATTAATGGCTATTTATGAAGAAGAAGGTGTGCCGGTAACTAAAATTGCGCCACGCATTGGCATGGAACCGAACAGTCTTTCGCGCACCTTAAATACCCTGGAAGAAACAGGCTATATTTCACGCAAACAAGATGATAACGACCAGCGCAAAGTATTGGTTTTTTTAACACAAGAAGGGAAAAAACTACGCAAGATCGCGTTGAAAACAGTATTCGATTTAGAGAAAAAGATTACCGAAAAATTATCACCAAAACAACTGAAGGCTTTCAGTGAAGTAATAGAACAGGTGACTGTTTCCTTAGATGATTTTGGAAAAGAATTGGGAGATAAAAAATCTTAATCAATCAAAATTAGAGCAGATTTTATTAATTTTCAAACTTCAGCCTTTCTATCAATTTATTAAAATATGCCTGATTCCAAATTTCAAGTGCTTTATCATCTTTAATAAAACGGACAACATCTTCTTTCACTTTATCAAACGAAACAATGTTTATTTTGTCTTTCAGCAAGTGCAAAACTTGTTGCTTTGATATAGAATTTTTCTCCCAATCGCCGGTATCTATAGCTCTGTGCAAAAAATGTTCGATATCCAAAGGAATATTTTTTTTGATATACCATTCCAAATCGTACCAGTCACGCCCTTTTATTCTGTTTTTCCATCTCCTGAATAACAATGCATGCATTTTACCTGCAAACAAAGATGAACATGTAAAACATTTTACATAAAAAGAAAACGGACGAAGCAATAATTTTTCTTCCGTTTCAAAACCAAGCGGCGGTTCACAATCGACTTCTATTTTTATTTTGATAGATTTATTAGATTTAATGCCGGCTTGTTTCACTATGTCTTCTAAAACTAATTCTTTCCAAATGGTTTCTGATTTTAGAAATGCAGATTCTACCGAAGTTTTTATCTTTTTATCTTTTTCGCGGATGCTTACGGTCATTCCGCTTGCTTCAAATTCTGTTACAATCGCAGCAAAATAAGGCTCCAAAGAAAAATCAGGATTATGCTGCAGTAAAGAAAAATCCAAATCTTCTGAAAACCTATCCAGACCGTAAAAAATACGAAGTGCTGTTCCACCGTAAAATGCAGCTTTCTCAAAAAAATCGGTGCGCGATAACCCTGCAAGTGCTATTTCCTGCATAATCTCACGCAAAGCCGATAAGGTTTCTTCTTCGTTCGTCGGATTATATTCTGATATCCATTCTTTTATCATAGTATTTCGAGTGTTTTAACAAGCATTTTTAAACTGTTTTTTTTAGGAGCATCTTCTATCCATGAACAAATAGTGGAAATACTTAATGAACGCAATACTTCCTCATCCATTCTCATATCATCCAGTAAAAAATTCTTTGTTTCACGTATGCTTCTAAGTAAAACTCCTGATGTCAATACTATTTTATCGCAGACAGCTTTTTCGCGTGAAGCCACTAAAGCTGTCTGCTGAGATGTAAGTTTGACACTTTGAATTCCGAAAGAATAATAAGGTGCTGCCAGGTGCAGATAACTGAACCTGCCTACCGGCGTTGTATAGTTCTTGGAAGTTTTTAAGGTGACAGAACTAAACTCATAAACCCGTTCAGGAATCATTTCCCAGTAAGATAAGGCTGATTCTAAAGAAATATAGCTCGGACCTCTCAGATGATTGGCAATCAAAAATGAATTGGGAACCGGCAAATCGGTTTCCGGGCCAGGAACGTAAAGTCCTCTTCTTACAGAAAGTAACTCTCCGCTCTTTAGCAGCTCGCTAATCTTATCATTAGGACGATTATATTCAGGAAGCATTTCCGCCACAATATTATGTGTGATAGGAGCTTCTGCATATTCTTTTACTTTTCTTCTGAATCTCATATTGTAATTTTACAAAACAAAGATCGGATTTTTTCCGATTATTGTCAAATATTTTTACAATTTAATATAAATTAAACATTATATAATCGGAATAATTCCGATTATGATATAAATATTTAACAATATTTTTACTTTTTCACTAATTGAGTGTTTTAAGATAAATCTTAATAAAAGACAAAAAGATTGAAAAATTATCACCAAACTAAAAGCGTTTAGTGAAGTGATAGAACAAGTGACTGTTTCCTTAGATGATTTTGGAAAAGAATTGGAGAAGTAAATAAAAAAGACCTGAAATTTCAGGTCTTTTTTTAGCATTTGATTTTTTATACCAAGATTTCTCGCTGCGCTCGAAATGACAACCAATACTAATACGGATACTGATTTGCAGCAATTACCACATCAGCAATAGCTCTGCGTGTATCTTTCGGATTAATGTCATAGTTTTTCAATAATGAGCCAACAACACGTTTCATTGTGAATTTTTCTACTCCTGATGCATAACTGTCAATGGCATTTTCTGCTGCTCTGCGAGCAATGTCTAATGCTTCATATACGTATAACTGAGTCATTTTAACTTTCGTCTTCAATTCATCTTTATCCGTTTCTTTATTCGCCTGTAATTTTTTAACGCGGAGTATTGCTGACTCAGCCATAAATGCCACTGACATTATATCTGCCAGATTCATCACAATTTCCTGTTCATCTACCAACTTTGTTTTGAGTTTTCTGCCCGCTGCACCTGTAATAATCATGAATACGGATTTTAAGTTAGAAACGATTTCGCTTTCGTCTGCCATAAAACCATTATTGAACGGATTGAAATTTTGTGCAATGCCTAATGGAATGGTTTTCATTGCGTCGTTTATTTTCAACTCTTTAGTCTGGAATGCACGTTTGTAAAATTCCGCGAGTGCCAACATACGATTAATCTCGTTAGTACCTTCATAAATTTTTGTAATACGCGCATCACGATAAGCCATTTCCACACCTGTTTCCATAGAGTAGCCCATACCTCCATGCACTTGTATTGCTTCATCGGCTGCCCAGCAAACTGCTTCAGAGCCTTGTACTTTTAATATGGCACACTCTATTGCATACTCACGCATAGAATTTATTTTGGCATCGTTTTCAGTGGCACCGTTCGCTAAAAACTCCTTGTATTTTTTATCTACTTCAGCACCCACTCTGTATACAGCCGATTCATTCACAAATGCCAGCATTGCCATTTGTCCTAATTTATATTTAATCGCGCCAAACTCTGAAATCGGTTTTTCAAATTGAATACGCTGGTTTGCATATTCTACGGATTTAGTCACCCCGAATTTTATACCGCCAACTCCGCCTGCGCAAATTTTAATACGACCATTGTTCAAAATATTCAATGCCATATTAAAACCTTTGCCACGCTCTCCTAATAAGTTCTCTTTTGGAATAGGAACATTGTTAAAAAATAATTGAACAGTTGAAGATGATTTGATTCCCATTTTCTTTTCTTCTTTTCCGATTTCAATACCGCCAAATTCTTTTTCTACAATAAATGCGGATAATCTTTCGTCGTTGTCAATCTTGGCGAAAATGATAAAGATATCTGCAAAACCACCGTTGGTAATCCACATTTTTTGTCCGTTCAATATGTAATGTGTGCCTGCTTCATTCAGTACTGCATGTGATTTAGCTGAATTTGCGTCAGACCCTGAACCGGGTTCCGTTAATGCATACGAACAAGCATACTCACCTGTCGCAATTTTTGGTAAATATTTTTCTTTTTGTTCTTGTGTACCATAAAATACAATTGGAAGCGAACCTATAGACACCTGCGCACCAACAGTAGTAGCAAAAGACAAACCTAAAGCCAATGCTTCGGTAAATAATAAGCCTGTATTAAAGTCAGCACCCATACCGCCAAATTCTTCCGGAATCGAAATTCCGTATAATCCCAACTCGCCTGCTTTTTTAAATAATTCAATAACTAAATCTTTGTCTTTTTCAGCATCCATCAACGCCACACGTTCAATGCCTAAGCCGTGCAATTCCTGCATACAAAAATCATGCACGGTCTGCCAGATCATTTTTTGTTCTTCCGTAAACTCTTCAGGAATAAAAACGTCTTTAATATCGGTTTCTGAAAACAAAAAGTTTCCACCAATTAATTTACTTTTAGTACTTGCTGCCATTTGACTGATTTTTAATTTGAAACTAAAGTTAATCTAAAAAATTCAATGCATGCATTGCATTAATGATTATTTAACGCTTTACCAATATTAATTAATCTTTGTTAAGTGAATTATCACAAAATCGCAGGTTTTTGACATAAATGATAGTAATACAATTAATTATACTTGATAATTTTCTTTTTAACAAGTTTTTAACCGCAACTCAGTTGCAAAAATTTGGCTCACTACAAATTGGTATGTATTTTTACAACCGATGAGAAAATTAATCGCAACTTTTTTATTAATCCTCGCTTTGTTTAGTCAGCAAAATAGCTACGCCAGCGGTGGTTTTTGTACCATCCTCGAAAAAATTTGCCAGCAAAAGAACATTGATGCTGATGCATTTTCTGATTTCTTTCAGAAAGTAGGTGTAAATATCTACAAAGCAACTGACTTAGGCATGTATGCGACTGTTTTTAAATGGTTTTATACTCCATACCGTTATGGCGGCAAAGGAGAAAAAGGGATAGATTGTTCCAATTATGTGTTCAAATTAATGAATGAATGTTCTGATTCTTATGCTACTTCCAGGCAATTGGCAGATTTAACAGAATACGTAGACAGAGAAGAATTGAAAGAAGGTGATTTAATATTCTTTAATGTAAAAGGATATGGAATATCTCATGTTGGTGTTTACTTACAAGACGGAAAATTCACCCATTCTTGCTCTTCTAAAGGTGTAACGATTAGTTCATTAAACGAACCTTATTGGAATGCACGTTATTGCAGAGCAGGCAGAATTGTTGGAAAATAATTATACTTATACAAAATCAATTAAAAGTTCTCGTAAAAACGAGAACTTTATTGTTTAATTAAACATAACACTCCTTTCCTACATTCCAATTTACAATTCAATATTTTTGCAGAAATATTGAACGTATGTTACCAACTTCCGACACACTCAATCGAGTATCAGAATCAGCTACCATTAAAATGGCACAATTAAGCAGAGAACTTGCTGCTAAAGGTGTAAATGTTATCAGTTTGTCATTAGGCGAACCTGATTTCAACACTCCCAAACATATCAAAGAAGCAGCAAAGCAAGCAATCGACAGCGGTAAATATGATTCTTACTCACCGATTGCAGGTTACTTGGATTTAAAACAAGCAATTTGTGAAAAATTAAAACGCGATAATAACTTAGAATACAAACCCGAAAATATTGTGGTTTCTACGGGTGCAAAACAATCACTGGCTAATGTTTTTATATCTTTTTTAAATGAAGGTGATGAAGTAATTATTCCTGCACCTTACTGGGTTTCTTATCCGGAACAGGTAAAATTATGCAATGCTAAATGTGTGTTTATTCCAACTAATGTGGATGCAGATTTTAAAATGACAGCAGAACAACTGGAAAAAGCCATTACTCCTAAAACAAAATTCTTAGTGTACTCTTCTCCGAGTAATCCAACAGGTTCTGTTTATACGCGCGACGAGATTGAATCTTTTGTAAAAGTATTGGAAAAATATCCTCAAGTGCATGTAATTTCTGACGAGATTTATGAGCATATCAATTATACAGGAAAACATGTTTCTATTGCAGAATTTCCATCGATGAAAGACAGAACAATTGTGGTAAACGGACAGGCAAAAGGTTATGCGATGACAGGATGGCGAATTGGATATATTGCAGCACCTGCATATATCGCAAAAGCTTGTGATAAATTGCAAGGACAGATTACATCAGGCACCAATTCGGTTGCACAACATGCAACTATTACGGCATTATTGGGTGATCAGGCACCTACGGAAGCATTCCGACAGGCATTTTTAAAACGCAGAGATTTGGTATTGGGTTTATTAAAAGAAATACCTAACGTAAAATGTAATGTTCCTGACGGTGCGTTTTATGTATTCCCGGATTTGAGCGCCTATTTCGGAAAAGATTTCAATGGAGAGCCTATTAAAGATGCGGATGATTTAGCATTGTATTTATTGCACGAAGGTCACGTAGCCGCTGTGAGTGGTTCTGGTTTTGGTGCACCTGAATGTATCCGTTTTTCCTATGCAGCTTCTGAAGAAAATTTAATCGAAGCCTTTAAGCGTGTGAAAAACGCATTGGCTAAACTCATTTAACTTTTCTAAAGTTTGAAACTTTAGAAAAGTTAGTATACAGACCTCGTAGGTTTTAACCTACGAGGTCTTTTTATTTTTTGTATTTTTACAACATGTCATCTGTCATTGATATTTCTAAATTTGAAAATAAACGAATCATCGTTGTCGGTGATATTATGCTGGATGAATTTGTATATACCTCACATACCCGCAATTCACCGGAACATGCCGCTACTCCTGTTTTATTTATTCGGGATAAAAGACAATATCTGGGAGGCGCCGCTAACGTTGCTTTGAATATAAAAAAACTGAATGCAATTCCTTATTTAGTTGGGACCGTAGGTGATGACGACGCAGCAAAAGCTATTTATAAACTATTGCATAAAGAGAATATTACCAACTTGTATGTGCATACGAATTCACGACAGGATACCACCAAAAAACTGCGCATATTTCAGGATGAACAACCTGTTTTTCGTTTAGATGCAGAAGACGTGAATGAATACCCTGATTTGGTCAATCATTTTATATTAAAGAATATACAGTCGGTTATTACCAATCATAAGCCACATGCAATTATTTTACAGGATTACAATAAAGGCTTACTGAATGCTGCTATTATTCCGGAAATATTAAAAATTGCTAAGCAACATAATTTACTAATTTGTGTAGACCCGAAATTCGATAACTGGGAATTATATCAGGAAGTTGATTTATTTAAACCAAACCTGCATGAGTTAAGGGTAATGAGTGATGAGTTAAAAGTGGAAAGAAAGGAATTGGATATAATTGCAAAAAAATTACAGCAAAAAATTCATTTTAAAAATTTATTAGTCACACTTGGTGCGGATGGTAATTTTATTTTTAATGATAATCATTCAGCATTCAGTACTAATCATTCAACATTAAATAATCCCGATGTATGCGGTGCAGGAGATGCTGTAATTGCAGTTGCTTCTCTTGGTTTAGTCTCTGGTTTCTCATTGCAGCAAATTGCTGAACTTTCTAATAAAGCAGGTTTTATTGTTTGTCAGAAAGAGAATGTGCAGCCTGTTGAAATTAGCGAATTAGCTAATTGAATAATTAACCTTACTTACTCCTTATTGCCTCCACCGGATCCATGGTTGCTGCGAGATAGGCGGGAATAATACCGGATAATATCCCTAAAACAAAAGAGATACCAAATGCTATTGCAATGTTCAGTGAACTAAGTTTAAAATCCATGCCGGATGCTTCTGTCGCAAAATGACACATAATATAAACCAACACCAAACCAACGATAGCACCCATCATACATAAAAAAATCGCTTCTAATAAAAATTCCAGCAGAATATCAGAACGTCTTGCTCCCAATGCTTTTTTTATTCCGATAATTGCTTTTCTTTCTGTAACACTTACAAACATAATATTAGCAATACCAAAACCGCCTACAATTAGTGAAAAAGCACCAATCACCCATTTTACCATTCCCAAGGAATCAAAAACACTGTCAAATCCTTTTGCGATTACACTTAACTGATTTACAGAAAAATTATCTTCCTGACCCGGACGTAACTTTCTGGCAGCACGCATAATGCCCACCAGTTCCTGTTTTAACTCTTCTAAACTTACGCCCGGTTTAGTTCTAATCTCCAACGTTTTATCTATTGTATTTTCATCAATTGAAAAATTACGTTCATAATAATCCAATGGAACTATAACAGCTTTATCGTAATTAAAACCCAACAAATCTTCCCCTTTTTTTGTAATCACACCAATAATAGTTAATGGTTTTCCGTCCATGCGCAATTCCATTCCCTCCGGATTCGGTATATTTTTATAAAGTTTATCTGCTATGTCACCTCCTATTACGCATACATTCAACCCATTTCCAATTTCCATGGATGACAAATATCTGCCTTGTTTAATATCCAGTTGAAATACTTTCCCGTAATTATCTGTTACTGCAGAAATTTGAGCTTTATGTGTCTTTTTATCTTTATAAGAGACTTCCGGGGCTTGTCTCGGGTTTAATTCAAAGGACACATATTCTGCGAGTTTTGATTTTGCCTGTACATACTTATAGTTTTCGTATTTTACATTTGGTCGCTGAAAATACTTCCACCAGGGATAATCTGTCGGACCATCAAACGTCCATGCCCATTTGTTTACAAACAAGATATTATCACCTAGGCTATTTATAGATTGATTGATGTTATTTTTTAATGCATCTACCGATGTCAGAATAGCAATAATACTGAATATGCCGACTGTAATACCAAATAAAGACAGGAATGTACGCAACTTATTTAACCATAATTGCTGGAGAGTTAATTTCAAGGTTTCACCTAACACTCTGAATAGTTGCCGCATACAACAAACCTACTAAAATTTAATCAAATAAAAATATCTGTCGTTTGTTATTTGATATTCTTACACGTACCTTTGCATCGCTAAAAGCCTTAACACTATTATTCCGTAAAATAATAAACAACAACAATGAAACTTTCACAATTTGACTTCGAATTACCAAAAGAAAAGATTGCTTTATACCCATCAAAGCAACGCGATGAATGTAAATTAATGGTGGTACACCGAAAATCCGGAAAAATTGAGCATAAGATGTTCAAAAATGTATTGGATTATTTTGATGACGGTGATGTGATGGTAATAAACAATACCAAAGTATTTCCGGCACGTATGTACGGCACCAAAGAAAAGACAGGTGCTAAGATAGAGGTCTTCTTATTAAGAGAACTTAACCACGATTTACGGTTATGGGATGTTTTAGTGGATCCTGCCCGTAAAATCCGTGTGGGAAATAAGCTCTATTTCGGAGATGATGATTTAGTAGCAGAAGTGGTAGATAATACTACTTCCCGGGGCAGAACTATCCGATTTTTATTCGACGGAACGGATGCTGAGTTCAGAGCTGTTTTAGATAAATTAGGTAATACACCGCTTCCAAAATACATCAAAAGAGAACCTGAAGAATTTGATAAAGAAAACTATCAGACAGTTTTTGCAAGTCAGGAAGGTGCGGTTGCTGCACCTACTGCCGGCATGCACTTCAGTAAAGAATTAATGAAACGCTTGGAAATCAAAGGCGTTGATTTTGCAGAATTGACGTTGCATATTGGTTTAGGTACTTTCCGTTCTATCGATGTGGAAGATTTGTCTAAACACAAAATGGATGCAGAATACTTTAAGGTTGATGAGAAATGTGCTAAAATTGTAAACAGAGCAATACAAAGAGGTAAAAACATCTGTGCTGTCGGTACTACTTCCATGCGCTCGATAGAAACTGCAGTTTCTGCTGAACGTTTACTAAAACCAATGGAAGGCTGGACTAACTTATTCATTCATCCACCATACGATTTTAGTATTGCCAACAGTATGATTACTAATTTTCATGTACCAAAATCAAGTTTAATCATTATGGTTTCTGCATTTGCAGGTTTTGATTTAACCATGGAAGCATATCAGGTAGCGATGAATAAGAAATATAACTTCTTCTCTTATGGTGATGCGATGTTGATTATTGATTAATAATCAACATCTTCAAAAGATTATTAAAATAATATAAGCCTCAGTATTTGTACTGAGGTTTTTTTATTGGATCAAATCAATTATTTTTATACAAATTCCATAATGTGAAAATTAAAAAATTCAAATGCATTCAGTGTGGTGCACCCAAAATAAATCCTTATTCATCGCCATATATTGTTTGTGATTTCTGTGGCGCATTTACTGATATTGATTTTGAACAAGGTTTAGGTGCATGGAATAAAGACCCTAAACGCACAGAAAGATATACCACCGAAAAGGTAAAGTTTGAATCCAAACTAGCAGAATTACTTGGCAAAGGAAATAAAGAAGGCTACCAAAAAGTGCAACATGAATACTGGGATTTATATTATAAGATTTATCCGGAGTATTTGCCTCCAACAATTAATACAGATGAAAAGTATAAAATGTATTTAGCTATCTGTGCTGATGTATCTACCGTATATGCATTTGATGAAAATTGGGCGAAAAAATCGGGCGAACAGGCTTTGCTGCAACAAGGTGTTACTTATAATGCAGAAGACGGAAAAACATACGCAGATACAGAACCTTTTTTCAAACTTACTGATTTTTTTATCAATTACGTTAAAGAGGCTAACAATGATTTTTATGCAAATCCTGATTACAAAATCATGCTGGAATTATTACCACCGGATGTACATTTTAAAATGAAAATGTCGATGTATGTGCAGGCGTGGATTCCCTATTTACGAATAAAAGATGCAGAAAGATTATTGCAACAAACACATTTCACCAGTGAATATACAGATGCATTGGTGGTAAATGGCAAACAACAACCATGTCAGTTTTGCCAAAAAGATGTATTTGTTCCGGAGGGTTCTTATAAAGTGATGTGTGAACATTGCTTAAAAGTAAATAATGTGCAAACTGTATTTCATTGCATTTCCTGTGGTACTGAAAATAATGTTCCGGAGAATCCTGCAAAACCAATTAATTGTATAAGTTGCGGCACAGAAAATAGATTGGTAAAGGGTTGGTTCTAATTCTTTTGTTTTTACCAAAAAGTTTATAAGTCAAAACCAATATCTTTTCTGTAATATTTTCCTGCAAAAGAAATTTTATCTGCATTTTTATTAGATAACTTAATAGCTTCTTTCCAGTCTGCATGTAATGAAGTAACTGCCAATACACGGCCACCGTTTGTTACCAGATTTCTATTTGAATCAATTTTAGTTCCACAATGAAAAACTATTGAATCTTGTACTTCATCAATTCGCGTTATCACTTTATCTTTTTCAAAATTTTCAGGATAGCCTCCACTTGCAAGAATGATAGTAGTTGCAGCGCGTTCATCAATTTCTAAGTTAACGGTCAACAGTTGGCCGTTCGCCGTTTTTTCAAATACATCTACAATATCATTCTTCCATCTTGGAAAAACGGCTTCCGTCTCCGGGTCACCCATTCTGCAATTATATTCCACCACTTTCAATTCTCCCGTTTTCAAATACATCAAACCAATGTACACGAAACCAATGTATACAATGCCATCTTTCTGAAATCCTTCAATAGTTGGCTTAATGATAATTTCTTCCACTGTCTGCATCATTTCTTCTGTTACAAACGGTGGCGGTGAAACAGCCCCCATTCCTCCGGTATTCAGACCGGTATCTCCCTCTCCAATTCGTTTATAATCTTTAGCCGTTGGCAGAATTTTATAATTTTTTCCATCTGTCAAAACAAAAACGGAAAACTCAATACCGTCCATAAATTCTTCAATCACCACTTTAGCACTTGCATCACCGAATTTCCCATCCAACATTTCTTTAAATTCGTTTTTTGCCTCTTCTTTTAACTGACAGATCAATACACCTTTTCCGGCTGCCAAGCCATCTGCTTTAAGTACAATTGGTGTTTTTTGTTTTTCAATGTAATCTAAACCGTCTTCTATATTTTTTTGCGTAAACTCGGCATAAGCCGCAGTAGGTATATTATGTCGCATCATAAATGCTTTGGAAAATGCTTTGCTGCCTTCTAATTGTGCCCCAACTTTTGACGGTCCGATTACTGGAATATTTTTCAATGTATCATCCTGTAAAAAGAAATCAAAAATTCCTTCTACCAAAGGAGCTTCAGGACCAACAATGACCATTTTTATATTATTTTCCTGAACAAACTTTTTAATTGCCTGAAAATCTGTTGCTGAAATGGTAATGTTAGTTCCAAATACTGCCGTTCCCGGATTTCCAGGTGCAATAAATAATTGAGTACACTTTGAACTCTGAGCAATTTTATAAGCAAAAGCGTGTTCTCTGCCACCTGAACCGAGTAAAAGAATATTCATAAAAGATTTTTGCGCAAGATAATTCCTTTTATTTTAATGCCATTTTGTCCTTAAATCTTTTTTTGCACAATATTTGCCATTTCACGTTTATTATCATTCAAAATGAGCGTAAAGTGTTAACTTTGCAACCTATTTTTAATACATTATCATGTTAAACTTCTTACAGAAAGGATTATCCAAAATTTTCGGCAGTAAATCAAATCGTGACGTAAAGTCAGTTGAGCCGATAATTGCTGAAATTAATGAGCATTTTTTGTCTTATCAAAATTATTCTCACGATGAATTACGTCAAAAGACACAGGATTTCAAATACAGAATTCAACAATATTTATCTGAAATTGACCAGCAAATAAGTGATTTATCTGAAAAAGCAGAAACTGAAGACTTAGATATTGACGAAAAAGAATCCATTTTTACTCAGGTGGATAAATTAAAAAAAGAAAGAGACGAAGCCATTGAAGAAGTCCTGAATGAAATTTTACCGGAAGCATTCGCAGTGGTAAAAGAAGCGGCACGCCGTTTTTCCACTAATGATTTAATTCGGGTAAAAGCTACACAATTAGACAGAGATTTGGCCGTAAAAAATCCACACATAAAGATTGAAGGTGATGAAGCCATTTATCCCAATAAATGGACAGCCGCCGGCGGCGAGATTGTTTGGAACATGGTTCATTACGACGTTCAGCTAATTGGTGGTATTGTCTTGCATCGCGGAAAAATTGCCGAGATGGCAACAGGTGAAGGTAAAACCTTAGTTTCTACATTGCCTGCTTATTTGAATGCTCTTGCAGGTTGTGGTGTACATATCGTTACCGTAAATGATTATCTCGCACGCCGTGACTCCGAGTGGAATGGTATGTTATTTAACTTCTTAGGCTTAACCGTTGATTGTATAGATAAACATGAACCGCATACAGACGGCAGAAAAAATGCTTACTTAGCGGATATCACTTATGGCACGAATAACGAATTTGGTTTTGACTACTTGCGTGACAATATGGTGCGCACTCCGGAAGAACAAGTGCAGCGCAAATTACATTTCGCAATGGTGGATGAAGTGGATTCCGTTCTAATTGATGACGCACGAACACCATTGATTATTTCAGGGCCCGTGCCGAAAGGCGAAGAACAAATGTTTCATGAACTGAAACCAAGAATAGAGCGATTGGTGGCCGTACAAAAAAAAGCTACCCAGCAATTTTTGCTCGATGCTAAAAGATTAATTGCAGAAGGAAAAACAGGAAGCAAAGAAGGTGAAGGCGGATTGGCATTATTACGAGCTCATCGTGGTTTACCAAAAAATACTGCATTAATTAAATTTTTAAGTGAGCCGGGTAATCGTCAGATTCTGATGAAAACGGAAAATTATTATTTGCAGGACCAGCAAAAGGAAATGCCCGTTTGCGATGCAGAACTATATTTTGTCATTGATGAGAAAAACAATCAGATTGATTTAACAGATAAAGGTATTGAGCTCATTACTACCTCAGGAGAAGAAAAAGATTTTTTTGTAATGCCTGATGTTGGTGCATTGATTGCCGAGGTAGAAAACTTGCCTTTATCACACGAAGAAAAATTAAAAAAGAAAGATGAAGTGTTACAGGATTTTAATGTAAAATCTGAACGTCTGCATACTGTAAATCAGCTGTTAAAAGCTTATTGTTTATTTGACAAAGATGTTGAATATGTCATTATAGATGGCAAAATAAAAATTGTAGATGAGCAGACCGGCCGTATTATGGAAGGTCGTCGTTACAGCGATGGATTGCATCAGGCAATAGAGGCAAAGGAAAATGTAACTATTGAAGCAGCTACACAAACATTTGCAACGGTTACTTTGCAGAATTTCTTCCGTATGTATCACAAATTATGTGGTATGACCGGTACTGCGGAAACAGAAGCCGCTGAATTTTGGGAAATTTACAAATTGGATACTGTGGTGGTTCCTACTAATAAACCAACCAAACGCGAAGACAGAGAAGATTTGATTTTCAAAACGAAGCGTGAAAAGTACACAGCTATTATTGAAGAAATTATAAAGCTAAAAGAGGAAGGACGCCCGGTATTGGTTGGTACAACAAATGTGGAAGTATCGGAATTACTAAGCAAGATGCTAAGCATGCGTAAAATTCCTCATAATGTTTTAAACGCCAAACAACATCAGCGTGAAGCGGAAATTGTCGCACAGGCTGGTTTAAACGGACAGATTACCATAGCCACTAATATGGCAGGTCGTGGTACGGATATTAAATTAGGACAAGGCATAAAGGATATTGGCGGTTTGGCCATCATCGGTTCTGAACGTCATGACTCTCGCCGTGTGGACAGACAGTTGCGTGGTCGTGCAGGTCGTCAGGGAGATACGGGTTCCACACAATTCTATTCTTCTTTAGAAGATGATTTAATGCGCCTGTTCGGCTCAGACAGAATCGCTGGTTTAATGGATAAAATGGGATACAAGGAAGGTGAAGTAATTCAGCATTCCATGGTGACCAAATCGATAGAGCGAGCACAGAAAAAAGTAGAAGAAAATCACTTCGGTACCCGTAAGCGTTTATTGGAATATGATGATGTAATGAATGCTCAACGCGAAGTTATCTACAAACGCAGACAACATGCTCTGATTGGTGAACGCATCTCTTTTGACCTCATAAATATGTTTTATGATTTGAGTTATGAAATCTGTAACGATGGAAAAATTTCTCAGGATATTGAAGCATTCAAATTAGATGCGATTCGTTTCTTATCTGTTGACACCTCGATTACAGAGGAAGATTTGAAAAATAAAAAAGCAGATGATTTAGCAAGCCATTTATACCAAGAGGTTTATGAAAAATATCAACGCAAGTCTGATGCGATTGTAAAAGAAGCTTTCCCAATTGTGAAAGATGTGTATGAGCAGCGTGGTAACCAATTCCAAAACATGGTTATTCCTTTTACTGATGGTAACAGAAGCATTCAGATTGTTACAAATCTGGAAAAAGCATATAACAGCAAAGGAAGAGAGCTGGTAAAAGTATTTGAACAAAATATTATCCTGTCTTTTATCGACCATCACTGGAAAGATCACTTACGCCAGATGGATGAATTAAAACACTCTGTGCAAATGGCTGTACACGAACAGAAAGATCCGTTGTTAATTTTCAAATTTGAAGCGTTTGAATTATTCAAACAAATGCTTTCTGCTATTAATAAAGATGTAACGACTTTCTTAATGAAAGGAAGTTTACCTGTTCAGGATGCAAATCAGATTCAGCAACACAGACAACCCAGACGTGTAGCAGAAAAGACAAAAGAATCACGTGGTGACGGTACCATGGAAGATGAGTACAAAGGTGCTGAGGCGCAGGATACAAGAGAAAAACAACAGCCGGTTCGTGCAGAAGTTAAAGTAGGCAGAAACGATGCCTGCCCTTGCGGAAGTGGAAAAAAATATAAACATTGCCATGGAAAGGAAATGGCATAATAATTGAACAAGGAATAAAGATAAAAGCATCAGGACAACAGGATTTTAAAACGGGAAGATTTATATGAAATATTTTTTGACTGCATACTGTTTACTGCTTACTGCCTGCTTTTCAAAAGCCGCAGATAATGATTCTACTGAAATCAGGAATAATATCTTATTTTTCAAAGATGCCCGTGTAGATGTTTTGCAAAAAATATATTCCCGTAAACCTGCCGGTCCTAAAAAGATGATTATCCGTGTACAGGTTTTTCAGGCGGAAGCACGCGATAAAATTTTTGAAGCCAAAGCACAATTTTCCGCCCGCTATCCTGGTATTCAAACATTTGTGACCTACGTATCTCCTAATTTTAAATTACGCGCCGGTGAATTTGAAAGCAAGCAGGAAGCTTTTAAATTTATGCAGCAAATCAAACCGTATTTTCCTACAAGTTTTGTAATTGAGGAAAAAGGACCGGATGATAAGGAAAAGCTAAAAGCGAAGAAGGATAATTAAGTAAATTTATTTTCGTTTCACTATTTCATACCTATTGTCAACTCTTTTAATTTATGAATGACCAAATCCGGTACATAAATAAAATTGGATTCCGGTAATTTCTGACGCTTTATAGCATCTAATACACCTTTACTCAGGACTACAGGAAAATAATTTTGCAACGCAGTATGGTAAGTTTCTCTTTGTATTTGCTCTTCCAGTAAATCATATCCAATTGTAATCGAAGCCTCTGTATTTATCTCATCATTATATCCAAGTTCTTCCAATCTCTTATAAAATCTATCTTTATATACCTGACTTCCTGCAATAGAAGAACGGAACAGCAATTTATGATTCGGAAACTTTTGAATTAAAGTTTCGCATGTTATATCTGTCGGATCAATAATAATTACACTGCTGAATTTTTTCTGTATAGATGCTAAAGAAACTATTTCCAGTGTTTCTTCCAGAATTGCTGATTTAGTTTCCGTTCGTAATGCATTCTGCTGATATCTGTCTCCTACTATTATTATTTTAGATTCTTTCCAGTTATTTATTCTTTCAATATCTCTGATGGCGGTAATAATTACTTCCAATCTGTCTGCTGAAATATCATAATCATTTTCGCCCGGTAAAAATAAATGCTGATCTGTTACGGGGAAAAAAACTATCTCTCCACAGTTTTCGGCATGAGCCAATTCCAGTGTTTCTTTAAATGAAGCAAATGGTGAACCGATTTCATACTTATTCCAGATATTCGTATAATATGGCTTGGATGAAGATATAGTCAATGTTTCATTATCGTCTGTTGTGGAATCATAATGGTGTGCAACAAAATCGCCGTTGCCTGTAAACAAAATACTATGGCCATTTTTTAAAGCAAAAGATTGAGTGCCGGTTTTTATTGAATCTTCAATTGTTTTCTTAGCATCCAATACTTTGTCCAGCCATGTTTTGCTTCTGATATAGTCTGTCAGCTTTTTGACGCCTAAAATTCCAAAGGAATGTAATACAATATTAGGAATGTGATAAATAAAATTGTTCTTATTGACTTTGTATGCCAAAATATTCCATAAATAATCTACACCTAATAATTGTGTATCAGAAAGATTTGTCCAAGATGGGAAATGTGAAACTAAATTTTCAAAGAAAAGCGGAAACGCTGCCATTGAATAACCTAATAGCAAAGCGAGTGGCAAAGCAATAGTCGATAAAATTTTAAAAAATGAATGCTTTGTCTCTTCAAGTGAAAAAGATAAAAGTGCGTTGACTTCTGTCGGCGTTAAAGATTGATTTTCTTTTACTTTCTTTGCAATTGCCGTCAGGAACTTTCGTTGACTGCTGTTTGGATTTGACATTTACCTATGGTTTGTTCAACTAATTTAAGAAAATATAAGCATTACAAATAATTATTCTTTAATATTTGCCTGATGGTTTTAATTAGTAAATTTGAATTCAACTTATAGAAATGAAAAAACACAATTTCGGAGCAGGACCATCAATTTTACCGCAAGAAGTATTTGAACAAAGTGCACAGGCTTGCTTAAACATTAATGATACCGGCTTATCCATATTAGAAATCTCACATAGAAGTCCGACATTTGATGCCATACTGGAAGAAACACTTTCATTAATTAAAGAATTATTACAAGTTCCGGATGATTATAAAATCTTATTGCTGCAAGGTGGTGCCAATATGCAATTTGCTATGATTCCTTATAATATCTTAAATGAAAACGAAACGGCAGATTTTGTGGAGACAGATATTTGGTCTACACGCGCAGAAGAAGAAGCGCGTTTGTATGGAAAGACTAAAATTATTGCATCCTCAAAGGAAGCAAACTTTAATTTTATTCCGAAAGATTATACAATAGATACTGATGCCACCTATTTACATCTTACATCAAATAATACGATCTATGGTACTGAATTCTTAGAAGACAAGTCTTATCCTGTTCCGGTAGCATGTGACATGAGTTCAGATATTTTTTCACGCCCGGTAGATATTTCAAAATATCATTTGATATACGCCGGAGCACAAAAAAATCTGGGTTGTTCAGGTGTTACATTGGTTATCATAAAAGATGAATGGCTTGGCAGAAGCAAAAGACCAAAATCAAAAATGTGGGATTACAGTGTATATGCAAAAAATAATTCGTTGTACAATACACCTCCTGTTTTTACAATTTACACATGCTTACTCACCTTGCGCTGGTTAAAAAAATTAGGTGGTCTTTCTGAGATGGAAAAACGCAATAAAGCAAAAGCGGATTTATTGTATACTGAGATTGACAGAAACTCTTTATTTACCGGTCATGCGGTAAAAGAAGACAGAAGCAGGATGAATATTGTCTTTACTGCAAAAGATGAACAAACCACCAAAGACTTTTTAGATTTTGTAAAACCATACGGCATTGATGGTATAAAAGGATATAGAACTGTAGGAGGTTTCCGTGCATCTTGTTATAATGCCTTACCGATAGAGAGTGTACAGGTGTTGGTGCAGGCAATGCAGAATTTCGAACAATCTAAATGATGTTGCCGCTAGAAATATAATATTGCGTATTGCCAATAAAAAGAACGCCGGACAAAATCCGGCGTTTTCTATTGTTACATTGAAACATTATTTAATTGCCTCTGTGTACATTCTGTTTACTTCTTCCCAATTTATCAGATTATAAAAAGCCGCTATATAATCAGGACGACGGTTCTGATAGTGAAGGTAATATGCATGCTCCCAAACATCCAATCCTAAAACAGGTGTGCCCGGGCATTCAGAAATATCCATTAATGGATTATCCTGATTTGGAGAAGAACAAATGCATAATGTCTTATCTGCTTTTACACACAACCAGGCCCAGCCGGATCCGAAACGTGTAGTTGCTGCTTTGGTAAAATCTTCCTTAAATTTCTCGTAAGAACCAAAAGTACTGGCAATTGCTTCACCTATTGCGCCTGTTGGTTCGCCACCTCCATTTGGAGACAATATCTGCCAAAATAAGGAGTGATTGAAATGTCCGCCACCATTATTTCGTACAGCTACGGGTAATGTTGAAATGGTAGATAACAACTCTAGCAAACTCTTTCCTTCATGTGGTGTACCTGCCAGAGCTGCATTTAAATTGGTAACATATGCATTGTGGTGTTTTCCATGATGAATTTGCATGGTTAATGTATCAAAATGTGGTTCTAATGCATCGTGTGCATAGGGTAAATTAGGTAATTCGAAAGCCATATTGTTTATTTTTTGAATGAGTGAATGAATAAATTTCAGAATACAAAGATAATAAATTGAGTGGTTAAAGTTTTATCGGAAAATCTGATAAAGTAATAAATAAACTTAATTAAGCCACCTTTAGTTTTGACAGCCTCGATTTATTTAATTTTT
>DAORIK010000009.1:0-46298 GCA_035438465.1 Chitinophagales bacterium | reverse complement strand
ATCGGTGAGAAAGCAGCCGCAGGTAACAGCACTCAGGTTCTGAATTATACTATAGATGATTTATCACCTTTACAAGGTAGTAATTATTACAGACTGAAAATAATTGACGAGGATGGCTCGTTTAGCTATTCACAAACAATCATGATTAATGTTTCAACAGTTATAGAATATAAAGATATTATTACAAAAATATTTCCGAATCCGACAAATCACATCTTGTATATCGATTATCAGTCTGCTACCAATTCTATTATTACTTTGAAAGTCTTTGATGCGATTGGACAAGAAATTTCAAACAGTAAAATGACAGTAGTAAGAGGTAATCAGTTGTTGAAAGTAGATGCAAGCGCATTTGCTGAAGGTGTATATATTATAAATATTCAGGATGCTAATAGCGGAAAAATTCTTCAGGCTAAATTTGTTAAAGATTAAATTATAATGGTCTCAAAATTAAATCCCGACTTTTGTCGGGATTTTTTTATTTTTATGCAATATGAAATGAGCGTAAGAGTTTGCATATAAAACATACATGATTCTTTTTTTGCGAATTCCATCTGCACAATTAAAAAATAAAAAAAATAAACAGATGAAATATCTCTTTCTGCATTTTTTCTTTTTTCTTTTTTTTATAGCATCGGCACAAGATACGATTCCTGTGTTGAAGGATTCTGTAAGCATTGAGAACATCGATAAACAACCAACAATGAATGATACATTGGATCTAACCCTTCCAAAAAAACAAACTATTGCTGAGCCGATAGCAATAACACCTGCATCGATAATCGAAAAAAAGAAGAAATTCTCAGTAGATAAAGTTCGGATTCTTTTTGGGATTAATTATTCTTATTTAAATCCGGTAGTTACAGAAAAAGATATTTATCAGGGTGTATATTATCCGGTGAAAGATTCCTCACCCGTATGGACGGAAAGAAATACTAAAAATAATTTAGCTAAATCCTACAGATCGGGTAATTTTCAATTTAGCATTCAGGGGAATTTCTGGAAAGGATTATTTGTGGGTATGAATTATCAATTCTTTACTGTAAGAAAATATAAAAAGGACCCGAATTTGGGTAACTTATTGTCTAAAACAAACTCCATGTTCTTTATTGTATCTGCTCAATTTGGATATGTTTTTGAATTCCTGAAAAATAAGGCATTACAAATTCATCCTTCAGTTCGTATCGGCGGTTACACAGCAGATGATTACTATGACAGTGGCAAAGGAAAGAAGTTTTATTTCGGAACAGATTTGCAAATTCGTTATCTGATAAAACGCAAAGCCGGTTTTAGCTTAGGCTTTGATTATGATTTCTTGCAATATAAGAAAAAAGATTATAACGATATTTTCCAACGAGCTACTTATCAGAAAACAACATTCAGCAACATACACTTAAATGCAGGTGTATATTTTAATGTTTCCATCAACACAAAAAAATGAAGAAGAAAATAACGCTTGGCAAAATCGCAACAGTGGTTATTTTATTAGCATTAAGTTTATTGGTATTAAATTTCAACGATAGCTTACGGGTGCCTTCTATCTTTGATGGGAAGTTTTATACAACTGCATTGATAAAGAGATCAGATAAGCCGGCAGCATTAGCAGAAAAACAAACTGTTTTGCCTGATTTATCTTTATGGTTAGATAGTATTTCCGCCGCAAAATATCAGTATCCCGATTTTTTTTTACAAAATACCAGTACAACTTCATTTTTAGTGATGCGCAATGATACAGTAATTTTTAAACGGTATCTCAACGGCATTAAAGAAGGGGAAAATACCCAGCTTTTTTCCGTAACGAAAGTATTTGTAACCGCATTACTAGGAATGGCTATTCAGGATAAATATATATCGGATATAAACGTGCCGGTAACCAATTATTTTACAGATTTGAAGGATAAACAGTTTCAGCAACTAACACTGCGTCACTTAACACAAATGGAATCAGGACTGAATTATGATGAATATGGAAAAATATTTCAAACACTGCAATACTACTATAATAAAAATCTGACACGTTCCATTTACGGAGCTCAATTTGATTCACCACCCGGGAAACAGTTCAAATATAAGTCTATTGATACGCAAATACTGGGAGAGTGTATCAAGAAGGCATTAGGCAAAAAGAAAATACTGGATTATTTCTATGAAAGATTGTGGAACAAATTAGGCATGCAGGACACCGCCTACTGGGCTTTGGACAGCCGTATCACGCGAAATCCAAAGTACTATGGCGGTTTGAATATGTCGGCGCGTGATTTGGCAAAATTTGGCACCATGATTTTGCACGATGGTAAATACAAACGAAAACAATTATTGCCTAAAGAGTGGTTTAATTATTGTGACGATACTTTACACCGTTGCAAAGAGGAAGATAAATATTGTATGGGATGGTATTATTCTGTAGATGATACAAACAGTGATGTATATTATGCAGCAGGATTCAACGGACAAATTATGCTGATAAATGAAACTAAGAATGTGATTGTAATACGGCTTGGAAAAGACCGTGGTGGTGTGGACTGGTATCCGATTATGAAGAAATTGACTGAATTGGTCTGAAACCATTATTAAAAATAGTTAATATATACATTTATCGTTGCAAATAGCTTATTTTTGCACTTCAAATTTAAATAGATGAATAAGCACTTTATTGTAGCATTTTGTACAGCGATGGTTTGTTTTCTAATGGCCGAAGCAAAACCTAAGAAAGATAAGAATCCCAAAGCTACGGCAAATGCTGTTGTTGCAGTAGTAAAAGATACCGTTGATTTTAAAAATAAAATAGATACAGTTTCTTATTTCATAGGTATGCAGATAGGAGCTGATATGGTGAAAAATGGAGCAAATGATATTAATCCTGTTGCTTTGGAAAAAGGATTGGCAGATGCATTAAAAGGTGTACTGCCAAAAATCGATCCGCAGGTTGCTATGGGTTATGCACAGGCTTTCTTTACGGAAAAACAGGTACTAAAGAAAGCAGCTGACGATGCAAAAGTTAAAAAATTCTTCGATGACCTTGCAGCAAACCCTGCTGTAAAAACAACAGCCAGCGGACTCAAATATGAAATACTGAAAGATACAACAGGTGCAAAGCCGGAAGCAACGGATAAAGTTACCGTACATTATACAGGAACATTGGTAAACGGAAAAATTTTTGATAGTTCTGTCGGTGGCGAACCTGTAACGTTTCCTCTCAATCAAGTGATTAAAGGATGGACAGAAGGAGTACAATTAATGTCAGTTGGTTCTAAATACAAATTTTATATCCCCGGTAATTTAGCTTACGGAGAACAAGGAGTTCAGCAGGCAGGTATTGGGCCAAATGAAACTTTAATATTTGAAGTAGAATTACTCAAAATTGAAAAGCCTGCACCTCAAGTACCTCAGGTGCCAAGTAATATGATTATAGAAGGACAATAATAAACATCATTAAAATATTTTATCAAATGCAAAAAACTATCCAATTAATTATCCTTGCGACGGTGATACTTTTCTCAGCGTGCAATAAAAAAGGAGGGAACTACGTAAGTTCTTCACCTAAAAAAGACATAGATTCAATCTCTTACACCATTGGTGTATTTATGGGAAAAAATTTAAAGGGCTCGTTCGACAGCACTATGTTGAACATAGACTATATTGCTAAAGGAATTTACGACGAATTAAACAGCAAAAAAACATTCTTTCCTGTTGATGAAACATCAGGACAAAAGATTCAGGATTACTTGTTGAGTGTAAACCAAAAGAAAACGGACAAATTTTTTGCTGAGATTGAAAAAAAATCAGGCATCAAAAAGACCGCAAGTGGTTTAATGTATGAAGTATTATCTGAAGGAAACGGACCTAAGCCAATTGATACCAGTATTGTGAAAGTACATTATAAAGGAACGTTAATTGGTGGTAAAGTTTTTGATAGTTCTTTAGAAAGAGGTGAACCTGTAACTTTCCCGTTAAATCAGGTGATTCCGGGCTGGACAGAAGGTTTGCAATTAATGTCCGTAGGCTCTAAATATAAATTCTACATCCCGGGTAAATTAGCATACGGACCACAAGGCCAGCCGCAAGCAGGTATCGGACCGAATGAAACATTAATATTTGAAGTGGAATTATTAAGCATTGAAAAAGAACTGCCTAAACAAAAACCACAGGCTTCTAACGATGATATGCAAAAGATGATTGAAGAAGCCATGAAAAAACAACAGGCACAGGGAAAATAATTTTTCTGTTTAAATCATATATGAGTCTTCCGGAATCGGGAGACTTTTTTTTGTGCAGAAGATTTTAGGAATTAATACATAATACGTTATAAATTGCAGCAGGCAAAAATAAACACATGAAAATATATACCAAAAAAGGAGATGATGGAACGACCGCTTTATATGGCGGCAAGCGTTTATCTAAAGCAGCACTAAGGATAGAGGCATACGGTACCGTTGATGAACTGAATTCAATTTTAGGATTAGTGACAACGTACTTGCAGGAAAAAGAATATACAGATTTGATGCATGGTATTCAAAGCAGATTGTTTGACATTGGTACGCATTTGGCGGCAGAACCGAAAAAGAAAAATCTGGTGCTGCCTGAAATATCGTCCGATGCAATAACGTTATTAGAAGAGTACATTGATAAAATGAATGAAACTTTACCCGAACTCAAATTTTTTATTTTACCGGGCGGTAATAAGGCAGCTTCCGTTTGTCATGTAGCAAGAACCGTATGCAGAAGAGCAGAAAGATGTGTAGTTCGCTTATCAGAAGATGATAAAATTCCACCAGTTTTGGTGCAGTATTTAAATCGCCTGTCTGACTTTTTGTTTGTACTGGCACGTAAATTTGCATTTGATGCCAATGAACCTGAAATTATATGGAAAGCACATTGATTTTAAAATCAAGAATTCAATATAATGTATTGTAAATACGTTGATTGTCAATTAATTATCTTTAAATTATTTTTTATTTTGTTTATTGAAATTTAGGTATATATTTGCAGTCTCAAAAAATGAATCATAGTTTTTTTAAAAGGGATAGATTCAGGATTTATAATTCAAAATTTTAAAATATGTATTGGACATTAGAATTAGCATCGTATTTGGAAGAAGCACCATGGCCTGCTTCAAAAGATGAATTGATAGACTTTGCCATTCGTACAGGTGCGCCATTGGAAGTAATCGAAAATTTGCAGGAATTAGACGATGATGAAGAATTATATGAAAGCATTGAAGATATCTGGCCGGAGTATCCCACCAAAGAAGATTTCTTGTTTAATGAGGATGAATATTAAAATCATCTGACATACATAAAAAAACCGTCCGCCATTTGTCGGACGGTTTTTTTATTTTATCGGAATTCCAATATACGTGCTGCTGTTAGCTGTAAAATGTCCGTACCCATTTATAATATTACTTTTGAGATTGATACGTTCATACTGCCCTTCATTTAAATAGTCTGTACCGAGTGGAATCTGTTGAATATTCCAATCGTAATAATTTTTTCCTGTGTTAGAAATTTCTATAATTAATAAAATCTCTTTATAAATAGTATTATACTGACTTGGAAAATCAAAATTAAAAGTTTTCTGTTGTCCGTCAAATCCGGCATCTGTTATAAATGAGCGGTTATAATTACTGATGTTGGGAATCTCGGGTGTATAAGATGGAATATTCCATATAAAATCATATTTATATATCGTATCACCAGAACTATTTACGGTGGGCTTTAAAATTTTGTAGAATGCAGCGAAATAATAGTAGTTTTTCCAGCCCGCGCTATCCTGAAGTGCTATGATATATTTTCCCGTTAAATTTGGATGAGCACTGTCCGCATGTTGAATTAATGCGAAATTTACAAGCTGAGGATTAGGAGGCAGGTATTCCGTTGCCTCGGCAATACCTAATTCAGCATGTGTAGAAACTATTTTATAGGTTCTGTTTTGTTGCAGTTTAAATGATGATGTGTAATAACCAAAACCGGATAATGTATCTTTTAAGATAAAAGGCATGGTTTCTTTAAAAACTCCATCTTCATACACATCTACTTTACAATTCATCAAAAAATTAACTGCTCCAAAATCTTCAGGGTGTTTGCTTTTGCTGATGTTTACATACAGATTACTACCCGGACTCAGGTTGGCAATAATTACCTGTTTTATTTCACTCACACCATATTTCAATTCTAAATCTTTCTGGCAGCCATTTAGAAAAAAGAGTAATGCGCAAAAAATAAAAAGAGTAGATTTTCTTTTTCGAAAATTAAATTCAATATGCTTATATAAATGAAGACTATTCATCCTAATTCTTTATTTGTTGTTCTAAATCACTTACTCTATTTTTTAAAATTATTTCTCAAAACTAATGGTGTATCCGAATGATGGTAAAACCGGAAATAAACTTAGCTGTTTATATTTTCTATACCTGTTTCCATCACCGTCAACATCAGATTGACGGAAGACAGAAAAAACATTTAGATTGTTATACACATTATAAACACTAATATTTAGCTGGTGTGTTACCCGTTTTCCTTTTTTTACATAATTCATCCCTATATCTAAATGATGATAAGACGGCAATACATAATTATTCCGTGCATTCCAGTAAGTTATCATGCTTTGATTTCCTGATAATGGCTCATTAGCTTCATCATAATTATATAAGGTATTATCGCTTGCATATTTTGAACTCGGCGTTGTCATTCTCCAACCGGTGCCATACGTCCATGCAACTGAAAAATCAAAATGTTTTTTCAATTTATATTGCAGTACAATTGATACATCGTGTCTTCTGTCATATTTGTAATAAAATGTTTTTCCATCATTTAATTCCGGATAATTTCTTGTACTCCATCCAAGGTTATATTTGAACCATGCGGTAAATTGCCCTTTTGTTTTTGCAAAAAAGAATTCAACTCCGTAGGCTCTTCCGGTACCACTGTTTAACAACTGATCATCCCATGCTATTTTATCTAAAATAAAATTAGTTCCATATTTATATTCTGATAGATGGTGCATGCTTTTGTAATAAGCATCAATACTCGCAGTATATCCTTTAGGATGGTCGTATTGTATGCCACCTGAATATTGCCAGGCAGTTTCGGGTTCTATTTTTGCAGTAGCAGGTACCCATACGTCATTTTGTATATCACCGGTATTATTCGTTAATAAATGCATAGGTTGTACTGTCCGCATAACGGAAGTTCGAATACTCATTCCTGTTATCGGATGGTATATTATTTCTGCTCTTGGCTGCGGATAAAAAAAAGTTTTTCCTTTTGCATGATATAGGAATAATTGCCCGCCTGTTTTTATTTCCAGTTTTTCTTTCCAGGAAAATAGATAATCAGCATAGACATAAAAGTCGACAGCATTTATTTTTGGATTAATAAAAGTATCTCTGCCGGTGATGTTTCCCAGGCTGTCTTTGAAGATAATATTTACGGTATTTACTGTAAATGTTCGCTGGCTTAATTTGGCACCGTAATTAAGGTGATGAATTTTACTGATAGGCTGATCAATAATTGTCTGCCATCCATTTTCACTGATTTTTGATGCCGTGTTGTATTGTATATTATTGAAATTAGTAGTGTATTTTACATAATCGCGATATACTGTCTCTGATTTTTGCCGTGAATCTAATTTGTAAAAACTGTAATTATAAAAATTAGTAATGTTGATTTTTTTTAATTGAGTTTTCCATTCTATGCTGTTAGTCATATTCATCCATGTCAGCTTCTTTTTATTAACTTCTCTGTAAAAATTTTTTACTCTCGGGTAATCCTGAGATTGACCAAATGTGTAGAAATCACTGCCTGCATAAAAGCTCCAAGCAAGCGTATTCTTTTCATTTATTTTATGTTGAATAGCACCATTGATATCATAAAAGAAATATTTTAGTGTTCCGTTTTTTGTTTCATCTTTAAATTGTCTTCTTGAGATGGGTGCAGTAAAAAGCCCTGCATGGCAATCACGGATACTAAAATTCATAGAGGTTCTGTCTTTTTTCAAGGGACCTTCAATATGAAATTTAGAAGTAATGGCACCCAAGCTGAAATCACCTTTCCAATGCTGCGTATTTCCAAAATTTGGTTCAACATTTAAAACAGAAGACAAACGTCCGCCGTATTGAACAGGAATATAAGATTTATAAATATCGAGTTTGTTTAGTGATTCCATTGTAAAAACGGATAAGAATCCATAAATATGTGCAACATTATAAACAGGTGCATTGTGAAACAATACCAGATTCTGATCGGGGCTTCCACCTCGCACAAAGATTCCCCGTGCGCCTTCTTGTCCGCTTTGAACACCGGATGTAAGAAGCACAGCCTTCAGAATATCCTTTTCACCAAAAAAAGCCGGCAATCGCTCTACACTGATGCTTGTTAAAGTTGTCATTCCCGATGTATTCACTTCAGCGGTTTTACTAATTTTTTCTGTTGTTACCGTTATTTCATCTAATTGAATGTCTTGTTTTAACTGAATCTGAACCTCCATATTTTTCAGTAAACGAACTTCCTTGTAAAGGGGTTGATATCCAACACTTGAAATTTCAAAATTATATACAGCTTCTTTTAATTGTAATTCAAAGTAACCGTTAGAGTCAGACGTACTGTGAATATTAAAAACGGAATCATAAATATTTGCAAACGGAATGGGTTCTTTTGTTTTTTGTTCGGTGATTTTTCCTTTTAATAAATATTGATTTTGTGCAACAGAAATGCTGCTTCCAGAAACGAAAGTAAGAATGACAATTATGATGAAAAAACAGGATTTCAAAGGAATTAAATGAATTACTAAAATACAAAAGGGAAAAGTTAATTTTTTATTTAATTTAAAATAGCGCACTCTTTTGAGTGCGCTATTAATATTTAATAAGAATAAAGGACTTATTTTTTAGATACTTTATTCGCTGTTTTCTTTTCAGCCTTTTTAGAAGCCGTATGAGCACGTTTTTTATTATCTGTTGTTTTCTTGTCTAAATCAAACCAAACAGGTGTTTGTTCATCCGGATAATAATTATAGTTTATAGTGATTTCTGTGTTGGCTTTTATAAAACGTCGTGCCTTTACTCTGAAAATATGTTTTTCATAAAATGTTTCATAAATCGCATTCGGATTATAGGAGTGATTGTACATTGGACCGTATCCACAAACCACACCCGCGCTCTTGCCATCATTGCCCCATTGAAAGTAGTAGTGATATAATGTAGTTTTATCTAAATGTTTGCAGTCTTTAGGCGGACAAACAATTACCGGACACACTTCAATAATGTCACCTTCGTTTAAATCTTCTGTGCAGAAAACGCCTCTGCCTTTTCCTCTTACTTTTTTTAGATATAATTCCATGAGTTAGTAATAAGTGATAAGTTATAAGTAATAAGATTAATTGTTTAATGATTTAATCAGCCCTCTAATGATCTTTGATACTTCGTCAGAAGTATTTATTAGTTTGTCTTTATTGTCTAAAGAAATATAGTTTAACCTGCATCCGAGGTATAACATTGATTTAACTTCACTGCATGAGGCTAGAGAAATATAAAGAAACCCCATAAAATCAGCATTAGAACTTCTATCAAAACCTTCTGCAATATTATTTGATATAGATGTCACAGCACTGCAAATCTGATTTCGGAACCCAAAATCTTTGATATCGGAAAAGAACCTGTAAATTTCCACCGCTAAATCCTGCGCCTTTTGCCAAGCTATTAATTCTTCAAATCTTTTTACACTCATCTTAATAATCTTACTTATTGCTCTCTACTTTCCACTTACTACTTATTACTCTTGTTTACATTCTTTCAGGTACGTCAATTCCTACAATAGCGAAAATTTGTTTGATACAATTTCCTGTTTGTTCGGTTAATTGAATTCGGAAATTTTTCTCGTTCTCTTTTTCGGCGGCTAAGATAGAACAATCATTGTAAAATTTATTATAAGTTTTTGCGACTTCGTACGAATAGTCAATTAATTTCGCCGGATTCATTTCCTTACAAGCATCATTAAGCATAATGTTGTAGTGATACAAAACTTTGATAAGTTCTTTTTCTGATGGATGAAGTTGATAGGAAGAAGATAAGTCATGCTTCCTGCTTCCTGATTCTTGACTCTTTCTCAAAATACTTCTTGTTCTCGCGTATGTATATTGCACAAATGGTCCGGTATAGCCATGCAAATCAATACTTTCTTTCGGGTCAAATAAAATTCTTTTCTTCGGATCTACACGTAGCAAGAAAAATTTGAGAGCACCCAAACCAATCGTTCTGAATAAAGCTTCTTTTTCTGTATCGGTGAATTCATCAATTTTTCCCAGTGCTTCAGTTTGCTCCTTAGCAGATGCAATCATATCTTCAATCAGGTCATCAGCATCCACTACAGTTCCTTCACGAGATTTCATTTTACCACTTGGTAAATCTACCATACCGTATGAAAAATGATGGATGCCATCTGCATAGGGCTTACCCAACTTTTGCAAAATGAGTTTCAATACTTTAAAATGATAATCCTGTTCATTTCCTACAACATAAATAGACTTATCCATTTTGAAATCGTTGTATTTCAAGTCAGCGGTACCTAAATCTTGTGTAATATAAACAGATGTGCCGTCAGCGCGTAACACTAGTTTCTGGTCTAATCCGTCAGCGGTTAAATCAATCCATACGCTTCCATCTTCTTTTTTGAAAAAAACATTGTTTTTCAAACCTTCCTCAATAATATCTTTACCTAATAAATAAGTATTGGATTCGTAATAGAATTTGTCAAAGTCAACGCCAAGGTTCTTATAGGTAATATCAAAGCCGGCATATACCCAGCTATTCATGGTTTCCCATAACTTCACTACAGCCTCATCTCCCTTTTCCCATTTAAGCAACATCTCTTGTGCTTCTCCCAACAATGGTGCTTGTTTTTCAGCCTCTTCTTTGGTTTTTCCTTCTGCAATTAATGCTTCTATTTCTCTTTTATATTGCTTATCAAATTCCACGTAATATTTTCCAACAAGTTTATCGCCTTTCAAACCCGAACTTTCCGGTGTTTCTCCATTCCCGAATTTTTGCCATGCCAGCATGCTTTTGCAAATATGAATACCTCTGTCATTAATTAAATTGGCTTTAATCACTTTGTAACCATTTGCTTTGTAAATCCCTGCCAGGGCATATCCTAATACATTATTACGTACATGCCCTAGATGTAAGGGTTTGTTGGTGTTTGGAGATGAGTATTCAATTAAAACAGTTTCAGATGATGGATGTTGGATATTGTTTGAAGGATTTATAACAGAGTTTATCCAATATGTATCACGAATGCTCAGGTTTAAAAATCCTTTAATAATATTGTATGCAGTTACGTTTGTATTATTGTTCACCAAAAATTCACCAATTGTTTTTGCTGATTCTTCAGGGTTCTTTTTGGTAAGTTTTAATAAAGGAAAGACAACAAGTGTAATATCGCCGATGAACTCTTTCGGGGTTTCATTAATGGTAATTTTACTCAACTCTACTTCACTGCCAAATAAATTAGGAAATGCTTGTTGTACCTGATCCTGTATTTCTTGAAATATGTTCATGCTGAAAACAAAATTATATCGTTCAAAGTTATTACTTTTGGGGTGATAATGAAAATTCAGTAATTCAACAATTCATTAACTCTGTAATTTACGATGAGAGACCGTTATATTGACCTTATAGAACAAACGTATTATTTTCCTCAGGATGGCTTTGATTTGGAAGATAACTGGTTGCGTTTTCATAAGATAGACTTAAAAAGTGTAATAGAACAGCACGGTGCTCCGCTTAAGATTACTTATCTGCCAAAAATCGGCGATAATATCAATCGTGCTCGTCGATGGTTTCAGGAGGCATTTGAAAGCGTTGGCTACAATGGCCACTATTATTATTGTTATTGCACTAAGAGCAATCACTTTTCACATGTTTTGGATGAAGTTTTAAAAAATAATGCGCAACTTGAAACATCCAGTGCGTATGATATAGATTTAATTCGTTCTCTGCATAAAAAGAAAAAGATTGATAAAAAGATTCGAATCATTTGCAACGGATTTAAACCTCAAAAATATACGGATTCACTCTTAAGTTTGGTAAAGGATGGTTTTACGAATGTGGTGCCTGTTTTGGATAACATGGATGAATTTGATGCCTACCAGAATTTTGAAAAGGATTTAAATATCGGGGTTCGCATAGCTGCGGAAGAAGAACCTAAATATCAATTCTACACTTCAAGATTAGGCATTCGCCAACGAGATGTGATTCCGTTTTATATAGAGAAAATAAAACCAACGGCAAATATAAAATTACGCATGCTGCATTTCTTTATTGATTCAGGCATAAAAGATTCTGCTTACTATTGGAGTGAATTAAACAAATGCCTGAGTATGTATGTGGAGTTAAAGCAAGTGTGCCCTGAATTAAACAGTATTAATATCGGAGGTGGTATGCCTATCAGATATTCTTTAGGCTCCAAATATGATTATGCTTATCTTATAGAAGAAATTGTCACTAAAATTAAAAATTTCTGTGATGAGGCAGAAATTGACCATCCAAATATTTATACCGAGTTTGGTAACTTCACGGTTGGCGAAAGTGGCTGCACGATTTTTGAAGTAATTGGTCAGAAAAAACAAAACGACAGCGAATTGTGGTATATGATAAACGGTTCGTTGATGACGACCATACCGGATATCTGGGGTATGAACCAGCGATTTATTTTACTGCCGATTAACAGCTGGAATCAGGCATACCAGCGTACTATTATTGGTGGACTGAGTTGTGATGTAAGTGATTATTATAACTCGGAAGTAGATATCAATCAAGTATATATGCCAAAAATCATAGGAGATCAGAAATTATATATCGGCTTTTTTCATACCGGTGCTTACCAGGATTCTTTAAGCGGCTATGGCGGAACAAAACATTGTTTAATTCCATCACCAAAGAAAATAATTATAGATAAGGATGTAAATGGTAAGCTTACATATGAGGTTTTTGCTGAAGAGCAAAATGCTGAATCCATGCTGAAGGTCCTGGGATATTAGATACTTATTATCTAAATATTTCGTCTGTTTTATCAAAGCAGTGTTGCCTGAATTCTAAAATCCATTAGAATAATTTAATAATTCCCCTATATGTTATTATTCAACTAATTGATAGTCAATCAAGAAGAAATATTTTTATTATTTCAAAAATATTATGAAAATAAAAATGTGAATTATTTTTTATTAAATTACTATTAAGGTATGATTTTCAGTTAAAATATCTAAAAATTATTTGATTACTTAGCAAAATAGATTTTTAACCTTTAAAATATTTCAACTATGGCAATGCGCAAAAAGTATCTTCTACCGGCAATTATCTTCTTATTGTTAGTAATTGCAGGAGCGGGAAATCCCGGACAAGTTCTCACGGGCAATAGTGCTGGTGAAATTAATTCAGGTGATACCGCCTGGATGATTGTTGCTTCAGCATTAGTATTAATTATGACACCTGCATTAGGGTTCTTTTATGGAGGAATGGCTAACCGCAAAAACATTATCTCAACGGTTTTTCAAAGTGTGATTTCGTTAGGTTTAATGAGTGTCGTTTGGGTAGCATTTGGTTTTAGTCTTTGTTTCGGTGATGATATAGGTGGCATCATTGGTAATCCATTTACTTTTAAAATGTTTCAGGGTGTAGGTCTTAAACCTAATGAAACATTCTCGGCAACTATTCCTTTTGTAATGTTTGCCATGTTCCAGTTGAAATTTGCCATTATTACACCTGCGTTAATTACAGGTTCATTCGCACAACGCGTTAAATTTTCCGGTTATCTGATTTTTACTACCTTGTTTTTTATTTTCATTTATGCACCCGTTTGTCACATGACTTGGCATCCTGATGGTATTTTATTTAAATATGGTATTTTAGATTTCGCCGGAGGTACTGTTGTACATATGACAGCAGGATTTGCTGCATTAGCAGGAGCTATGTTTCTTGGCCCTCGTACAGAAAGTGAGCGCACACACGAATTTGCAAATGTTCCTTACGTAATTATTGGTACAGGCTTACTGTGGTTTGGTTGGTTTGGTTTTAATGCAGGTTCTGCATTAGGTGTAAATGCAAAAGCAGCAAACGCTTTTGCAACTACGAATACTGCTGCTGCTGCTGCAATGATTGCATGGGTACTTGTAGATGCAATGCGTGGTAATAAAATTTCTTCCATCGGTGCCTGTGTTGGTGCTGTTGTAGGATTAGTAGCTATTACACCTGCTTGCGGTTTCGTAAATGTAGGTGAAAGTATTGCAATTGGCGCCATTGCTGCTGTTGCAAGTAATTTCGCAGTTCACTTTAAAAATAAATCTACGATTGATGATACGTTGGATGTATTTCCTTGTCATGGAGTTGGTGGAATGGTAGGTATGATTATGACCGGTATATTTGCTGCCGATTATGGAACAGGAATTACTGACTGGGGTTTGGCATACGGAGAAACTAAAACATTCATCCATCACATGATTGGTTTGGTTGGAGTTGCTGCATTTGCTTTCTTAGGTTCTTATGCATTGTATTTTATTACCAATTTAATAGATCCGATTCGTGTAACAAAAGAAGAAGAGGAATTAGGTTTGGATATTACACAGCATGGTGAATCTTATGCAAGTTTGAGAATAGATTTATAAACTAGCCATTAGAATTAATTAGTAAGAAGGTTCATTCGTTAGCTAACGGATGAACCTTCTTTTTTACGATAAATCTATACAACTTAAAGCTATCTGATTTATTATAAAGTATTTAACTTTAAATATGGATATTGAAGAATTAAGAAAAATTTGTAAAGCATTATCAAATGTAACAGAAGACATAAAATGGGAGAATGATTTATGCTTTTGCATTGCTGAAAAAATGTTTTGTGTTACAAGCTTTGAACAACCGATGCGTATTTCTCTGAAAGTAAATGAAGAAGAATTTGAAGAATTATGTGCAACAGATAAAATTATTCCCGCACCATATTTAGCAAGATATAAATGGATATTGATTACAGATGTTAATCGTTTTACAAAAAAAGAATGGAAATATTATGTTTCACAATCATACAGATTGGTAAAAGAAAAGTTACCTAAAAAAGTATTAAAGAAATTTGAAGTTTAATTACTTATGTAATTTCATTAATCGCTCTACATATTTTCCAATAATATCAAACTCAATATTTACCTGTGTTCCGATTTTGTAAGTGGAGAAGAGGGTATGTTCAAAAGTATATGGAATAATAGAAACAGAAAATTTTTTCTTTTTAGATTTAACTACAGTCAGGCTTGTACCATCAATACAAATAGATCCTTTATTCACTAATGAAAATTTTGGTTTGTCATCAAATTCAAAATGAAAATCCCAGCTACCGTTTTGTATTTCAATATGAGTAACCGATGCAGTTTGGTCAACATGTCCCTGTACCATATGACCATCTAAACGGGCGCCAGCCTGCATGGCACGCTCTAAATTTATTTTGTTCCCCTTTTTTAGTTGTGATAAGGTAGTGATATCTAAAGTTTCTTTAATTGCGGTGACTGTGTGTGTGGTATTATCTTTTTTTACCACGGTTAAACAAACACCATTGTGTGAAACACTCTGGTCTATCTTTAGTGATTTTGAAAGTTTGCTTTTAATGGTAAAATGCATATTTGTGCCGTCTTTCCGTACAGCTACAATATCACCAATTTCTTCTATAATTCCTGTGAACATTATTTCAATTAACAATTAACAATCTACAATTGACGATGAAGGATAACAATTAAGATAATAAGAAAGAATTGTTAATCGTTAATCGTTAATTGGCTTACTCTCTGAATAAGTGAATATAACCGCTCAATGGTTTTTCAACTTTTCTAATACCTTCTACCGTTAAATAATATACATCGCAGACGTAATAATAAACACCTGTAAATAATGGTTTGTTGGTTTTATAATCATTGCCATTCCAGTTAATATCAGGGTTTTCTGTTTGAAAAACTAAATTGCCCCAGCGGTTGTAGATTTTCATATCTATTCTTTCAACAAAACGATAGGGAATAATCGGTGTATATAAATCATTTTGTCCGTCACCATTCGGTGTAAAGGCATTTGGTAAATTATATAGAGGACAATTATCTACGCATACCTTATTGGAAAGTAAGCTTTCATTTCCATTTTTTCGTACGGCTTGCACTGCATAGCAGGCTGCCAGATTTCTGCCGGATAATGTATGCGTATATAAATTAAATGTGCTGTTCAGTAAACTATCAATTTGTTTCAAAGTGTCGCCTGAAGTTTTTGCATAAAAAATGCGTACCAGTGTAATATCATTTGAAATACAATTTCCTGTTTCATTATATGTCCAGCTTAAATAGTTTTTAAATTCAGCGGTATCCAGCCTGCTGTCTGAACAAAAATTATTTACCGTCAGAATTGGTGTGCATGGAGGTACAGTATCTTTTGGTCGGGTACATACTTCCTGAGAAAAGTTGATCAATGGCGTTTTTAATCCTGCAATCGAATAACTACCAATAGCTTTTATTTTATAGCAATAAAGGCTGTCGTTCATTAAATTAATATCCTGATAAGATTCTGAAGTAACGGTAGTTAAAGAATCAAACACAGCACCACCCGGTAATTTTCTGAAAATAACATATGAACTATTTACCCAAGGCACATTAAAGACCCATGATAAATTTAGTGCTTCAAATGCCGGACTGACAGACAAGAATACAGAGGATGCCATTTCGCTGCTTCCTAAGCTGTCGTTGGTTCTTGCATAAAATACAACCTTATAATTGTATGCATTTGCGATGGTATTCAATCCGCTGTCTAAAAATGAAGTATCAGTAATAGCAGAATAGGTGGACGCATTTACAGTCTTTATCAGCGTATAATTTGTACCGTTTAATCCGGTAGCTCTCAGTAATTTTATAACGTATGGTCCCGGATTTACGATAGTGTCTAAATTATCTGCAAATGGACGTGACCATTCTACATAAATCTGACCGGTAGTAGCATCAGTTGTTTTGACATCAACATTATAAATAACAGGAACATCAGCAGGTATAATTACACAGGATTCAGTTGATGGTAATCCTGCAAAAGCATTTAAAACCAAACCCGCATTCGTTCTGTCACCAAAATTTGCCACTACTCTGTAACTATATTGATTTCCGGATTGAATTGTATTATCAATAAAGGAATAAAATTTAGTAGTTCCGATTTTAGTATAACCTAAATTTGCCAAGTCTGAGTTGCAGGTATCTAAAGGAGTGTTGCATCCTTTCTTTCGCCATACAGAAAAATTCTGAAATTTTGAGTTACCTGCACATGTGTATAAACTATCCCATTTTAATGCAACTGTTTTATTAATAAGATTTAAAGTAGCCGTGAAATTTTTAGGCGGTGGTGCCAGTAATTTGATAGAAAGTGTTTTCTGGTCTGTAAGTGGCGGACTGTTAAAGTTATCTACCGCATTAAATACTACCAGGTAATCATTCTTTAAAAGATGGTCACAATTTGTATTCCAGTTAAAAGTACCGCTTACCGGATTTGCAGGCGTTCCGGCAATGAAAGTTGCGGGACTGCTGGTAACAATAAACGGAGCACCGTTCGCACTCAGGGTTACCTTATCTTGTAAGTTCGGGTCTGTGGCTGTAGCCGTAAATCTAATAGTATCACCTATGATTTTACAAATCTTTTCAGGAACATTCAATACGGGTGGCTGATTATTAGTATCATCAATTATAATTTGCAAATCACGTATAACTGTTCCAATTAAGATACCATTTCTGTATTCTCTTATAATGATTACAATATTATAAATACCTACTTGCTGAGGTGTATTCCAGATTAATTCACCTGTTAGCTGATTAATTGAAATCTGATTATCCGGGCCCGGAGAAATTAAATTAGGAGGAGAATAACCACTAACCGGTAAACCACTTGCCTGCAATGGAGAAGAAATACTATACGATAAGCTGTCTCCATCCGGATCAAATGCATTGGGATTATGTGTGAATAACTGCCCGACGTTTCCGAACTCTATGGGTGGATTTAACAATTGTGGAGAGCTATTAAAACCGATAATATTCGGATCCAGAATTCTTACAGTATCTTCTAAATAAAAAAGTGTATTAACAGAGTTATTAATATTAATAATATTTTCGACTCTGTTTGGGTCAGAAACGCCTACCACATAAGTAAACGGACCGGAATAGGTATGAATGCCAACATATTTATTCTGCTTTATATCAGCCAACAAAAATATTTCTGAAATTCTGTCTAATGAATCAAAAGTGCCATCACCCCAGGAGATACCCAAACGGGTACGGTCGGCATCGCCGCTCACACCACTTACTTTAGTATAGGTAGTGATAGTAAATTCATAGGTAAATCCTGCAACATGTTTGTAGGTAATTTCACCTGCGCGGTTATGTGTGGCAAAACTATGGACTGCAAAAAACACAAAACAAATGCTTAATACTATTTTATAAATGGACTGCATGGAAGTATAAAGATAACTGAATTTACTTACATGGTAAATATAATTAGGTTTTCGTAAAAACCACTTATTTTTCTACATAATATGTACCAAAAAGCACATCAAAAATAGGGTAAGTGATGTTGAAATTATATTTGGTCATTAATTGTGTGTCGTGATGAGCATGGTGTAATTTTCTAAGAGTTCGGATAAAGGGCAATTTGGAAACAAAATGTGTTTCAGGCAAATGATAGGCAAAGTGCAGCCATTCATAATTTAAATAATAGGAAAAAACGGTAGCAATAAACAACAATGCAGCATTTAAAGACCATAAAAAATAAAATAGCAAACCAACAGGTAGTGTAAATGCAAAGAAGAAGAAGAGTAACAGTACCGGTGGAAATAAAACTGCCTTTACATCTTTGGATGTATCAAAACTGAACTTTTCTTTGGTGAAAAAACGATGATGTTGTAAAGTATGACGAATAAATACTTTATCAAATTTTATAGAACGATGATGCATGGGGCCTTTATGTGCAAAATATTCAGCAAAATTGATATATAAAAATCCAACCGGAATAATCAACAGTTCTTTCCATGTAGGTTGATGAATCAATATAATTGAAGTGATGATAAGAGCCAAACACCAGATTGTCATAAACCAAAAATGCAGTTTACCGGAATATTTTTCACCAATTTCAGAAGCTCTGTATTCTTCGCGGAATGCAATCGTATTTTCTATCTCCATTTAATGATTGGTAAGTATTCCAAATTTATGTTTAATTTAGTAAAAAATATTAAAATGGCAGAGCAAAATACTTCCGGGCAAATAACAACGGTAAAAAAGGAGCATCCGATTGCCAGATTTTTCAAAAAAGTTTTAATATTTTTTATACTACTTTTTGTAGTAGTAACAGTTGGGGCATACTTTTATTTTAATTACACTTATAGTGAAGGTAGCCGGGCAGGTATGCTGGTTAAATTCTCTGAAAAAGGATATATTTTTAAAACGTATGAAGGCGATTTGAATTTGGGCGGTATTAACCCCTTACCCGGTAATACGATTGCAAATAATATATGGAAATTTTCGGTGAAAGATGATTCTATCGGTGAATTGCTAAAAAGTAAAGAAGGTCAGATGCTGCGCCTGCATTACAAAGAGAAAGTCAAAAATTTTCCATGGCAGGGCGATACTAAGTTTTTTGTAGATGGTGTTGATGTTATAAAGTAAGATTTATTTTTCTAAAAATTTCTCCACTAAAAATTTTGCCGCCTGAACAGCATTAATTTCATTGTTCTTTATCTTTTCCTGTAAAGATTTCTTAAGAGACAGAATAGAATTGTTTGCCGAAAATGAAGTTTGTAATTCCTGCATAATCGTTTCTTCAAACCAGAAAAAATCCTGCTGATTTCTCATGTGGTGTAAATATCCCGAAGTTTCCAGTTTTAAAAAATAAGCATCTATATTTTTTTTCAATTCGTCTAGTCCGGTTTTTTCTGTCGCAGAAATATTTAAGACCTGTGGAGTCCAGTCTTTTTCCGATGCAATAAATAAGTGGAGTGCATGCTTTAACTGGGTTGCAGCAATTCTGGCAGCACTTTCATTTTCTTTTTCTGATTTATTAATTACAATAATATCTGCCATTTCCATAATGCCACGCTTGATCCCTTGTAATTCATCCCCGGAGTTTGGTATCAGCAGTAATAAAAATAAATCAACCATATTTTTTACCATAGTTTCCGATTGACCGACACCTACTGTTTCAACAAAAATATAATCGAATCCGAATGCTTCACATAACAAAATGGTTTCGCGGGTGTTACGCGCTACACCACCTAAATTATTGCTGCTTGCCGTTGGTCTGATAAAACAATTGGAATTGTTTACCAAATCTTCCATGCGTGTTTTATCACCCATTATACTGCCTTTGCTCATGGTACTGGAAGGGTCGATGGCTAAAACAGCAAGCGATTTATTTTCGTCTAACAATAATTTACCAAAAGCATTTATGAATGTACTCTTTCCGGCACCCGGTGTGCCTGTAACTGCAATACGTTTGCTTAGTTTTTTTAATTTTATGCAAGCCTCTAAGACTTCATTTGCCAGTTGCTCATCCTCTTTTTTTGTACTTTCAATAAGTGTGATTGCTTTACTTAAAACAAATCTGTCTTTTTGAATAATTCCTTTAATATAATCATCCGATGATTGCATACATAAATGTATTAAATTTTACGGTTAAGACAAACGAAAGACCAAACAGATTTTTCTTTTGATAATTTACATGATTCTTAAAAGTAAAAAAGTTCCGCGTACAGGTGCGGAACTTTTTAACAGATTAAAATAATTTTTCAGATTAATGCCTTAATTCAGCCACGCTAAACTCAGGATTTTCATCATCTTTAATAAATTGTACATCATCATAAAATTCTACTTTACCGGTTTCTATATTATACATAGCACCAACGATTCCTATTTCACCGTTTTCTACCATTTGTTCTAAAATAAAACTACGTTCAATAATAGCTTTAACGGTACGTTTCACATTTAAAGTAGCAACATTCTCTACAAATTTACTGTTGGCGGATGTTCTGTTTTCAGTGGTTTCTTTTTCCTGGTAAACAGAAGGTTGTAGTTTAGAGAGCAGTTCGGTAAGATTACCCATTTCCACATGGTCACAGGCACCTTTTACCGCACCACATTTTGTATGCCCAAGCACTACAATTAATTTTGAGCCTGCTATTTTACAGGCAAATTCCATGCTGCCTAAAATATCCGTATTTACAATATTCCCGGCAATTCTTACAGAAAAAATATCTCCTAACCCCTGGTCAAATATAAGCTCCGCAGATGTTCTGCTGTCAATACAGCTCAATATGGTAGCAAACGGCCATTGACCATCCCGTGTATCATTTACCTGTTCTAATAAATCTCTGTTTGCTTTTAAATTAAACATAAAACGCGAGTTGCCTTCTTTCAATAAGTTTAGAGCATTTCTTGGAGATATAGATTCTTGTTTTTCTTTATTCAATGTTTTCATTTTTATATTTTGTTATTTATTTAAATAGAAGAGAATATTGGTGTTTTATTTTTTTGTTGTAATTAATTCTTTTAGTAATTTATTTTGAGAACCTGATGTACGCAGCGGACTTTCTTCTGCATTTATAAAGTCGGAATTTATCATGCTGATATTTTCTGTATTCTCAATATTATATACATCTTTAAAGCCGGCAAGCAATACTTTAATATCTTTATCAGGTGCTTTGATATCTTTGAATTCTTTTATTACTTGTAATACATCATGGTCAATAAATTTAGACTTGGAAGCATCAATGACTACTAAGCTATTCTCAGGTATATGATCTAACGTTAGTAATATACTTGCTTTATTTAAGAAAGATACTTCATCAGATAATTCTATTTTTATCACATCTCCGTTTTTGTAACTCGAACGATGGAAATAGTATGCATTCTTAATATTCTGACGTAATAAGTAGGCAATACTGATAACCATACCGAATGCAACTCCTTTTAATAAATCGGTTAAAACTACTGCAATTACAGTAGCTGCAAATGGAATAAACTGCCATTTACCTTCTTTCCACATACGCTTAAAAACTGAAGGATTACATAATTTATATCCGGTTAGTATCAACACTGCAGCGAGGGTAGCCAGAGGAATTTTATTTAATAAGAACGGAATAGTGATAGTGGAAAGTAATAATAAAATACCATGTATAATTGCTGACATCTTTGTTTTGGCACCCGAATTTAAATTTGCCGATGAACGCACAATAACGGAAGTAACAGGCAAGCCACCAATAAAACCGCTGATCATATTACCGGTCCCTTGTGCAAGCAATTCTCTGTTGGTTGGTGTATTGCGTTTGTGCGGATCTAATTTATCAATGGCTTCAATACATAATAGTGTTTCGATGGAAGCAACCACAGCAATAGTCATACCCACCATCCATATTTCAGGTTGCAAGAAGCCTTTAAAATCAGGAAATGTAAAGCTGCTGAAAAAATCATTAAAACTGCTGATAACCGGAATATTTACCAGCATTGCTTTGTCTGTTATTGCTAAGGATGACTGATTAAGGGTAAATAATTCATTTAATAAGATACTTGCCACCACTGCAATAAGAGCACCCGGAATAAAATTCACTTTTTTCATAAAAGGGCGCTGCCATAACAATAAAATACCGACAGATATAGAACTGATTGCTATTGCACCCCAATGGTGAAATCCATTTTTAAATGCGTTAAAGAAAGTAATAATTTTTAATTCTTCTTCTTCTTTTTCAATACCGCCAATACCGATAGCATGTTCCAGCTGGTTGAGTATGATAATGATACCGATAGCAGCTAACATGCCCTCGATTACATTGGAAGGGAAATAATAGGAGATACTGCCGGCTTTAATGATTCCCAGAATTATCTGAATAACACCTGCAATAATGACGGAGCAAAGGAATAATTCAAAGACACCTATTTTTGTTATAGCACTAAGAATTATTGCCGTTAAGCCCGCTGCCGGTCCACTTACACTCAGGCTGGATTTGCTCAGGCTACCGATTACGATACCTCCGATTATTCCTGAAATTAATCCGGAAAAAAGCGGAGCACCGGAAGCCAGTGCTATACCAAGGCATAATGGTAATGCAATTAAGAAAACAACTAATCCTGATGACATGTCAGAACGTAAATGTGAAAATATATTTTTTGATGAAGTCATAAATTTTTTTTATTTAATTATAAATGAGACAGACTGCTATTTTGAGAATAACAATAAATGTTGTAAAAGGATAAAAAAAATTATGCCATGTCAGGAGGCGGAGAGAAAGTTTCCAGCCAGTCTACCGGAAAAGTATGTAGTATATAATGTGAAAATTTTTCTTTTGAAATCAGATAAAAAATATCATCTGAGAAGTTGAATTGTTTTAAGGAGTGTAATAGTTTTAAACCATTTACGTCTACCCCTTTTGGGGTGCTGTGTTCTTCCTCAGCGGGTATGGATGTAGAGAATTGTTTTGCCACGGTTTTATTCGTACTTACCGGTAAGATAAATATCAAAAAATTTATTAGAAGTAATATGGCTGTCAGTTGTCTCAATAATAATTGTTGAATTTTAGACTGCAAATATTGTACCTTTTTTGGACAATTCGGTAACACTTTAAAATTACTTAACACTTTAAATGTTATTTAGTTTTATCAAGCAATTATAATCGTCAGTTCGTAAATTTAGTATTTTTGGAATGCTTTCTGTGAATTTTTAGTGAACGTTTTTTTCTTTTTATGAATAATAAAGATGATTTAAACAAAGTTTAGATTGTAATAAATTGTTTATCAGTTAATTAACAATTTGAAAATAAATTCATTTTCAATTGTTTATAAATCCGACATGACTTTAATCATACCAACTTTATACTTAATTGATGAACTTTGTAACGATGATTTTAGCAAATCAATACTTATTAATACAAAAGAATAATTCTTTGACACACACAAAGAATACTTCCTCAACGACGACTTTTAGTTCGTCGTTTTTTGTTTTGCTTTCATCTCAAATTCAATACACACACCAACACACACACACAGATGAAAAAAATTATTCGTTCACTCAAATTTATTTTGACAACAGTAACATTGTGGTATAATATGACTTACAGTCGGGCAGATGTTACCGATACAACTGTGCAAATGGCACCGGTTACTACAACTGTTGTAAAAGATACAGTTTATATTAACGAAAAAAAGAAAAAAGGAAAGGCTATCATTGGTTTTAAAACCTGGTATAATAACCAAAAAGAAGAAGGACTTTCTACCAGTACTGCTAAAACAGAAAAAAAATGGTACGAGTCTTTTGCAATTCGTGGTTATACACAGTTCAGGTATAATCGACTAGCAGAAACGAATGATCAGTTGAAATGCGAACAATGTGATAAAAGTTGGGGAGAAGGTGGTGGTTTTTCGATAAGACGTTTGCGTATTATTTTTTACGGACAAATCGGCAAGCATGTTTATTTCTATGTACAACCTGATTTTGCCAGTAATGCTTCCTCTACATCACAAAATTTTGCACAATTACGCGATGCTTATATTGACTTAGGAATCGGGAAACATAATGAATTTCGTTTTCGATTAGGACAAAGTAAAGTGCCGTATGGTTTTGAAAATATGCAGTCATCTCAGAATCGTTTACCGTTTGATAGAAATGATGCACTTAACAGTGCAGTAGCAAATGAACGAGATTTAGGAGTGTTTTTTTACTGGGCACCTGAAAAAATGCGCAAACATTTCTCTGATGTAGTTAGAGAGGGTTTCAAAGGCTCAGGTGATTATGGTATCATTGGCGTTGGTATTTACAACGGGCAAACGGCAAATAAACCGGAACTGAACAAAGCACCTCATGTTGTATTAAGAGCCTGTTATCCAATCAAAATAAAAAACCAAATTATAGAACCGGCTATTCAGGGTTATTCCGGAAAATATACAATAGCTACTGATGCTTTGTCGAAAGATGTAAAGTACAAAGCAGATAGAAACTATTGGGACCAGCGCATTGCGGCATCTTTTATATTGTATCCGAAACCATTTGGTATTCAGGCAGAGTATAACTTTGGCCGCGGACCGGAATTTAATAAAATAACAGATTCTATTGAAATACAGAAATTGCACGGCGGTTATATTACTTTAAGCTATTTTCTTCCTATTAAAAAACAAATCATTTATCCGTATTTTAGAGCACAGTATTATAATGGCGGCAAAAAGCATGAACTGGATGCCAGAAGTTACGAACTACAGGAGTATGAAGTAGGAATTGAGTATCAACCTGTGAAGCAATTTGAATTTGTTATGGCTTATGTCTATTCTGAAAGACGATTTGAGGACTTTGTGAAGCAGGATAATTTTCAGAAAGGACATTTAATCAGATTACAGGCACAAGTAAATTTTTAATCATTAATCATAAATTTTAAATCAATAATTATGGCATTCTCAATTTTAAAATTTTTCCAACCAAAAGACAAAGTATTCTTTGGGTTATTTGAACAGGCAGTAGATTTAATGGAAAAAACAAGTTCAATTTTCTTAGAAGCCATGCGCGCATCTGAAGGGAAAAGATTTGAAATTCTGGCACAAACAAGTGGACTGGAACATCAGGCAGATAATGTAACACATAATATTTATGTGGAATTAAGCAAAAATTTTATCACACCATTTGACAGAGAAGACATTCATGAATTAGCATCTGCATTTGATGATGTGGTAGATTATATTGATGAAATCGGAAATAAAATGAAAAATTACGAGTTTAGTGAATTTAATGAATTCGTTTATAAGATGGCAGAATTAAATGATGAATCTGTAAAAGAGCTAAAGGTAGCCATCTACGGACTGAGGAATATTAAAAACCTTGATAAAGTAAATGCTGCTTGTCTTAAAGTGCACGGTTATGAATCTAAGGTAGATTTATTATATAGCGAAGCAATGGGCGACTTGATTAGAAACAACAAAGATAATCCTGTGAAAATAATTGTAATGAAAGATTTATACGAAGAATTAGAACTGATTTCAGATAAATGCCAGGATGTTTCCAATGTAATTGAATCTATCGTTATCAAATACTCATAAATACAGATATGGAATTTATAGTAATAGTTATAGCAATGGCATTGATATTTGATTATATCAATGGTTTTCACGATGCAGCAAATTCAATCGCAACTATCGTTTCTACAAAAGTACTGACACCATTTCAGGCAGTTTTATGGGCAGCATTCTTCAACTTTGTTGCGTTTTTAATTTTTAAAGATCATGCAGTAGCCAATACAATTGGTAAAACGGTGAATGAATCTTTTATCACGTTGCCTGTAATATTTGCCGGATTGCTTGCTGCCATATTCTGGAACCTGCTGACCTGGTGGTACGGTATTCCATCTTCCTCTTCACATACATTAATCGGCGGATTTGCCGGTGCGGCGATTACACATGCTTTTATAAAAAATGGCGCCATGCCGATTCAAGATATTATTGACAGCGGAAAAGTATTGAAAACAGTGGCATTTATTTTACTTGCTCCTTTAATCGGTATGCTCATTTCTATGTTTTATACTTTAGTAATGATGAATAACAGAACCTGGATTAAAGTTGGCATTTTATCTCTTACAGCAGTTGGTATCTGGTTTGTCTTTATCCATTTTCAGGAAAAGAAGATTGATGAGAATATTGCTAAATTTTTCAGAATAGAGAAATATGAAAAAGATTTGAAAGACCCTGAAAAAGCAGGGGAGAAAGCAAAAATTGAAGAAAAACTGGAAAAAGCAAAAAAGAATGCTGCCTTAAGTTATCCGTTTATTGCACATTATGAATCAAAAGGTAGTGAAGTAATTGCTAATGAAATTGCGGGGGTTGTAGATTTGAATATGGTCACCACTTCAAGAATAGAAGATAAACTGAAATTATTTTTTGAAGTGAAACGCTTGGAAAATCTGGCTAAGAAAGATATTTCTTACAAAGATGCTGCACAAAAAGCAAAAGCTGCGGTTGACTCATTGAAGCCGATAGCCAAGAAACATGCAGAATTAGGTATGGAAAAAATGGCAGAAACTATGTATGCAGCCGGATTGGTTCAACCGAATAAACATGATGAGTTTGTGAAAATGGTTCAGATTGATATTAAAAAAGATTTGGCGAAAGAAATGGATAAATCCAATAACAGGATTATCCGGTATGGTTTGATTGTCATGTTGCTGATTATTATCTTATCGTTTATTTATAATGAGAAAATTAAGGAACCAAGTGCAAGACGAACAGCCAGTAATTTTAAACAGTTACAATTATTATCATCCGCGGCATTCAGCATTGGTCATGGTGGCAATGATGCGCAAAAAGTGATGGGTATTATCGCGGCTGCATTAATTGCCAATGGAAATATTACAGATATTAAAGCAATGCCTGACTGGGTTCCGTTATCGTGTTATTTGGCTATCAGTTTAGGAACCCTAAGCGGCGGATGGAAAATTGTAAAAACAATGGGAACGAAGATCACCAAAGTGACACCATTAGAGGGTGTTTGTGCTGAAACCGCCGGTGCTACTACTTTGTTTTTAACGGAACAAATGGGTATTCCTGTTTCAACAACACATACGATAACCGGTGCTATTATAGGCGTTGGTGCTACAAAACGTCTGAGTGCAGTGCGTTGGGGTGTTACTGTCAATTTACTATGGGCATGGATACTAACGATACCGGTAAGTGCTTTTCTGGCAGCCATTACATATTTCATAGTACACCTTTTTATTAAGTAAGAAAATAGTATATTAATTAAGGCTCCGTATTTGCGGAGCCTTTGTTATTATATTTTTAAAAGATAAAAAATACAAAAATGTATTTGAAATGTTATTTTTACCGACCAAATATAAAAGGGAATAAGATAACGGATGCTGTCAATTTTTAAAATAAATACAAATCCCGAGAAAAGATATTTTGGATTTGATATTATTCGTGCATTTTCAGTGGTACTGGTAATGCAAATGCATTTCTTACAATGGTTCAGCCAATTCCTTCATATTAATTATTTTAAGCTGCCATTGCCCGACCCCGTAGATATGTTCTTTGTATGCAGCGGTTTTTTGATTGGTTATCAGCATTTAAAGGAAGTGCATAAATTAGATACAGTAACGCCTAAATATACAGCAAGGTTTTTAGTGATGCGCTGGGTACGAACGCTACCAAGCTATTATATCATGCTTACATTCTTAAGTATATTATTTACGTTGATCACACGTAAATTAAATTTCCCTGTCAGAAATTATTTTTTCGTTCAATGTTTATATTCTCATCACTCTGAATTTTATAAAGAAACATGGACGATTGCTATTGAAGAGTGGTTTTATTTTACATTTCCGGTAATGTTTTATGTAATTACAGTATTTCTAAAAATAAATAAAAAACACTCATTCTTATTTATTTTGCTGCTTTATATTATTGTGTGTAACCTTTTAAAAGTATATTATTATTATAACGTTTTCCCTGATCACAGTTTCAGGCAGTGGACAGCTTTCAGAGAAATAGTCATTTTGAGAATTGACACCATTGCCATAGGCTTGCTGGCCTCCTACATTTGTTATTTCTATAACGATTTTTGGGAGCGGAATAAATACAGGTTCCTGCCATTCGGATTAATAATTTATGTAGGAAGTATTATATTCTACTGGGCATGGTCAAATAAATATGTAACTACAGAGTTTGCCACATTCTATCATTATACACTATATTATCTGGTAAGTCCCATATCAATAATGCTGTGTCTTCCATATCTGAAAACGATAAAGTTTAAAGACAATTTTCTCAATCATTCTATTCTGTTTACCAGCCTTATATCATATAGTATATTCTTACTGCACGGAACATTCTTATTGTTGTTGTTTATTGCGTTATACGTAGATTTAATTAAGAATGTTTTTATCACTTATGTTTTATGGATGTGCACTACTTTCATTCTATCTTACTTATTCTTTATAAAAATAGAATTGAAGGTAATGAATTCAAGAAAAAGAATAATTGAGAAGTTAAACCTCAACGACTGATTTAGTTGAAGTATTTATTTTTAATGACTACAAATAGCACATATCTTTTTACTTCTGAACGATTAGGTTTCAGAAACTGGCATGAAACGGATATTGATAAACTGGCAGCAATTAATCTCAATCCGGAAGTGATGGAATTTTTTCCAACAACGCAAACACGCGAACAAACGGCTGTCTTTATAGAACGTATGCAGGCGATGCTTCGAAGAACAGGCTTCTGTTATTTTGCGGCAGATACATTGCACGATGGTAAGTTTATAGGATTTATTGGGCTTGCAGAGCAGACTTTTGAAGCAGATTTTACACCGTGTATAGATATTGGCTGGAGATTAGATACCAGTGCATGGTATAAAGGATATGCCACTGAAGGTGCAAAAGCTTGCCTGGAATACGCTTTCAACAAGTTGAAGTTAAAAAGGATTCTTTCTATGGCACCTGTTATCAATATAAAATCAATTCACGTGATGGAAAAAATTGGAATGAAAAGAATGTCTTATTTTGAAAATCATCCATATCTGTTAAATGATGAGAGACTCAAGAAATGTGTATTGTATGGGATGGATAATCAATCTAATAATCTTCTATGATAATTTATTTGACCAAGATGATACTCTAAATGTGCCAACAGATGTAATAGAATGAAATTGGTTGGATATTCCTGCCCTTGTTTTTTTTCAGGAAACTGACTTTGGAGAACTTCATCAGATAAATTGGATAACGTGTTTTTTACTATATTAATTGTTACATCAATATCTTTTAGAATTTTTTCCCTCGGAATATTCTTATCGCTGAATTCTTTATCGCGTTCACGTACATAACCTGTATTTCCAAGTACTGCGCCGATAAAGTGATTTAAATTGCCGATTAAGTGCAACGCCAGATTCCCTGCTGAATTACTGATACTGCCTTCCAGTTTCCAAAGATTTTGTTCGTCTTTGTAGGAATTAATTTCCTCTTTTAATTTGGTTAAATCTCTCTCAAAGATTAATGCCAATGGTTGTTTTATCATGGTAAGATATTTAGATTGTTAGATATTTAGAATGAAGATTAAATGTAAGTAATCAAAATCCTGGTTCTTGATTTTTAAAATCCTTACTCTGTTTAAAATTTCATCCAGTGCCACGCCACTTTACTGCCCGATTTATTATTATTTATTTCTAAAGCAGGGAAAGGAAGTTTGATGATGTTTAACACTTTCATCAGACCTTTTGCCCAATGTCTTTTTACAGGTAACTTTGTCCAGTCTAAATCCATAGAAAGATAAAAACGATGTAACCGTTGTATGTCACTTCTGTCAATTATATCAGCCGGGTCAACATTATCTAGACTCAGGTCGCCGCTTAAATCATTTTTGTTCCAGATGTTTTTATAACCACCTAACATACCTGATGCGCCATAACCAAGTGAAACCTGTATGCATTTCGGAAATTTAGATTTTGGATTTTTTACAAACGAACCCGGACTCACACTTAGCCAGAACGTCATAGAATTATAGTCTTTCAACAAAATTTCTGTAAATGATGTACCGTATAATTTATCCGCTCTTTCTTTAATTTGCGGGTCGTTGTATTTATTATAATTTACAGGGAAAGCGGAAATTTTAAGATTAATGCGCTGGTCGTGCCATAAATATTGCTGAACACCAAACAATAAACTGCCACTAACATTCATCACCATATCACCCCAGGAAAACCCCCATTTCTTTTGAAATCCATCATTTAATTCTATACTTAGTTGCCACATATTTCCCATGAGCATGCCAATCCAAATCGCATTTTTTTCTTTTACACCTGCCCACCTGTACAAGTCATAATGCCACTTTGATTCAAAGTAGCAATTAAAACTATGAGCAATTTTATCCATTTGATTCCATTCACCCCAGTCGTTAAACGTGTGAAACTTATCTTTCTCCGTTTTTGAATACCATGCACTGCTCCACCAGGCATTGGCACCAGCATACAATCCGGCTATCATACCGGAAACAAAAGCAACACGTGGTTTATTCAATACTTCCGAAGGACGAAAAAACGAATAGGGTTTTATCATCTTAATTTTTCCAGTATAACCGTATGCCGGGTCAGTAGGAACGTAATCATAATAATGAATGGTACGGAAATTTACAGAATAAATATTTTCATTTTGCCAGGATGTATCGGCAATAGTTTCGGTAGAAGTAATTATTTTTTTGAACTGATATTTTTTATTAAAAATAGTATCATTATGTATTTCTAATGAATTATTATTTGTAACAGTATCCTGCACAATTTTATAAGGTGTAGTATCTTCTTGTATTACCTGTTTTTTCTTGTTTTTCCTAACAGATGTAAAGGCACTATTGCAAACAACGAAAAACAATATGAAACATAAAAGATACCGGAAACTCATTTTAGCGGAATTGTGCAGATAAAGTTAAGGATAAAAATTAATTCTTTTCATCATAAAAGTGTCATGTACTTATCAGATAAAGAATATAAATTTGTAGTATAAATAGTAGCTATGCAAAACAACATAATTTTTATACTGATTGTTTTACTTTTCCTGACAGCATGTAAGGGAAAGAATGAACAGGAGACTATTTTTACAACGAGTGATGGTATTCAGTATGTAAAACTGATGCCACTCACTAACGGAAGTACTGGTAATACCGGACAATACAAAGGATATGAAATTATTGATCCAGGCATCCAGAATATGTCGGCTATTTTATTGCAAATTCCAAGCGACTGGCAGGCACAAAATTCTTTTACGAGAATCTGGAATGGCTCACAGCCGGTAAATCAGGTGTATATAAAAGCAGTTTCTGGAGACAACAATTCATCGGTAGAAATATTACCGTATTCGCCATATTATTATGCAGACGGACCAACAACAAGAAGTCTTAGAGAGACAAGCCGCTCGATGGGTATGGAACAAAAATTACAACCCTTTGAAATGCCGCCGATGGATGCATTGACTTATGTAAAACAAATCGTTTTGCCGCACTTGCAGCAAAACGGCATTAGTTTTCAGATAAGCAATGAAGAAAATTTAGGTGAACAAAGTCAGTTTAAAGGCGTACCTGTTTCTAAACATGCGTATGTAGATGGAAAATTAAATAATGGAAAAAATATCAGAGTGGAATGTGGTATTACTTTAACGAGTAATAATGTGAATGGTGAAATATATTACAACTGGTCGGCATTTCCTGCGGTGATTACTGCTGATGATTTAGATGCAGGTTATGCGGTGTTGAAACACATGCGCAAAACCGTATTATACAATCCTGAATGGGAACAAAAAGTAAATCAGCTGAACAGAAAAGGAAATGCAGCGAATGCGGAAATTGCACAGAAAGATTTTGAAAATGTGAAAGCGTATCGCGAAGCAGTTAACAATATTCATCAGGGAATTACCAACGATAGAAATAAGTCTGTCGACCAGCAAAACGAAAGTTTCCGCGATGTAATTGGCGGCGAAGCAAAATTTGAAAACCCGAACAACGGGGAGCGTGTACGTTTAGACGATAAATACAAACATTACTACACCGACGAAAAAGGCAACTACTACGGCAGCAATGAACCTTTAGATTATAAAGCTCAGGGTTGGAGTGAAATGAATAGGTTGGATACGAAGGAGTATTAGTAGTGAAGAATTAGTATTCGAGTAATTACAGAGGAAGCGGGAATATCATTTACATATACATATACAGCCAATGTAATTAATATGAGTAATTTTTCTATGTAAAAAAGTAGAAGTATATTTGAATAAATATAGAAATATGAAAATAGAAGTTACGGTTGCTAATAAATCAGTTGGAATATTTAGTTGGAATAACATTCCAAACTTATCAATAATTACTGGACTAAATGGTGCTGGCAAATCGCAATTATTACAATATATCCACTCAAAACCTAATATTGTAGTAAATGATGATGACAGTAATTATAGTCAAGATGATATCACATTTTTGGAATTCAGATGTTGGTGGATTTCCTAATGAATCATTTTCGATTCAGATATTTGATTTAGTAGCTTTTTCATACAATGAGAGAATATATTGATCCTGCAAGAGCAATTGTAAAATCTCAGTTAGGAGGTCTTGGAGTAGCAGGCCTGGCAGGAAATGCAATTCAGCAAAATTTGCCAAAGTTTAGCTTTGATATAAAAGAAAAATCATGAAATCATTTAATCATGAAAATCCTAATTCAGACAAAAGACAAAAAATTATTATCTTCACTTCATGTCATCAACCATTCCACCAACCGCATTCGCCTTCTTAAAAAAAATAAAAAAGAACAATAACCGCGAGTGGTTTGCCAAACATAAAGAAGTGTATATTAAAGAACAAGCTCACATACACAACTTCGCCGAGGCTCTTTTGTATGAACTCAATAAACACGATATAATTGAAACGCCATCCGGTAAGAAAGCCTGTTATCGTATTTACAGAGACGTTCGTTTTTCGTCCGATAAAACTCCGTATTGTACATATTTCAGCGGTAGCTACAAACGCGCCACTAAACACAGACGCGGTGGTTTGTATTTTCACATAGAACCAAACAATACCTGGGTTGCCGGTGGTTTCTGGTCGCCGAATGCAGAAGACCTCAAGCGTATTCGTGATGATATTGCTTTTGATGCCGCACCATTGAGAAAAATTATTAAGAATAAAGTTTTTGTAAAAACATTTGGTTCATTACAAGGAGAGCAATTAAAAACATCTCCGAGAGATTTTGATGCTAACCATGAAGCTATTGATTTACTTCGCTACAAACAATTTCTGTTAATCAAGAGATTTGAAGATAAAGAAGTGTTAAGCGATACTTTTGTAAAACAAGTTAATCAAACTTTTATGGCTATGCGTCCTTTTTTAGACTACATGAGTGAAGTGTTGACTACGGATATTAACGGACAGGAAATTTAACCCAACAACGTTGCTTTTACTGTTTCCAGTACATCAATAACAGATGCTCGGTCTTTTGCCTGAGCATACACACGCAAAACCGGTTCTGTTCCCGAAGCGCGTATCATCGTCCAGATGCCATCATTCATAAAATATTTCCAGCCATCAATATCTTCTTTACGTTCAATCGTGTATTTTCCAAAACTTTTATACGTATCGTTTTTACAGTTGGCTATTACTTTTTGTTTTATTTCTTCGGAAATATGTAAATCATATCTGTCGTAATCAAATGCACCTACCACTTCATACACTTCAGCAATTAATTCCTTGATTGATTTTTTTGTTTTCGCCATAAATTCCATCAGCACTAAAGCCATCCAGACACCATCTCGTTCAGGAATATGTCCGGTGATAGCAATACCACCACTTTCTTCTCCACCTACCAGTACGTTTTCATTCACCATTATTTCGCAAACATATTTGAACCCAACAGGCGTTACTTCATAAGGTAAGCCGTATGCTTCACACATCTTTACAACTTTGTCTGAAACAGTAAATGAAATTGCCACTTTACCCGATAAACCTTTATACTTATGTAAGTAATGAATCAACAATAAAATTACATGATGTGAATCGATGAAGTTTCCTTCATTATCATAACAACCAATTCTGTCGGCATCACCGTCATTGGCAAATCCAAATTCTATATCGGTTGAGTTTTTTATGACGTTTGAAAATTCCAATAAATTTTTATGAAGCGGTTCAGGAGCCTGTCCGTTAAATCCCGGATTTTCTTCGCAATGCAGATACACTAAGTTGTTGGGCAATAAACGACGTGTAATTTTTTGTCCTGCACCATACATGGCGTCGTACCCGAAAACCATTCCGGAATTACGAATCGCATTCATGTCAAATGAAGCTTCTACATGATTGAAATACATAGTTTCCAAATCCACATATTCCAGCAATCCTTTTTCTACATATTCTTCTAAAGAAGTTTTCGGTATATCCGCTTTTTCAGGAATTAGTGCTTCTACTCTTGCAATCTCATCCGGCGTAGATGGTCCGCCGAAATTGGATTTTAATTTAAATCCGTTATAGGTGGGCGGATTGTGTGAAGCCGTGATAACCACACCGGCAGTTGTATTTAATTTTACACAACCCAGTGAAATCATAGGAGTGGAGCAGATGCCTTTGTGTGCAAATACTTTCACGCCTTCATTACATAATACTTTTATAGTTACTTCTGTAAAAAGAGGACCGGCAAAACGACAATCGTGACCAATGGTAATTGATGGATTTTCGCTGATGGATTTTACCCATCCGGCGGTTGCTTTTGCTACACGTGCTACGTTATCTGTGGTGAATTCCTGCGCTATAATGGCTCTCCAGCCATCGGTTCCGAATTTAATCTGCATACTGTTGAATTAATTAAGGCTTCAAAAGTACAAAAATTAATTTAAGTCATCAGAATTTTGGAAAAGTAAAAATGCTATTGTATCCTGCTTTTCTCTTCTTCGTTACTCTTGTCAACACGGGTATTCTGGAATTTTTTTCCTTTCTGGAAATTGTACACAACAGATAACCCAAACCAGCGAGAACTGAATTTATTTCTGGTTTTGGAATGTACATTAAAGAAATCTGTATCGTAAGAGAAATTTTTTGTTCCAAAAATATCATTTCCTGCAACACGGATGACGAGTTTCTTATCAAAGAAAGATTTTGAAACCGAAATATTTACCATGCCGTCACTTTTCATAATATCGGTAGCATCCAGCATGGGTGTAACATAAAATGCAAACAAGTTAATTTTAAAATCTTTTGGTAAAATAAAAGTATTATCAAATGAAATATAAAATTTGTTAGAACTTACCTTAAATGGTGAGTTATTTACCACAGAATTATATTTGAAGAATGTGTACTGTGCAGAGTAAGAAATTGTCCACCATTTAAATAATTCCTTGTTAATATTGATTCCGATATTTAAATTATTACGCACATTAAAATTGGTTGCTCTGTACGTGGAGATTTTTGTGCTGTCATCCTGAAATACCAGATGCGTATAATTGTTTTTTATATTCTCATGTCCGATAAAAAAGCTGTACGCATTTTTTAAGGTGTATGTAAATTCTGTAACATTTATGTATTCCGGTTTTAAGTTTGCATTGCCTGTCCAGATAGAATATGGACTCAGGTAAAACTGAAATGGATTTAATTCATTAAACCCGGGACGGTGAATTTTCCTGCTGTAATTCAGGTTAATATTATGTTTCTCTTTGATAGTTTTTTGGATAAATGCACTGGGGAAAAAATCTACATAATGTCTCTTTGTTCTGCTGTCTAAAGTAATAGAATACTGATTGGTGTTCGTTTGTTCAATGCGTAATCCAAGGTTGGTGCTCCAGCCTTTATTCCAGCTCTTACTCCATGTTGAATAAATAGCATTAATATTTTCAATGTATTGAAATTCATTGGATTTTGTATTATCACTGATGTATTCCGTTCCATTCCAGTTTTTAAACTGAATATCATTATGTGTTTTCGTCCAGGTGAATTTTGCACCAAATTCTATCGAATGATTTTTCTTTAGTGGTTTATTATAGTTCAACTTTGCTGTATGCAAGTTTACCGTATACGGATTATCCTGAGTGAAATCTAATGGCGGAACACCCTGTTCAGCTTCCGTTGAATCCAAGAATGACATATTTAAATGTGTATTTGTATATAGATTAAAGTAAGTGTAATCGTATGTCAATTCCAGCGTACTACCTGAAGTATCCAACTGGCTTCTGAAATTAAAATTGGCAGATGGATTTACGCTCTTTCCGTAAGACGTATTTTTCGTTTTTTGAATAGCGTTAATGTTTTGTGCAATTGAAATATTATCAAAAACATTCAGCGTAGAATTTGCATTGTGCGGATTATAAAAACTAAAAATCTCGCCACCAAACCCAATAGTGTTTTTATCATTGATATTATATTTTAGGTTCAGGTTTCCGTAATGACTGATGAATTTATTTCTGTCAAGACTCTTCTCATCAAATCGCTCAACAATATTGCCTGCTGTGAAATCTCTTACATAATCATTTCTTTGCCAGTTGTTTTCAAATCCAAAATTATATGCTGTGCTTAACGTAAGTTTTTTGTGATTAACGCTCACATTAAATCCTGCGTTAGCACCGGCGTATTTATGCTGTCTGTAGTTTACATAAACAGAACCATTGGCACCTGTTCTCAGATTTGTTTTCAGTTGTATTTCGAGAATGCCGCCTTTTGCGCTGGCATCGTATCTCGCTGAAGGATTACTGACTACTTCAATCTTTTTTACATTTGAACTCTGAATGGATTTTAACAGATTAGCCAGTTGTTCTTCAGAAAGTTGCTCCACTTTTCCGTTAATCATTACCTGTATTTCATTTTTTCCATTGATGCGAATTTGGTCGTTGCCGCTTACCGTAACGCCGGGAACAGAACGTAATAAATCCATCACATTTTCACCGCTTGATTTTGCACTGTTTTCTACATTATAAACCACTCTGTCAGCCTTTCGTTCAATCACAGGTCTGGAGGCAGAAATCTCTACACCTTTTAATGTATTTTCTTCTACATAAAGTTGTGTTATACCAACATCTTTTATTTCATTATTTTGTACTGAAATATTTTGTATCGTATCTGTCTTATAGCCAATAAATACTGCCTCTAAAAAATAGTTTCCATCTTCCAGATTACTTATTTCATATTTCCCCAGACTGTCAGTCGTTGTTCCGTTCAGATAGGAGGCATCAGAGTATTTGTGTAAAATAACATTAGAAAATTCTACCGGCTTATTATTTTCATCTACAATAGTTCCGGTAATTGAATTTGCAATACTACTCAGATGCTGAATCAGTATTAAAATACTTAAGAACAGATTTCTCATAATTTTATTTTGTAACAGAAGATTGGTTGCAGTATTCTTGCTTTTATTACAACCGGGCAGCATTATTTTTTTAAATGTTATTTCAATTCCACGCTCGAGGCACCGGATGTTTCTTTGTTTATATTTTTAGGAACCGAAGAATAAGTAATATGTGATGCACCACTTGCTTCCACGTTTAATGTGTCTGTACAATTAATACTTGCTTTGGACGCACCGGAAGATTCAATGGTAATATTTGCACTTTTACATTCTTTACCATTATAATTGGACGCACCGGAAATTTCAATGATTTGTTTGTCGGCATTTCCTTTTGCAATTACTTTGGACGCACCTGAAATTTCCATATTCAGATTTTCAGTATTTACCGTAATATCTACTTTGGATGCTCCGGAACTATTAATATCTATATTTTTTTCTGTGAATGTGTAATCACTGTTGAAATGAGCGGCACCGCTTATTGTAATTTCAGATAAGGTATTCCCGTAAACTTTTGCCTTCATTGAATGGATATTGTTTCCACCGTAATCCTTTAGTTTGATGATTAATTCACCACCTGAATTCTCAACATAAAGTTTGTCTGCCATGTCTTCATCTATTTCAATATCCACTTTATTTTCATTGCTGTGGATGAATTCTACATGAAATGCGGAGCCAACTTTGAGTTTGAAAAACTCATTGACCGTATAGTTTTTTGTAACGGTACCTGCCAGCGTGGATTGTGTCATTATTGCAGATAACAAAAATACAAATGTTGTTTTTAAGAGTGATTGCATGATATAAAATTTAGTTAGTTAATTAAAAATGATGTCGCTGTTTTTACTGTTTATTTTAATGATTGGGGATGCATCTGTTGCAGTTTTAGTTTTTGCAGCCATATCTGTAACATTTCCTGTTTCGTGCTTTTTGGTGATAATTAGTTGAGGATTATTCATGGATATATCACCATTTATATCATTAATCTGTAAGTTCACCGGATTTTCAGGATTGATTTTTAGTGTGCAATCTGAATAAACACTGGTAATAGAGATACCTGAAATGCTTTTTGCAATTTCATTTAATTTTAAATCGCAATAAGTAAGCGTTGTATTAACTTCCTGTGTAAGAGAATTGATATTTATATCCGAATAAGTACCTGTTGCCCTCACGGAGCCGGCTTTTTTTATAGTAATATTTCCATAGTTTATGCTCAATGATTGGAGTAGTGAACAAGTGTTTAATTTAATGTCGCCATAACTGGTGCTTAGTGTAAGTGTATCTATAGCATTTAAAATGAAATCAGAATAGGATGAACTTATTTTTACATGACTCATGTCTCCGCAGCTAATATCGGAATAGGACGAGCTAATAATGGTTCTGTTCTTGTTCTTTAATACAGATACATTCCCGTAATTTGATGTAACCTTTGTCGGAATATTTATTTCACCGATTTTTAAATCACAATAGCTTAGTGAAAAAATCAAAGAAGCAATGTTTCTCGGAATGTAAACAGTATTGCTTACACTATAATCTTCTTTCGTCTTTTTATTGCTGAAAATCCAATTCCAGATAGAGGAGGAAGACAGTTCGCTGATGCTGGTATTGACAGTTAATTTGTCACCCGTCTTTTCTGCATTTATTTTTAAGGCATCTTTGAAATCTTCTTCTTCAATTTTGGAAGTACCGGAAAGCAGTATAAAATCAATCCGAACTATATCTTTATCCCAAACTTCTACTTTAAACCCCTGATTTTTGGCTATCAGCTCGAATGTAGTATTGGCATCCGCTTTCCATTCTTTGGTAATTTTATATTCAGTTGCAGTATTTCCTGCTGTTGCAGATGATATAAAGAAACAACTAAATAATAGTGCTGTTATCCGTTTCATTGTTTATTAATTTATCTTGTTTTTTCAATACTTCTTCAATACGTTGTATTAATTCCAGCTTAGCTTTATAATACTTTAAAATCGCATCTTTTATTTTCGGGTTATTCGGATTTTCCTTTAATTCTCTCAATAACATTACTTTCATTGGACTGTCGAGCATAACCTCATCTTCCACTTCTTTGGGTATTGTTAGATCAGAAGAATTAAGCGTGCTTAATTTTTGCTGTATATCGCTTTCGTAGTTGTTTACCTGCATGCAAAAATCTTTGGAAACACCATCGATAGAGCAAATAGTATTGGTATTGCTTTGAGTTTGATTTTTTAAGACAAAGACTGCAATAATACCAATTAAGCTTGCCGCTGCTGCAAATTGTACAAAACGATTTTGCCATAAAGGAATTACTTTTTTGGTAGTGATGGTTTGTTCAATGTTTTCCCATAGTTGATGTTTGTTGGGAAAGTCAACCTCAAACTCCTTTTTGTTTGCTTTGATATGTTTTTCTATATTATCCATTTTATTCTTTTTTCTGTAATAATATTTCTTTCAGTTTTCTTTTAGCTTTAAACAATTGCGATTTTGCCGTTGATTCGGATATCTCCAGCATTTCTGCAATCTGTTTGTGTGTGTACTCTTCAAACATAAAAAGATTAAACACCACTCTATATCCTTGCGGCAATTCTTCAATTGCTTTCTTTATATCTTCTATCGAGTAATCATGCTCGTTTTCACGCTCACTCTCATTTTCATTCTCACTTATATCATCAACCAGTTCATCCAACACCAGTTTCTTTTTTCGCAGTATATTCAGACAGGTATTGGTTACTATCTGTTTCATCCAGCTCCCGATACTGCTTTCATTCCTGTATTGCTGAATATTGTTAAATATTTTTATAAACGCTTCCTGCAAGGCGTCTTCCGCCTCTGCGGGTTGTTGCAAAATCCGCACGCATACATTGTACATAGCATCTGCATATTGCAGGTACAATTGTTTACAAGCCAATACATCTTTTTGCTTCAGCTTTTCTAAGAATTTATGGTCGGTACCGTAATCCAATTTTTTCCTTTTATCAGTTGCTTTTATTTTTTATAACTGAGCCGATAGAATTCGTATAATAATTATTCAGATGTTTCACTTATTTTATACTCATTTCAATTATATAGACACGAAAATAAAGCATAGTTGCCTGCGGGCAGATAAAATTTTCAATTTTGGTTCATTTATTAACATTTTAGGATAGATTTTACTTTATAGTAGAACAAATGAAGTCTATTTTTACACTATGCAAGATACGTTCAGACATAAGGGTTTACGAAAAAGATTGGTACAGGAATTGAGAGGTTTAGGTATCAAAGAGGAAAAAGTATTGCAAGCCATCGAAAAAATACCGCGCCATCTGTTTATACAAACTACTTTTGAAGATGATGCATATGAAAATAAACCATTTCCGATTGGTCGGGGGCAAACCATTTCCAATCCTTATACTGTTGCCTATCAAACGGAACTGCTGGAATTAAATGCAGGTGAGAAAATTTTGGAAATCGGAACCGGCTCAGGCTATCAGGCGGCCGTGCTGGCAGAGTTGAATGTGGATGTATACACGATTGAACGCCATCAGCCGTTGTCAGATAAAGCGAGACGTTTATTGGATTATTTTAACTATAAGAATGTGTATACATTTTTTGGGGACGGATTTAAAGGTCTGCCGGATAATGCTCCCTTTGATAAAATTCTGATTACAGCTGCCGCACCCGAAATTCCGAAAGTATTGTTACGACAGTTAAAAATTAACGGAATGATGGTTATACCCTTTGGCGAAGGCGATACGCAAGAGATGATACGAATTAAACGTTTGGATAACAATGAATTTGAAAAAGAAACGTTTTCTACGTTTACTTTTGTGCCCATGCTGAAAGGTGTGGAAGATTAATTGATTTTTAAAATTAAGAGGATGAATAAGAAATTTAAATGTATTGCTGCACTTGTTTTTACCATATGCATATATAATTTTGCAATGGCACAGCAGCCAATATCTAAAAAGCAATTTGACGAGCTTTGGAAAAAAGCGGATAGTACTTCAAAAATTGTGGTAAAAACAGGTGGTAATAATAACAATAACAATAGTAATAATAACAATACAGCAAAAGATTTAAATACGATTGAGCGTGATAATATAAAATCTGTAGATGTAAAACAAAAAACGGTAACCAATCCGAAATTCAAACCAATAGATACATCTAACTTAGAATTGCTTTCTACAAAACCAATCATAAAAGGCTCAACTTCAAAAACAAAATCATCCGAAAAACCAAATACAGCAATTATTAATCTTGAAAAGAATAAAACAAAAGATGTTGTAAAAACTGAAACGAAAGAAATAGTTAAGACTAAAACGACAGAGAGTACACCGGTAAAGAATACTGTAAAATATAGCACCGACGATTTTTCTACCAAACCAATTATAAAAGGGAAAAGTAATAATACTGAAAGTACGAATACAAATACGCCTGCTGTTGTAACCAAACAATATAATTTGGATACAACCAAAGGATTCCGGGAATTTACCTTTGAAACAAAACCTATTGTTAATAATAACGCATCTTACAACAGAAGAGATGAACCGATGCCGAAATCGAAAGAACAAATTGACGACGAGATTCCGGTGAACAGAAAACCGAATAACATCAATGTAGAAAAAGATAATTCCTTCGTAAAAGAAGCATATGCGCAATACGACAAAGAAGCAGATTCCTTGCACACTGCCAATAAAAGGAGGCTGGACAGTATCATGCAGGCATTAAATATTAAAGTGCCGATTGTCATCAATTCTACGGAGTACGTAGATATTTATGTAAACGGTGGGGGTACAATTATAGACGGAGATTCTAAACTGTCAGACCATATTTCTATTTTGCATACCGGTGTCGTTCAGCGTGAATACAAAACTAAAAATGACGGCACACAACGCACGGAAAAGAAAATATCGAAAGATGAATTGACAAAATTAGCACAGTATATTGTGGATATGGGTTTCTTTGATTTTAAAGATGATTATGATTGTGCTGATGAAGACGATGCATGTAATCAGCGCCTTACAAAATCACCGGCGGCAGTACCTTTCAGCATTTCGCTAACGGTGGGTTCTAAAAAAAATAAAGTAAGTGTTGCATTGTTTGCGCCAAAAACAGAAAAAAACTGGGTGAACTATCCTGCCAACCTGGAAAAGATAATGAAAGCTATTTATACGATAGTGGAGAAGTAGTTTGCCTGCCACTGTCATTTCAAATGCAGTGAGAAATCTTGCTTAATATCTTTCTCAGAAATACAAAAGTTAAACGGTCATTCCCGCGAAAGCGGGAATCTCATTCTTTTTCTACTTAAATGCCTCTCGCGCGAGACTCATGTCTCGCGTGTCTTAAATAAACCAATCTTTGATTGGATGACTAATTGGATTTTAGAATCCGGTCAGAAATCGGTAGAACTAGTATACACGACTCATCCTTCGGAAGACTCGCGCCAGAATTTATAAATATAAGAAAAAAGAATTAAATCTACTTCTTCGTAAATCCATCTTTCAAACCAACTGTTTTATTAAAGATGATTTTATCAGCAGATGAATCTTTATCTAAATAAAAATAACCTTTGCGTAAAAACTGGAAATGGTCATTTAGTGTAGCATTGGCTAATTCCGGTTCTGCATATGCAACAGGAATAATATCCAAACTATGCTCATTAATATAATCTTTAAAATCACCTTCTTCCGCATCCGGGTTTTCTGCTTTAAATAATCTGTCGTACTCACGTATTTCAACTTTTATGGCATATTTAGCACTCACCCAGTGTAGTGTGCCTTGTACTTTGATGCCGGAAGTATCTTGTCCGCTTCTGCTGTCTGCATGGTAAGTACAGTGAATTTCAGTAATAGTTCCAGCTGCATCTTTTAACACACTATTGCACGTTACAATAAACGCACCTTTCAAGCGGATTGCTTTGCCGGCTTCCATTTTAAATACTTTCTTTTGCGGTTCTTCCACAAAATCTTCACGCTCTATATAAATTTCTTTTGTGAAAGCTACCTGACGCATGCCGGCATTTTCGTCTTCAGGATTGTTCTCAATATCTAATAAAACTTCCTCATCCAAATTGGAAATAATAACTTTCACCGGATTAAAAACCGCCATTCTTCGTAAGGAAATTTTATTCAAATCTTCGCGTACGCAAAATTCCAACAGGGATATATCATTTACCTTTTCACGTTTAGCTATGCCTGCCCGGTCGCAGAATTCACGAATGGCACTTGCCGTGTATCCGCGTCTGCGCATTCCTGAAATCGTCGGCATGCGCGGGTCATCCCAGCCTGCAACATGTTGCTCTTCCACCAGTTGTTTTAGTTTGCGTTTACTCATTACAGTGTAATTAATATTCACACGTGCAAACTCATATTGTTTGGATGGATAGATGCCGAGTTTTTCGATGCACCAGTCATATACTTCGCGGTGAGGAACAAATTCCAGCGTACAAATTGAATGTGTAATTTTTTCTATCGAATCGCTTTGTCCGTGTGCAAAATCATACATCGGATAAATACACCATTTATCGCCTGTTCGGTGATGATGTGCAAATTTTATTCTGTACAAGAGCGGATCACGCATCAGCATATTCGGAGAGGTCATGTCAATTTTTGCACGCAATGTTTTTTCTCCTTCTTTGTATTTGCCGGCTTTCATGTCAGCAAACAGTTGTAAATTTTCTTCTGCGCTTCTTTCCCTGTATGGTGAATTTTTTCCTGCTTCGGTTGGTGTGCCCTTTTGTGCTGCAATTTCTTCTGAAGTTAAATCACAAACATACGCATCGCCTTGTTTGATTAACTGAACGGCGAAATCATACAACTGGTCGAAATAATCACTTGCATAAAAAACATTTGCCCAGTTAAATCCTAACCATTTTACATCTTCCTGTATGCTGTCAACATATTCGGTGTCTTCTGTTACAGGATTGGTATCATCGAAACGTAAATTAGTTTTTCCGCCGAATTTTTTTGCAACGCCGAAATTTAAACAAATAGACGTAGCATGTCCAAGATGTAAATAACCATTTGGTTCCGGCGGGAAGCGGGTTAAGATGGAATCGTATTTTCCCGCTTTTAAATCGTTGTCAATGATTTCTTCAATAAAATTCAGCGACTTGTTTTCTTCTATATGTGATGTTTCCATTTCTTCTTACAATTGATTAAAGCAGTTTCTTATTCTCTTATTCGTTTCATTTATTCCTAACAATACAATTAAATCAGGTATTGCAGGTCCTGAAAGTTCGCCGACTAAACTTACGCGTATAAATTTCATCATGTCACCAACTTTAATACTGTTGTTGGCTGCGAATTCTTTTAATGATGTTTCAATAGCAATTATGTCAGCACTATTTTGTCCTTGTAAAAAACTTTCAAACGCATCAACATTAAAACTCTCTTTTATATTACTTATTTTAGAAAGAGAAGTTGAATCGTATTTTTCTGTTGCCTGAAATAAATATCCAAACAATTCAATATCATTTAAAAATACCAGACGTTCTTTTATTAAACTAACCGCTCGTGTTAAATAGGTTTCATCCTGTTTGCCGAATTTTGCAGATACATTTTCTTTTACTAAAAATGCTAATTCTTCATTCGGTAATTTTTTAATATATTCTGCGTTAAACCATTTTGCTTTTTCAAAATCAAATTTAGCGCCTGCTTTATGAATGTGTTCTATGCTGAATGCTTCAATTAATGCTTCTTTAGAAAAAATTTCCTGCTCAGTACCCGGATTCCAGCCTAAAAAAGCCAACATATTTATTACCGCTTCGGGTAAATATCCTTTTTGCTTGTATCCGCTGCTGATTTCACCGGTTTTAGGGTCAGTCCATTCTAAAGGGAAAACGGGAAAACCTAAACGGTCACCATCGCGTTTGCTTAATTTTCCATTGCCATCAGGCTTTAATACAATTGGTAAATGTGCAAATTTTGGCATCGAGCTTTCCCATCCTAAGTATCGATATAACAATACATGCAGCGGTGCACTTGGAAGCCATTCTTCTCCGCGAATTACATGAGAAATCTGCATCACATAATCATCACACACGTTGGCTAAATGATAGGTTGGCATACCGTCACTTTTCAATAATACTTTGTCATCCATTTGCGAGGTGTTGACAGTAACATGTCCGCGAATTTCATCATAAAATTTTACATCTTCGTTTGCGGGTAATTTAATTCGAATGACATAGTCCTCATTATTCTCCAAACGTAGTGTTACTTCGTTTTCAGAAAGCGTCAGAGAGTTCTTACCATTAACACGAGTGGTAGCATCATATTTAAAATTCGGATGAGAGGCTTTTAATTGTTCCAAATCAGCTTCTGTATCAAATGCATAATAGGCAAAACCTGCTTTGAGTAATTGCTCAGCATATTGTCTGTAAGAATCTTTGCGATCGCTTTGTCGATAGGGCGTAAAATTACCATCGCCAAAGCCGGCACCTTCATTCGGTTCGATACCTACCCATTTCAGGGTATCGATAACATATTGTTCTGCTCCGGGTACTAAA
>DAORIK010000008.1:46508-48834 GCA_035438465.1 Chitinophagales bacterium | reverse complement strand
CTAATTGAGGTTCTTGCAATACTATTTCTTGCGAAACCATACCGCCTAATGAAAAACCCAGTAAATCAACTTTTTTAAACCCTAATTTTTTAATAAATGTAATAGTATCTGTTGCCATTGACTGAATGGTTAGTGGTGCTACGCCCGTTGTAGCTCCAACACCACGATAATCAAAAGAAATAATTTGACGTTGAGCAGCAATACCATCCATCACTCTTGGGTCGCAATTATCCAGAACCGCAGCTAAATGATTAAGATAAATAACCGGAACTTGACTTTCATTTCCATAGGAACGATAGGCAAATTTTATTCCATTAGCTTCCACAAATTGAGTAGGAACAGTGGAATGAGTGTAATTAATTTTCTTGTCCATTTTATTTATTTTTAAATTTGTTTATGTTTTTGATTATTGAATTTTCAAAGGTTTTGTAAGCAAAATGTTGGATTGCCCAAAATAATGAAGCACCTTTTCCCACGGGATGACTGAACGTTGGATTTTTGTCTTCAATTAATTCTAATAATTTAGTAATTACAGGCGTTGGTTCGGGTACATTTTCAAATAAATCTTTTGTATAAGATTCAAGTGTTTGGCGATAATCATCATAATCATCTATTTTATTTTCTGCAACCTTAGAGTTAGTAACTATATTTGTTTTGAAACCCATTGGCTCAACCATCGCTACTTTTATATTAAATTCACTTAGTTCAAAACGCAATGCTTTGAAATAACCTTCAAGTGCATGCTTAGACGCTGCATAGTATGCACCCCCCGGTAGACTGATTAATCCCATAATAGATCCAATCGTAATTATTTTTCCAAATTGTTGTTTTCTTAAATTGGGGAGCAACTCGTTAGTCAACTTTATAGTACCAAAGAAGTTGGTTTCAAATTGCCGTTTGCCTTCATCGATGGTAGTTTCTTCGGCAAGTCCAGATAAATAAAAACCTGCATTGTTTATCAAAATGTCTAATTGTGAAATATGTGTAAACAATTCTCTGCCAAAAGTCTTAATAGAATTATCATCATCAATATCCAACGCTAACATTTTAAATGGCACTTGTATTTTGTTTGGATTACGGCTTGTTCCAATAACATGGTAACCATTTTCATATAGTTTGGTTGCCACTATCAATCCAAAACCTGATGATGCACCCGTAACTAAAATTGTTTGTTTCATTTTTTACTTTGAATTTTTATTTATAAATTTGCTTGCATTATGCAAGTACAAAGATATACAATTACTTTTGATTTGCAAGTGCTTTTGTAATTTTTTAAAAAATATTTTATGAATAAGAGAATAGAAACTATTAAAAAAAGGTCGGAGTGCCCTATTAGTTGCTCGCTTGATGTGTTTGGAGACAAATGGTCATTATTGATTATTAGAGATATGATGTTCTATAATAAATCAACCTATGGCGATTTTTTAAAATCAGGAGAAGGTATTGCAACAAACATATTAGCTTCAAGACTTCAAAGTTTAGAAGAACACAAACTCATTGAAAAGTTAGAACACCCGGAAAGTAAGGCAAAAGTACTATATAGACTTACTCAAAAGGCAATAGATTTATTACCCATAATTGTTGAAATACATTTGTGGGCTGAAAAATATTTCGACATACCACCCGACATAAAAGCTATGATAAAAGAAGCCAAGAGTGGAAAAGACGAATTTATTAAGACGACAGCACGACAATTAAAGAAGCAAATAAAAACCTAAAAGATGAACCACAAAGATATGATAGGGAAAGGTTGTGGCTTGTGTTTAATAAAATAATTATGTTTCGTATCAATTTTATTGCTTGTAGTACAAGAAATTTTCCTTAATCAAAATAAATATTTAATTGTAATTTGAAATTATTATACACAAAAAATCCTGAGCAATAACTCAGGATTTTTTATTTGTATTTGTATGATTTTACATCAACCAGCCAATTAATTTCTTTATCAGTTTTGTGCCACTTTCTGTATATGGCGGGAATCGTTGTTTAAAATCACTTAGTGTGGATTTTTTCAAAACGCCTTTCAAATGACTGAAAGTATCAAAACTTAATTTACCATGATATGCACCGATACCACTCTCGCCAACGCCGCCAAATGGCAACTCAAATTGTCCGACATGCATCAGACATTCATTAATAGATGCATTTCCTGAAGATGTTTCATTCAAAATTCTTTCCTGATACATTTTATCATCCGAGAAAATATATAAAGCTAATGGCTTGTTGCGCGAGTTCACAAAACTAATGGCATCATCTAATTTCTCGTATTCTATAATCGGTAAAATCGGTCCGAAGATTTCTCCCTGCATTATCGGATCTTCTGCCG
>DAORIK010000008.1:43916-46408 GCA_035438465.1 Chitinophagales bacterium | reverse complement strand
ATAATCGGTAAAATCGGTCCGAAGATTTCTCCCTGCATTATCGGATCTTCTGCCGATACGCCATCAATCAATGTTGGTGCTATAAACAAATCTTTCATATCTGTTTGTCCGCCCATCAGAATATTTCCTTTTTCCAGTAACTGGCTCAAACGGATAAAATGTTTTTCATTAATGATTCTTCCAAGGTCAGGACTCTGCTGCGGATTTTCGCCAAAGAATTCTTTAGTTGTTTTAATAAAAGCATCAACAAATTTTTGTTTTACTTTTTTATCTACCAACACATAATCAGGAGCGACACAGGTTTGCCCTGCATTGGTGAATTTTCCCCATACCATGCGTTTGATACCCCAGTTGGTATTAAATGTTTCATCCACAAACATCGGGCTCTTGCCACCTAACTCTAAAGTAACCGGTGTTAAGTGTTTTGCTGCTGCCTGATAAATCTGACGACCTACATCCGGGCTTCCGGTAAAAAAGATATAATCGAATTTATGTTCTAATAATTGATTGCTTTGAACAGTATCGCAAAGTACCACTTTCAGGAAACCCGGATCAAAGTTTTCATTGATAAGTTTTTCCATCATTTTTGCTGTGTTCGCAGACATACTTGATGGTCTGATTAAACAGGTATTTCCGGCAGCAACAGCACCAACAACAGGCGACAAAGCTAATTGAAAAGGATAATTCCATGGTGCAATAATATAGGTGCAACCAAAAGGTTCAGCTTGTACCCAGGAACTTCCTAACTGATGAAACAATGGTGTTTTTACCTTGCGCGGTTTTGCCAATGTGCGGATATCTTTCAAAGTATGGTCGATATCAGCAATCATAAAACCTATTTCTGTACCATATGCTTCCATTGGAGATTTATTCAAATCATTCTTCAAGGCATCCATAATGGATTGTTCATTGTCAACAATTAACTGACGCAGTTTTTTCAACTGCTGAATTCTGAACTCCACGTCTTTTGTTTTTCCTGTATTAAAAAACTGACGTTGTTTATTTACCAGATCAGCTGCATCAAATGCAGTGTAAACCTGACTTTCAATATTTACTGTCATATGTTAAAATTTTGAGTTACTAAAGTATGCTTATTTGTATGGAATACCTACTTTTTTGTATAAAAAATGCAACAACCAAATTGGACCAATTAACAGAAACTGCATATCTTCCAGAAAAGATGGTTTTTGTCCTTCCACTTTATGTCCTATAAACTGAAAAATCCAGGCAATCACAAATACTATCGCTGAAAACTGCCATAAATTCAGTCCGATATGTGGCAATACGTTGGTAGCTAAAAAACGGTTGGCGGCCAACATCAGGCATCCAACGACCGCCATTCCTGCAAAAATGGGGAATGACAATCGAAAATAGAATGCCAGTGCTGCGACAAAAACAATAGTTGCTGCATTTATCCAGCCATTAGCAATAGTTGGAAAAGGAACGGACATCAATAAACCGAATACCGTAAATAATATCACCGGCACACAAACCCAATGAATTAATTTGTTGGTTGGATTTTGGTGGTCGCGGCCGTAAAGCATCAACCAGTCGTCAATTGTTTTCATATGAAAATTACTTTGTAATAAAATTAACGCTTTTGAGCAAATTCTGTTTAAAAATCTATTCACCAAAAATAGTTAATGTGCTTATTTTCAGCATTAAATTGGAGTTAATAACAACTAAAAAACTTCGTTTTACAGTTTTTTGGCAATATATTTGCAAATCCTTAAACAAAACATTCAAAATGAAAAAAAATCTTTTATTTGTACCTGTGGCAATTCTTGTAACGTTGCTTTCTTTAAGTGGTTGTGGTGATGATACTCCTAAAACATTTGATGAGACCGGTTATCCCGGACTATATGTGGGTAATCATAATTTGGACAGTGTGGCATTGAAACCATTGTTAGGTTCCGGCAATGACTGGGACTATTTGGATTCACTTACGGTAACTTTCGGAACAGATTCAACTGACGGAAAATTAAAAGCAGTTAGCTCTCTTTTGAATGGAAAAACGATTGAGATAGACCTTAATTCAACTACCAATAATGTTACTCCTGTTTATTTTGGCGATATTGAAATTTTAGGTACCACTATCAAAAACTCCAAAATTACTTCCGGCACTGCAACATGGAACAGTGCTAAAACCATCATAACTACAAAATTATATGTAACTGTAGATTTCCCTATTGGGTCGGGTTATGTAACTATCCCCGGATTAAAATTGGAAGGAAGTTTTGTAAAACAATAAAATACAAAAATCACACTAAAAGGCTGCAAATATTGCAGCCTTTTTTTTATTTGTATTAATCAATAAATTTACTGCTATCTGCATTTTATGATAAAATTCTATTTGATTTATTCCCAAAAATCACTTTTTCTTTAATTATCTTTCGTAAAAAAGCAATAAATATTTTTGATTTCGCGTTTAAAGTAATACATTTGGTAAACATTCGTAAACTAAAAAATAAAATTAAAATGAAGAAATCAAT
>DAORIK010000008.1:19868-43816 GCA_035438465.1 Chitinophagales bacterium | reverse complement strand
AATGCCAATAAAATTCTTCAATATTTTTTACTTACATTAATTTAACATAAATTAGCAAGCATAAAAAAAATGTAACATGAAGAAAACACTCCTCCTTTTTTTAGTTTTTATTTCCATTCAAACATTTGCCCAAAAAGCCACTTTAAAAGGTACACTCACCGATTCCAAAAGCAACGAAACATTAATCGGGGTTAATATTTCTGTAGAAAACACTACACTTGGAACTACTTCCGACGAAAACGGAAAATATGAATTATCCTTAGACCCGGGTAGTTATAAAATTGTGTACAGTTATGTCGGCTATGATAATATTGTAAAATCCATAACGCTCAAAGCCAACCAGACAGATAATCTGAATATAGCAATGGGGGAAATACAAAGTATGTTGGATGAACTGGTCGTAACCAGCAGTAAATTCGAGCGAAAAATTGGTGAAGAAAGTGTTTCTATAGATATCATCAAACCGGCAGCGCTGGAAAAGCAAAATTTAAATAACGTTAGTGATGCTTTACAACGCAGCTCCGGAGTTACGATAGTAGATGGACAAGCTAATATTCGTGGCGGTTCAGGTTATTCTTACGGAGCAGGTACCCGCGTCTTGTTATTATTAGATGATTTACCAATTTTGCAGGCGGATGCAGGTTTCCCAAGCTGGTCAGGGTTACCTGTAGAAAATATAGGACAGATTGAAGTAATTAAAGGAGCAGCCTCTGCACTATACGGTTCTTCTGCAATGAATGGAATTGTAAATTTAAGAACGGCGTATCCCACTTCTAAACCTTATGCAAAAGTTTCAATTTTCGGGTCAGTATCAGATAATCCTAATAAAAAAGATTATATATATGATCCTGCCTCCAAAACAATTACTGGAGAAACAAATATTAACAAACAATGGTGGAAGTTAGACAGTATTACTTTACTATCCGGTGCAGGTGGACTATTTGGCAAAGACACGACCATTAAAAATACGTTTACCAAAAGACCTTATGATGCCGGTTTTTCTATAGCCTACCGGGAAAAGATAGGAAAACTGGACGTTGTTGCCGGTGGCATGTTTTATAAAAAACAAGGACACAAATGGGGGGATAATGAAACAAGAGCAAGATTTACGGTCGACCTCAGATATAGAATAAATGACAAAATTAGTGTGGGTGTAAATACTAATATTCAAACATCCAAAAGTCAGACATTCTTTCTATGGGGAGGCGAAGGCATTAATAAATATTTACCAAGTGCTGTTACAGGTATCCCTACAGAATCCAGAAGTTTCAGGGCAAGTGTAGATCCTTTTTTCAGATATGCGGATACAAAAGGAAACAGCCATAAAGTATTAGGACGATTTATTCGTACTGCAATAGATAACAGTAATAATCAGGATAATTCAAACAATTTTTTCTATGGTGAGTATCAATACCAGCGCAGAATTGAAAAATGGAATTTTACGGTTACAACAGGTGCAGTTGCTAACCATGTACGTTCCGCCTCTCAGTTATTTGGTGACACTACGCATATAGGAACAAATATCGCCGGCTATCTGCAGTTAGATAAGAAGTTTTTTAAAATCCTGAATGTTACGTATGGTTTCCGATTTGAATCAAACAGACTGGATAAACAAAAATGGGAAACAAAACCGGTTTCAAGAGTGGGTGTAAGTGTACAAGCTGCAAAATACACATATATCCGTACTTCTTTCGGTCAGGGCTACCGCTTCCCGACCATAGCAGAAAAGTATATTTTAACTGAATTGAGCCCGGGTTTCGGAATCTATCCTAACAGAGATTTGACATCAGAAACTGGTATGACTGTTGAGTTAGGTATCAAACAAGGAATCAAATTGGGCAAATATGTAAGAGCATTTGCAGATGTTGCAGGATTTTATTCGCAATATAAAAACATGATGGAATTTAATTTAGTTAGTGTTCCAAATTTTGGTTTTCAGGCAAATAATATAAAAAGCCAAACTATGATATTCGGAATGGAAGCAACCATTGGTGGTGAAGGAAAATTATTTGGCAAATTCCCAACCACCTTAAACTTAGGATATACGTATATAGTTCCAAAGTATAAAAATTACGATGAAAACAACGAAGAATATAAAGATATAGCGAAATACAATGTACTGAAATACAGAATCAGACATCAGTTTGTTGGAGTTTGGGATATTGACTTTAAAGGATTTACTTTTGGATTAACAGGTATTTATTACAGCTTTATGGAAAATATAGACGGCGTTTTCGCAACTATAATACCAAGTTATTTTGGATATGCCGCATCTCATTTGAAGAAAGGCTCTTCTTTGGATGACGAGAAACCTAAATTTAAAGGAGATTTCGTACTCGATACCAGAATCGGATATCACTTTACAAGAGAAAACAGAGACTTCAACTTCTCCTTCCTTGTTAAAAATATTACGAATAGAGAGTACACGTTACGTCCTACTCTTGTAGAACCTCCACGCTCTTTTGGTTTCAGAATGGATATGACTTTTAATTAACAATAAAGCAAGTTTAAGTTTATACAAACTTTTGTGAATACACTCATTAGGAGCAATGTTCACAAAAGTTTGTTTTTTTTTATGGTATTTATAAAATAGTACGGTATTTTTGTGCAAATTATCCCGAATGCGATTTATCAGATTCTTTGCCCTTTGCTTTTTCCTTTCTGCAATTCAAATTTCTTTACTTGCTCAGGATGCAGTTATAAAAGGTAAACTAATTGACTCAAAATCAAAAGATGCCCTCATCGGTGTAAACATTACATCACAGAATAACCTTTCCACTGTTTCCGATTTAAATGGCAATTATGAACTAAAAATACCGGAAGGCAATCATACACTTACTTATTCGTATGTTGGATACACTACTTTTACAAAAACAATTGATGTAAAAGCAAATGATGAATTACAGATAGATCTTTCTCTGGAAGAAGAGGCAAAAAATGTATTGGGTGATGAATTGGTAGTCACAGGTTCTTTATTTCAGAAAAAAGCAAGCGAAGAAATTATTTCCATAGAGGTTATACAACCAAAACTAATTCAAAATACGAATGTGACAAGAATTGACGAAGTAGTTAGAAGAGTTTCCGGTGTAAACGTAATAGATGGGCAAGCAAATATCCGAAGCGGTAGTGGCTGGGCTTACGGAGTGGGTTCCAGAGTTGCCATTATTTTAGACGGGCAAACCATTCTTTCTCCGGATAGAGGCGATGCAAAATGGTCTCTTCTTCCAATAGAAACAGTTGGTCAAATAGAAATCCTAAAGGGAGCATCTTCCGTTTTATATGGTTCTTCCGCCATGAATGGTACCATTCATCTGCAATCCATAGTTCCGACCAAAAAACCTTTGATGCGATTCAATGTCTTTCAGTCATTTATTGCACCGCCCAAAAGAAGAGAAACAAAATGGTGGGATTTTCCGTTGACAAGTTCTGGCGCAAGTTTTATGCGTGCTCATAAAGTGACAAATAATTTTGAGTATGTAGTAGGCGGCAGCTTTTATATCCAAAACCAGCATTATGAAAGCGGACTGGAATATATGGCAAGAGTTACCTACAGAACGAAATGGATTAGCAAGAAAAATGAGCGATTAAGTTGGGGGATTGCAGGTAATATGATGAGTAACCAGGAAACTGAATTCTTCTACTGGCAAAACAGTAAGGAAGGTTCTTTAAAACCTTCTGCCAGCAATGTATTCAAAAATATCCGCTTAACAGTTGACCCTTATTTTACTGCTTTTGACAAGAAAGGAAATAAGCATGAGATTTTGACTCGTACGTATTTTAACAGACCTTCATTTGACACAAAAACAATTTTAGAAAATATAGACTATCGTTTTACTAAACAGTGGGCAGATAAAAATCTTAATTTAATTGCAGGCGTAAACGAGCAGTTTTTATGGATAAATGTACCGGCATTTGTAGAAGGAGGAAATAAAGTAGCTAATCTTTTAGCTGGTTATATGCAGGTGGATAAACGCTATAAAAAGCTGACATTATCTGCCGGTGTTCGTTTTGAAACGTTTGCCTATCAAAAAAGAGCAGGCGTAACAGGGGCTGAATTCAGAGATGGAAATGGAAAACTCAAATTTTATATGCCGGGGCAATGGAGAGCAGGATTAAATTATCAGGCAACAAAGAAAGCTTCTATCCGTTTTAATATTGGTCAGGCATACCGCTTCCCAAGTTTTGCTGAACGATTCGTAAATGAAAGATTAGGAAATTCTGATATTCATATACCTGTCACTATTTATCACCCGATAAGAGACACGTTCTATACCACTGAAACAGATTCAGTAGTTCCCAGATCTACACTGGCTATTCTTCCTAATACAAACTTAGTTCCTGAATATGGCTGGACCACAGAGTTTGGGTATCAGCAAAAATTAAGTTCCAGGAATAACGTATATCATGGTTTGATAGACATCGCTTTCTTTTGGCAGCAATATAAAAACTTAGTAGATTTCAATGTTAATCTTTCTGATACTTCCGTAAGTTCTTATGTAAAACTCAGAGCTGAAAATATATCCACAGCAAGGATTGCCGGCATAGATATGTCGTTTAAACATCAGGTGGCTTACAAAAAACACGCCGTCAATATTACCACAGGATATACATATTCTCTACCTATTGAAATGGATAAATACTTAGGGTATAATCTGAACAAAGTTGGTCCTTATTTCAGTGCATTTTTCAGATATATGTTCAAACCCATTGGTGGAGATACTGCCAGCTATGTACTTAAATATAGAAACAGACATTTGCTGACTTTAGATTTCGAATATACATTTGACAATAAATTTACTATTGGTATAGATACCAGATATTACAGTAATCAGGAAAATTTTGACAAATTATTTTTGGCAATTCCCGGCACAGGATATCAGGAATATTATAATGAAATGCCTAAAAAGGGAAACTGGATAATTAATGCCAGAGCATTCTACACCATCAAAAACAAACACACACTTGGTTTTATGGTCAAAAATTTACTAAATAAAGAATATTGGCTACGCGTTGGAAGATTAGAATCTCCTATGAATTTTACCCTGCAGTACAGGCTCGAAATATAAATTGAAATAAAAATCCTTTCTTATCGAAAGGATTTTTTATTTTTAGGTAATGACTACACCAACCTACTCTTATTACAATCATCTGTTTAAAGGCTTACAGTTGCCACTGGCTTACTGTGATGTTGATTTATTAGATAAAAACATTAAAGATATTGCTGAACGTGCTGATGGAATTGGCAAAACCATCCGCATTGCATCCAAGTCTGTACGATGTACTTATGTGCTAAAAAGAATTTTGGATACAAATCCAATCTACAAAGGCATTATGTGTTATTCCGGTCGCGAAGCATTGTTTCTTACAGAACAAGGTTTTGATGATATATTGTTGGGATATCCTATCGTAAACAGACAGGAAATTATTGATATCTGCACAGCTACTAAGAATGGTAAAAAGATTCTTTTGATGGTAGACTGCGATGCACATTTACAATTAGTAGATGATATCGCAAAACAAATTGGAGTAATACAACCATTATGTATAGACGTAGATATGTCAACCGATTTTCCCGGAATCCATTTCGGTGTCTGGCGCTCTCCGGTTACAACCGTCGAAAAAGGGAAAGCATTGGTAGATTGTTTTGATAAGTATGAAAATATATCTTTAACTGCTTTGATGGGTTATGAAGCTCAGGTTGCAGGATTGGGTGAAAATAATCCGGCAAACGGAATAAAGAATTATATTATTCCTTTCTTAAAGAAGAAATCTATTGCTGATTATTCTAAACGGCGTGAAGAGATAGTAGCTTATATTAAATCAAAAAATCATCCGCTTGAGATTGTGAATGCCGGTGGAACAGGCAGCATTGAAAGCAGTAAGCAGGAAGCATGGGTTACTGAAATAACAGTAGGCTCAGGTTTCTACTCTCCTGCCTTGTTTGATTATTACGAGCAATTTAAACATGAACCGGCGGTTGGTTTTGCCATTCAAATTGTACGCAAACCCAAAACCAATTTTTATACCTGCCTTGGAGGAGGGTATATTGCAAGCGGTGCTACAGGCATTGACAAACAACCCAAACCATATTTACCGGAAGGTGTACAATTAACGGTTAATGAAGGAACCGGCGAGGTACAAACACCTTTTGAATATAATGGAAGTGAGACAATAGATTTAGGTGATACCGTTTTATTCCGGCACAGCAAATCAGGTGAAGTCTGCGAACACTTTAATGAATTGCACTTAATATCAAATGGAAAGATTATAGATAAAGTTCCAACTTACCGCGGAGAAGGTAAGTGTTTTTTATAAATCAATCAGAATGATAAAAACTATCCGTAAACAATTTGGAATGCGAAAAACATCTGCGTCGTATTTAAAATCCAAATACGGTGAAGGATGTGAATATATTAATGTAGATGGCGTAGAAGTACGTTTGAAAATTTCCGGAGAAGGCGAACCTGTTTTATTGTTACATGGATTTTGTTCCATGCTGGAAACTTGGAACGGATGGCAGCGCGAGTTATCCGCGCATTACAAAGTTATTAGTTTTGATATGCCGCCATTTGGCATCACAGGGCCTTTGAATACTGATAAATATACACGTTTCGATGATTATTTTTTATTTTTTGAAAAACTCGTAGATGCTATCCAGTTAACAGCGTTTCACATTGCCGGCAATTCTATTGGCGGTTTTACAGCTTGGAATTATGCATTAAAATATCCAACCCGCATAAAAAAGATGATATTGATTGATAGTGTTGGTTATAAATTTATTCCACCGGTTTCTTTTTTATCTATGTTGTATCCCATTGGTAATATTACAAAACATATTACACCAAAACCGATTCTGTCTGCCATTTATGCACAGGTATATGGCAACAAAAATAGTATCTCAGAAACCACCAAGCATATGTACTATGATTTTCTGAGACGAAAAGGAACAAGAGATGCATTAAGTAAAATGATAAATGATATTGATATAAGCGGCAAACGCATACCATATATTAGCACACCCACACTTATTTTATGGGGCAAAAAAGACACCTGGGTAGATCCAAAGAATGCTCACAAATTTCACAGGGATATATCCAACTCTCAACTTATTATGTATCCTTCACTTGGCCATGTTCCACAGGAAGAAGATGCTGCAACCACTGTAAAAGACGCATTACGGTTTTTACAAACCCAACATTAATTCCATTTGATTTTTTTACATTTTTCAAGTTAGAAACTTTTTCATCTCACCATTAATTGGTATATTGCTGTGCTTATACAAGCATAAAAATTAAATATCATTACCATATAAACGCAAATAATAGCATGGAAGTATTAACATCAAATTTTATAAAAGTAAATAACCCGATAAAAAGCACCACGTTGTATGAGATTGACGAAATCAATAATGAGCAGGCACAGCTGATTTTTGAAAAAGCTAAAACAGTACAACTAAAAATACAGGCAATGTCTGTGGAACAGCGTGTCTCAGAAGTTTATAAAATACGTGATTACGTAATTGCTCACAGTGATTTTATTTTAGATTGCATTATTGCAGAAACAGGAAAATGCAGAACAGATGCATTTGCAGCAGAAGTATTTGAAGTAACAGATGTAATTGATGTTTATACAAAGTTAGCACCGAAACAATTAAAAGACCAGCATATGAACTGGCCTATCTTTCTGATGGAAAAAAAATCGAGACAATTCAGAGAACCTCTTGGAACTGTTTTAGTCATTACACCGTGGAATTTCCCATTCTATCAGGTTATTGTTCCTGGTTTAATGTCCTTCTTAGCAGGAAATGCAACTATTGTAAAACCATCCGAGGTAACTCCGTTAAAACCATTATGGGAACATTTCTTTGCTAACAGCGGATTTATGAAAGACGCTATACAAGTAGTAATTGGCGGCAAAGAAACCGGTGCAAATCTGTTAGCACAAAAACCGGATAAAGTACACTTCACCGGAAGTGTAAACACAGGAAGAAGGCTGATGGAAGCCTGTGCCAAACAACTAATTCCTATCGATTTAGAATTAGGCGGAAAAGACCCGAGTATAGTTTTTGATGATGTAGATATAGACAGAACAGTGAACGGAATAATGTGGGGTGCGTTTACCAATGCCGGACAAAACTGCACCGGAATAGAGCGTTTGTATGTACAGGAAGGAATTTATGATAAGCTTGTTCCCTATTTGGTAGAAAGAACAAAACGCCTGCGCACTTCGCATCCGAACAGAGACACATCATCTGCGGAAGATTGCGATGTGGGTGCCATCACAGCATCGTTTCAGGTAAAAATAATTGAAGATCATATTGAAGACGCCTTAGAAAAAGGTGCTACTTTATTATGTGGCGGCATTCAGGAAAAAGGCTCCCATCATATTCCACCAACCATTTTTGAAAATTGCAATCATTCGATGAAGATTGCCTCGGAAGAAACATTCGGACCAACATTAGCCATCATGAAATTTAAGACAGAGGAAGAAGCAATTACTTTAGCTAATGATTCTGTATATGGTTTAAGTGCTTCTGTTTGGAGTAAAGATATGGAGCGTGGTACACGTGTAGCTCGTGCTATTAAAGCAGGTAATGTTTGCGTAAATAATCACATGCTGAATGAAGCCAATCCTTACTTACCATTTGGCGGTGTAAAAGATAGTGGTATTGGCAGATTTAAAGGCGAAGATGGCTTATTAGCATTCTGTAATTTAAAATCTGTTTTAATTGATAAGCAGGGAAAACTAATCGAGCCACAATGGTATCCATATACCAATTCAAAATATAAACTATTGTATGCTGTAATGGTAAGTTGGTTTGGCAAGTCAAGGAACTGGTTTAAATTTATCGCTAATGTATTACCGTTGGACGGAATAGGAAACAAAGAAAAATTCAAATAAACATGATATACGATTTTATTGTTGTGGGTTCAGGTTCAGGCGGTGGTTCACTCGCCTACTATCTCAACAAATCAGGTGCAAAAGTTTTACTGATTGAGGCAGGTAAATTCTACAGAAAAGATACATTTCCAAAAACAGAAGCAGAAACTTCAGCACACTTGTATTGGGGTGGCGGCATCGAGTTTGGTAAAGACGGCAGAATGGGATTTTTACGTACTAAAATGGTCGGTGGTTCTTCCATTGTATATCAATGTTTAATGGATAGATTTGATGACATCGCCTTTAACGACTGGAAAAATGAAAGTGGTGTGGAATGGTTCAATAATCAGGAAATGGATAAACATTATTCGCAGGTGGAAAGTGATATGGTGTTACATACATTTTGCAGAGAAGAAATGCGTCCAAACGGCATCTTATTTGCAGATGCATGTGATAAGCTGGGTTATAAATGGGGATTTCTGCGCAGAGGACAAAGTGATTGTGCTCCTGAAAGAGATAATGATTGCACAGGATGTCTCGGCGGGTGCTTCAGAGATTCAAAACAAAGTTCCTTAGTAGCCTTTATACAAAAAGCTGAAAAAGAAGGGTTGGAAATTATTGCAGAAACAGAAATTTCTAAAGTAGAACCCAACAGTGATACCTGTAAAATATATGGATTACAAAATGGCAAACAAGTGTCATTTGAAGGAAAGAAAGTAATTCTTTCCGGTGGTGCATTTGGTTCCACGCGAATGATGACTTTATCAGGGTTCAAATCAAAATTACCGGCACTCGGAAAGAAATTCTCCTCGCATCCGCAATTCATGTGGCTCGGATTCCAAAATGAACCTGTAGATGCACACAAAGGTATGTTTCAATCAGTAGCATCAAAAGATGAAAACTTTAGAAAACAAGGATTCAAATTAGAAAATGTTTTTGCATCACCAATTTCTATTGGTATGCTGATGAATGAAACCGGTGCAGAACATCAGCGCTTGATGAAACAATATCGGTATATGCAATGTATTGAAGTAGCGGTGCGTGATGAAAATGTTGGCGAAATTATGTGTGACAACAAAGGGAAACTAACCATATCCAAACCACTCACCGATCAGGATAAAACACGACGTGATAAAGGATTGCAAGCTATCGAAAATATTATGAATACTGCCGGTGCTAAAGAAATCTATAAATCAAATTTTTATTTCGGATTACATTTAATGGGAGGATGCGTTATGGGAACCGATGCTTCAAAATCAGTGGTGAATCCTGACTTTCAGGTGCACGGTGAAAAGACATTGTACATTGCAGATTCCAGTATTTATCCCAACGCACCGGGCATCAACCCGGGCTTAACTATTAAATCATTAGGACACAGATTAGCAACACAATTGCTGAAATAATGAAATCTATTCTAACACCGGATACCTGTTTTGATGGAATAAAAGATTTTCCATATCAGCCCAACTATATTGATTACAATGGGCTTAGGATGCATTATATTGATGAAGGTGATAAAAATAATGAAGTTATTTTAGCCTTACACGGCGAACCTACCTGGAGTTACTTGTATAGAAAATTTATTCCGGTGCTTTCTACAAAGTATCGATTTATCGCACCTGATTTAATTGGTTTCGGCAAATCAGAAAAATTGCTGGAGATGAAAGATTATTCCTATACCTTTCATTATAACTCTGTAATAAATCTGATTCATAAATTACAGCTAAAAGATATTACATTGGTTGTACAAGACTGGGGCGGATTGATTGGCCTTGGTGTTCTGGGTGAATTTCCTGATTTATTTAAACGGGTAGTTATTTTGAATACAGCTTTAGCGGATGGAAGAAAATTGCCGTTATCATTTAAAGCATGGCAGTCATTTGCAAAATACCACCCGGATTTACCTATTGGTGGAATAGTACGAAAAGCATGTGCAAGACCTGTAAGTGACGAAGTTGTGGCTGCCTACAATGCTCCTTTCCCGGAAAAAAAATATAAAGCCGGGGCCAGGATATTTCCTTCTCTCGCACCAAACAACAAAAATGCAGATGGCGTTATTCAAATGAACAGAGCTGCAACTGTTTTATCAGAATGGAAGAAACCTGCTATTATTTTATTTTCAGATAAAGACAAGATCTTAGGAAAGATGGTGCATTTTTTCTACAAGATTATGCCGGCGGCACATCAGCAAAAAAAAATTACGATAGAAAATGCTGGTCATTTTTTACAGGAAGATGCAGGCGAAGAAATCGCAACATACATAGATGAATTTATTCAAGAAAAATTAAAAGTATAAATATGGCAAACTTTTTTTCTACAAGAGCAACTAAAGGACTTCTTAAAGTAGGCGAAATATATTGTCCTAAAAATGGTGAGTTTCCTTCGTTCAAAGAAGCTGCAGGTACTTCTTATTTAAATAACCTTACATCAAATGTACCGGAAGATGATTTTTCATCCTTAGCTATGGTCTTGGCTATCTTTTCTTTCTTACCTGATGGAATTTTAAAATGGATTATTAATGCCTGCACAAATGCACAAAGTAATCCAAGTGATGGCATACTGCCGTCATTATTACGCCAGTTAAATATAGGTTTGCGGGGTTTGTGTTATTCTATTTATTATTCTGAATTTACCAATCCTAATTACACAGGAAAGAAACCATTAGATGTAATGGAATACAAACTCAACAGAGTTGTAGATTAATTATTCTGCTTTAATTGTAATTTAATTCCATACTTTGGTTTCAATGTAACCAATGGTTCAAATTCTACTTTGTGTGTTTCATCCAGTTGAAAATCGAAATGATATAATAATTGTGCCAGCACAATGGTAATTTCCATGGTTGCAAAATAAAAACCAATACACATTCTTGGTCCGCCACCAAAAGGATAATAAGCTTCACTGTTAAACAAGGTATTATTTTTTCCTTCAAAACGTTCAGGTAAAAATGCATCCGGATGTTGCCAGTATTTAGGATTGCGGTGCAAGTGATAAACACTTATCATCGTTACTGTATCTTTGGGAATCTCAATACCGTTTACCTCATCATTATCTTTACTTTCTCTTCCAATAATATAAGCGGTTGGGTATAAACGCAGTGTTTCATCTATTACAGCTTTTATATATGTCAGGTGTTTATAAGAATCTATTGTTAAGATTCCATCTTTCATAACTTCCTGTACTTCCCTTTTTGCTTTTTGATAAACACCCTTATGTTTGCATAAATTGTACATCGACCAGGCTAATGCATAACCGGAAGTTTCATGTCCCGCGACATAAATCGTCAGTAATTCATCACGTAACTGTTTATCATTCATACCTTCATTGGTATCGGCATCACGTGCTTCCATCAGCATACTCAACAAATCATTTCCAAGTTCTTTTTTCTTTTTGTCATTAATTATCTGATAGAGCACTGTATCGAACTCATTTATAGCTTTATCAAATTTTTCTTTATTGCCATTGTATTTTGCAAAAAATTCATAAATGGGATTGCGAATACATTTCACTAAATAATCCTGTATGGTATAAATATAACGTTGTATTTCATTCAGCTTGTAAGCAACATCACTTCCTAATAATGTTTCTACCACAATTTTAGAAGTAAGCTGCATCATTTCTGCATCAATCATTACGTTTTTTGCATTATTTGTTTTCCATTGCTGCAGATGCTCAACAGCTATACGATTCATAGTTTCAAAAAAGCCTTCCAGTCTGTTTTTATAAAATGCAGGCTGTGCTAATCTTCTTTGTTTAAACCAGGATTCTCCTTCATTTGTCAGCAATCCGTTTCCTAATGCAAGTCTCAATTTGTTTGCGCCATAATCTTTCCGATAATTTTTTTGGTTAGATACTAAAATATTTTTTACTATTGCTGCATCACAAGTAACAATTACTTTTCTGCCGGGTAGACTTAACATAAAACTATCCGGATGTTTTTTCAGATTTTTGCCAAAGAAACCAAGTATATCTTTAGATATTTCAGGTGCATTTCCAATAAATGGCAACGCAGGTATTTGAGGTATTTTCATTTACTACTAAAATATAAAAAAATATTTCAAACGGATTATAAATGAGATATATCCGGAATTTAGCTTTCCTTTCAACTGATTAAATGATAAAAAATATGAATATACCGTTCAATATTCGTATTTATATTTGTTAATCAGGCAATTATAACGGTTTTTTATAGAAATTATATGTATATTTAAATGCTAATTCAGGTTGGCCATGGGGAAGTTTTACATTTTATTTTTTCTTATATTAACTTATTATACCGGATTTGGACAAAAAGAAGCCTATAATTGGTACTTTGGTCAAAATGCCGGAATTTCCTTTAATTCCGGTACTGCTACAGCTGTAACTGATGGTAAATTAACGACTTTCGAAGGCTGCTCATCAATTAGTGATGCAAATGGAAACCTTTTATTTTATACTGACGGAAGAAAAGTCTGGAACAAAAATCATGTACAGATGCTTAATTCTTTTCCAACTTTATTAAAAGGAGATCCATCCAGTACACAATCCGGCATTATTATTCCGAAACCCGGAAGTAGTACAGCTTATTATATTTTTACCGTGGACATGCAGGCAGGTATGGCATTAATTGCCGGCGATGTGGATGGTACCTCAAATGGCATGATGTACTCTGAAGTTGATATGACTGCAGATAGCGGACGTGGTGCGATTGTGTTGTTAAATAAAAATCTTTTTATAACAAAACCTACTACTGAAGGATTAACTGCAGTAAAAGACGCTGATGGTACAGGCTACTGGGTTGTTACACATGGTGTAAACAATAATAGTTATATGGCATATCATATAACATCAAGTGGTGTGAATACAACGCCTGTTATCAGTAATTCAGGTCCGGTTGTTTCAGCTACTCCGAATTATCCTAATTTTGGAGGCGGTGCAGCAGGATATATGAAAATATCACCCAATGGGGAAAAAATAGCAGCCTGTCATTACCGCGAAAATAAGGAAGTGGTGATATCCGATTTCAATGCAGCTACAGGTGTTGTAAGTAACTCAGTTTCCGGCAGCATTAACTATAACTTCTATTCTGAAGGCCCCTATGGTGTTGAATTTTCTAACTGTAATGAATATTTATATGTTACGGAGGATTTTACTACTTTCAGACCTGATTCTTCAGCATCCTATCCACTTGAAAGCAGAATCTGGCGTTTTGATTTGAATGCTGCAAACATAATTGCATCAAAATCTCTATTTCAGTTAATTCCAAATGAGTTGGTTGGCGGATTGCAATTAGCACCTGACGGTAAAATATATTGTTCCAAATGGATCAGAACCGGAACTGATTCAACCAATTATAATTATGGATATGGAAATCATCTGCATACCATTAATAACCCAAGACTGTCAACAGCTACATTTACGACAAATGCCATAAGTTTAGCCGGCAAAAAAAGTACGAGCGGCTTACCTCCATTTATTTCATCCTTTTTTTATAATTCAAGCATAACCGCAACTAACCTTTCAAATGGTGATACTTCATTATTTTGTTCAGGTGATTCCGTACTTTTTAAAGTAACCACCAGTTCTTACGATTCTATTCGCTGGAGTTTTGGCGACCCTGGTTCAGGTGTTGTGAATAATACTTCAACACAACTAACACCCAAACATCTTTTTTCTGCTTCAGGCATCTATCAAGTAAAATTATTGAAGTATTTATGCGGTATTGCGGATACATCAAAAAAGAATATCACTTTTACAAAATATCCGGTAATAAATGATTTGACAGATATTACAGTATGTTCAGGAACAACCGTTCAGCTAAATGCCACTTCAAATCCTGCAACTTCTTATCTCTGGAATACAGGTGCAACTACACCAATTATTTCATCTGATTCTACAGGAAAATATATTGTAACGGTTAGCAATAACGGATGTAAATCAAAAGACAGCATGTTCCTAAAAGAAATTATTTCCGCAACAGCCGCTGTATCTATTTCGTCTGATTTATCTAATAGTATTTGCGATGGTTCAACTGTGTTATTAACGGCTAATCCCGATGCCAGCTTACCATCTAATGGAATAGCTTATCAGTGGTATAAAAACGGATCACCTTTAAACGGAGATACTTTAAGTATTTATTCTACCAGTCAGGTTAACAATGGAGATATTTATAAAGTAAAAATAACTGTCGATAATTCAAACACTTGTTTATCGGGTGCTGATACGGCAACAAATTTATTTCCTATAACAGTAAAGCCAATACCAGTGATGTCTGCTATTACAAACCAGCTTTTATGTGTTGGAGAAAGTACAGCACCTGTTGTGTTCAGCAGCAACTTATCATCTACCACTTTTTTCTGGAGAAACAGTAATACTTCTGTTGGTATTGATACCAGTGGAACCGGAAATATTCCATCATTTACTGCCTATAATGGAAGTACTCAAACACAAACAGCCATTATTACAGTTACACCTTCTAAAAATGGTTGTGACGGGCTTCCTCAGCAATTCACGTATACAGTTAATGAGTGTTCATTACCGGTTGAATTAGTAAATTTTGACGGAAAGAAAATTGATGCCTTAATAAATAATCTTTATTGGACAACGGCATCTGAATATAATTCAGATTACTTTATTCTTGAATACTCTCAGGATATTACTAAGTTTAAAGAAATCTACAAAGTAAAAGGTGCAGGTTTTTCAAATCAATTATTAAACTATAATTATCAGCATAACAATGTACCTGAAGGTATTAATTATTACAGGCTAAAACAAATTGATACGGATGGCAGGTACAAATATTCAGATATTGTAAAAATTATAAACAAGAATGATACTTACCATGCTACTGTTTTTCCAAATCCGGCTACGAACTCTATTGCTGTAATTATAAATAATCCGGTTGGAATGAGTCAGATTATTATTTATGATGCACTTGGGCAAATTATGCAACAAAAGGATACCCCTGAATATAACAACCAGCTAATTGAAATTAATATAAGTGATTTTGCAAACGGAATTTATTATATCAATATCTCTGATAATAAAAACAAAACCACTATTCCACTTATTAAACAATAACTTTCTACTAAAGATTGCTTCCAATCTTAATTTTCAATATTAAGTGGATAATGAAACTCTTTTTATTTAATTAGAATATGTATTTTTGACAACATGCCTAATTTTTTTCAAATAGAAGAATATATTTACTATTGGATAACCTCATTCAATAAATATAAAATTCATTCTCCGTTTGTGTTTAAGTTAGTGACTGAAGTGTTTGAAAAACAACTTCTTTATGAAGATTTTGAACGAATTGAAGCAGTTCGTGACAGTTTAAAAGATAATCACTCAGAGATAGATGTTATTGATTTAGGAGCCGGCTCGAGGGCGTTTAAAACACACAAAAGAAAAATAAGTAAGATTGTACGAAAAAGTGTAAAGAAAGAAAAATACGGTCATTTATTGTTTATGATGGTACGGCACTTTAAAGCCAATTCCATTTTAGAACTGGGTACTTCCTTAGGTATTACTACGGCATATTTGGCTTCTGCGCATGAAAATACGCGCGTAATAACTATTGAAGGAAGTGAATCCATTGCAATAGTTGCACAGGAAAATTTCAATAAACTGAAATTAAAAAACATACAACTGGTTGTTGGTAATTTTGATAATGAGTTGAAAAGAATTTGTGACGAGCGTCAAAAATTCGACTTAATATTTATTGACGGAAATCATCGGGAAGTACCCACCATTGATTATTTCAATACCGTACTTCCTTATTGTCATAATGATACCATTTTGCTATTCGATGATATCCATTGGAGTGAAGAAATGCAAGAAGCTTGGGAATATATTAAGAACCACGAGAAAGTAACCACCACCATAGATATTTTTGAAATGGGAATTGTCTTCTTGCGTAAAGAATTCAGACAAAAGCAACACATGCAAATAAGCTACTGATTATCTCAGATAACATTTATATCATCTTCCGCATCCCGAAATAATTCTCTGCGCAAATAAACAGCATCTTTCGCACTCATTTTTCCGGCATTGATGAGGCGCATTTCTCTTCTGTGCAATGCATCTTCATACAATTCTTTTTCACGGTCTGTCTCAGGAATTACAGGTAACACTTTTATGGGCGTTGTATTTCTGAAATCCAACCCGACAAAAGAGAAGAAAGCTTCGTGCGATTTCACCTCTTCCTGTGTCTTAATATTTTTAATAAAGACTTCACAAATCACTTCCATAGAAGTTGTAAATGCCCGCGTTACAAATGATCTGAGTATAACGATATCACCCATTTTTATTGGTAAATTAAACGATACATTATCCAGACTCGCTGTAACGGAAATACCGCCACTATGCTTTATGGCAGAAATTCCTGCACACACATCCATCCAGCTCAGCAAATGACCACCCATCAGATTTCCAATCGGATTGGTATGTGCCGGCATAATCAACTCGGTGTGAATATTAAGTGTTTCTGATACTTTTCTTGCTTCCATGCTATAAAGTTATAAGTTATTTGTAAATAGTTATTAGTTTTTATAAAACATAAAATATTTTCTATTTTTGTAATCTGCCATTTCTAAAAATCTAAATTCAGCTAATATGAAAAAATATCTTTTAATTATTTTAGCATTATCTGTCTCATTTGGATTGGGTTATGCATTCAAGACTATTCGTTCATCATCAGCTGATGAAGAAAAGATTATAAAAAAAGTAACAGGCATCGGCGGCATCTTCTTTAAATGTAAAGATCCTAAGAAAATAAAAGAGTGGTACAAAACACATTTAGGTTTAAATACCGATGAGTACGGAACAAATTTTGAATGGTATCAAGGTGCAGACTCTACCAAAAAAGGATATACACAATGGAGTCCGTTTAAAGAATCTACTAAATATTTTGAGCCATCTCAAAAAGATTTCATGATTAATTACCGCGTCGAAAATTTAGAAGCATTGGTAGGTCAATTAAAAAAAGAAGGCGTTACAATTACTGACACTATTGAATCATTTGATTATGGTAAGTTTGTTCATATTCTTGATCCAGAGGGCAACAAACTGGAATTATGGGAACCAATCGATGAAGAATATGGCAAATTTCCGGGTGGAAAAACTAAGTAGTTCCAATTAAAATATTCAAGTAATTTAATTACTTTTACGGCTACAACTCACTTATATATTGGCTGCGTAGTTCAACTGGATAGAATATCAGATTTCGGCTCTGAGGGTTAGGGGTTCGAATCCCTTCGCGGTCACTTTTTTTCACCATCACTCAAGAAAAGATACAAGTTGAATCCTCAGGAAAATGTCGGTAGCAATATTAATAAAGAAATACCGGATATTTTTGAAATAAGTATATGGCTGGATTCATACAACGATATCTTTTCAGATTTTGATTCACGTCCGCTTTCTGAAAGAACCGTTTCTGATGATTTTTTGACGGAAGTACGAAAAGTTTGTGATGAAAAAAGCAGAAATAAAATACATCTGAAATTATCTATTCCTGAGTTTGTGAGAAAAATAGATGAGGAAAAAATTATCATAAAGCGTTTGCATTTATATTTTGGGAACAGCTACCATCAGATTAAAAAAGACACCAGACAAAAAACTATACGCGGGTTATATTATATCATAGCAGGTACCCTTTTGATGTTTTGTGCCAGCTATATCTCCTTTCAAAATCCTCAGAAATTCTATATTCATACTTTACTTATACTTTTTGAGCCTGCTGGCTGGTTTTTTCTCTGGACTGGCTTAGAGCATGTGATATATTCTTCAAAAAACAAAAAAGCAGATTTAATCTATTACAGTAAAATGTCTGATGCTAAAATCAGATTTGTCAATTTGAAATAAATCCGTAGACTATTTCACTATTATTATATTTTTTGAGAGAAATCATAATAATCTCATTATCAATACAATGTGTTGTAAATATTCAAATACAGACTTAAAGTTTCTTATTATTTAAAATACCTGATTTATACAATAGAAATCCTCTAAATATTATCCACTTTTTTTGTCTGATATTTTAGAAAAATGTCAATAACTATACCACTTTGCTCACTAAGCACAAGCATGATTTCACTTATATTTGTGAGTTGTGGATTTTCCATAAAACTGAATAAATTATACAGAGATGAGACTGAGAAGTTTGGATATCAAGGGGTTTAAGAGTTTTGCCGAAAAAACTCAAATAAATTTTGAAAATAACGTTACCGGCATTGTAGGACCAAATGGTTGTGGAAAATCCAATGTTGTAGATGCCATCCGGTGGGTTTTAGGGGAACAGAAAACAAAAGCCTTACGTCTGGAAAAAATGGATAACATGATTTTTAACGGCACTAAAGATAAATCTGCCGCTAATGTTGCTGAAGTATCCATTACACTCGATAATACACGTAATTTACTGCCTACCGAATTTTCCAGTGTTACTATAACAAGAACTGTAGAACGTGACGGAGACAGCTCATACAAACTGAATGGCGTTTCGTGCCGCTTAAAAGATATCCGTGATTTGTTTATGGATACCGGAATATCCACGGATTCTTACGCCATCATCGAGTTGAAGATGATCGATCAGATTTTAAGTAACGTAGACAATGCCCGTCGTACACTTATTGAACAGGCTGCCGGTGTTTCTAAATATAAAACCAGAAAGAAAGAAACATTGGCAAAATTGCAGGCTACCGAAGCTGATTTAAACCGTGTGGAAGATTTATTATTTGAGATTGATAAGAATTTAAAGTCACTGGAATCACAGGCACGCAAAGCAAGACAATACAAGAATTACAAAGAAGAATACAAAGTAATTTCAATTGATTTGTCTAAATATGAATTGCATGGCATCAACGAAAGTTTCACCCTATCCAATAAAGAAATTGAAGAATTTGAAGATAAACGATTGGAAGCCACGGCACAAATTGAATTATTAGATGCAAATCTGGAAAAAGAGAAACTGGCAGTACTCGAAAAAGAAAAAACGTTATCTGACCAGCAAAAGCAACTAAACAGTTTTTTATCACAATTACAGGAAAAAGAAAGTCAAAAAAGAATTGATGAACAAAAATCTTCTTTCTTAAAAGATAAGATTAAACAACTCAACCAACAGATTACACAAGCACAAAACGTTATTGAAAGTCTGAACAGTGAGATTGTTAATCTTAAAAAATACAATGAAGAAGACGAACAAAAATTAGAAGTAGTTCGTGTTGAATTTGATGCTGCAAAACTAAAACTGGAAGAGCAACGTAATACGAATCTCGAATTCAGAAACAACCTGGAAGAAGCACGCAACAAGCATCTTGCCAGCTCAAATCAGATAATGGAAACTGAGAAGCTGATTGCTGTAAAAGAATCGCAGCATGAAGCTTTGCAACACAGTGCACAACAATCTATTTTTGAAAATGAGGAGAGAATAAAAACACTGGAAGGGCTCCGAAGTGATATCATTCAAACTGAACAAAAAATTGAAAAGCAAAAATTGCTCGTGGATGATTTGCGTTCCAAAGAAGAAGATAATAACGAGAAGATAAAAGTACTCGAAGAAAAAACTGAAAATCTTCGTCAGGAACTGACAAATAAAAACAGAATTCTCGACGCAAAGAATAATGAGTTTAAACTCACAAAGAATATGATAGACAATCTGGAAGGGTTTCCTGAATCTATTAAGTTCTTAAAGAAGAATGTGAATTGGTTAAAAGATACTCCTTTGCTTTCTGATATTATTTATTCGGAAGAAAAATATCGTGTGGCAATCGAAAGTGTACTACAACCCTATTTAAATAATTTTGTTGTTGATACAGAAAATGAAGCTATCAATGCAATAGATATTTTATCTCAAAGTTCTGTTGGGAAAGCGAGTTTTTTGATTTTAGATTACTTCAAGAAGTCAACAGTTGACAGTCGACAATCTTCAGTTGAGAAATCTATTAGAGCTTTAGATGTTGTTCAGATTGATGAAAAATATCAGCCACTTCTTTCCTACTTATTAAATGGCATTTATATTGCAGACGAAGGCAGCGATGTCAATCATATTTTTGATACGATTGACAATAAAAAAGATGTTTTCATCATTTCCAATTCTGGTCATTTATTAAAATCTGATAAGCAAATTTCAGGTGGTGCCGTTGGTTTGTTCGAAGGTAAACGTTTAGGTCGTTTGAAGAATTTTGAAATCCTGGAAAAAGAAATCAAAGATTTGGAAATCGAAGTAGTGAACCTTAAAAAAATCACGCAGGATAATTACAATGAACTTCAGCATTTAAAAATCAATTCATTTCGCAATGTGATTGAGCGCGAAACGCACGAATTACAGCAAGTAGAAAAAGAATTGGTAGCGAAAAAGTCAAAAATAGAAAGTGAAGAAAATTCTATTGGTAAAATCACTTCACAAGCTCAGGCAATACAAGAGCAAATCGAAAAAATCGTACAGGAAATTGCTCCGCTTCAATCACAGTTAGCAGCACATATTACAGCTGCCAACCAGCATAAAACAGATTTGGATAACCTGGAAATTGATTTCAGAAAAGCGAATGAATTGTACAATCAATTCTCTCAAACTTTCAATCAATCCAATATATTATTTATTCAGCAGGAAAATAAATTAAAATCCAATCAGCAGACGCTTACTTATAAGCAACATCAGCTGGAAGAAAATGAAAACCGTGTAAAAGCTGCAACGGAAGACATTGAGAACTCTCAATTAGAAATTGATATTCTTGCTGAGAGTATTACTGCTATTGAAACTGCTTTGATTGATTCCTATAAAGAGAAAGAATTGCAAATGCAAACTTTATCAGACCAGGAAACAGAATACTACCAGTTAAAAGACGGCATCAACACGATTGAAGAATCGATTAGGGAAAAAAGCAGAATCAAGCAGCAGATTGAGCAGACTATCATGCATAAAAAAGAAATGCTCAGTGAATTGAAACTAAAACTGAATGTTTTGAAAGAACGTTTGTCGATTGAGTTTCATATTGATGTGGAAGAGTTCTCTTCTTCATTGGAATTACCGGAAACACCAAGAGAAGATTTAAGTGAAAGGCTGGAAAAAGTAAAACGCAGAATTGAGAACTTCGGCGAGGTAAATCCGATGGCGGAAGAAGCATACAATGAAATGAACGAACGTTTTGAATTTATCAATTCACAGAAAAAAGATTTGGCAGACTCAAAAGAGAATTTATTGCAAACGATGCTGGAAATAGAAAATACTGCAAAAGGACAGTTCTTAGAAACGTTTAATGCGGTTCGTGAGAACTTTATCAGCGTATTCAGAAGTATGTTTACCGAAGATGACAATTGCGATCTGGTGTTGGTAAATCCGGAAGATCCTTTGGAATCAGATATTGATATCATTGCACGACCGAAAGGTAAACGACCGCAAAGCATCAACCAGCTTTCCGGAGGTGAAAAAACACTGACCGCTTTATCTTTGCTGTTTGCGTTGTATTTATATAAACCGGCACCATTCTGTATTTTAGATGAGGTGGATGCACCGCTGGATGATGCGAATATCAAAAAATTCAATGAAGCGATACGCAAGTTCTCACAAAACTCACAATTTATTTTGGTAACACACAATAAATCTACCATGGCAAGTGTAGATTCTATTTATGGTGTAACGATGGTTAAACAAGGCATTTCACGTGTAGTGCCTGTGGATTTTGGTAGTTTGAATTAGCATCATTCTATCGTGTTATCTGACTTGAGTCTTCCAACAGATGACTCGTGTCTATTAAATCCATCGGTCTCTGACCTGATTTATAAAAAAACAATTGAATATTCCCAATTAAAGATTGGTTCAATCAACACACACGAGACTGGAGTCTCGTGCAAGTCACAAAATCAGCCTATCCAGCAGCAATAATTCTATCTGTTTAAAGCACTCTCAAATACATTGAGTTCCTGCTTGCCCATTTGAGAAAAAACAATTAAATTAGATATTATTATTACTTCTCTAAACCATAGATTATGAATATAAAATATCTAATAGTTGCACTTACATTTTTTATAGTAAGTTGTAATAACATTGAAGCCAAAAAATCGGGAACAGGAACAGAAGAAACTTCTGATGACAAGTCCGGCTCCGGTAAATCCGGTACAAAAACAAGTAATTACTGGCAAAAAATAGTGATGCATGAGTTAAAAGACGGTAGTGGCATGGTAGCTGCTTTGATGCCTTTACCTGCAACCTGGAAACTCAACGTTAATGGTGCTTCAATGGTTGGTCCAAACAATATAAAAGTAACAGATTTTCCTTTACAAATTTTTATGATAAATTACAATCCCAGTTTGCAATATGCTTATTCACAAACCAAACAACGAGAGTATCCGGGAATAGATGAATTAATACAACAGGATTTTGTTCCATCAGCAGCAAAGAGAGGTTTAACTTACGTAAAACATTATGAAATACCTGAAATCAGTAAAATAGATAAATGGTATAGCGACCAATTATTTAAAGCCATGCCTTCTAATTCTGATGTGCGGGCTTACGGAACAGAATGGAAAGACAAGAACGGCAAATTGTCATTCCTGTTAATACGAGTGAACACAAGTACAAGCACAGAAATGCAAAGTTGGTCTTACAGATCCTCTCTCTTGGAAGTTGATGCAAGTGCATTTGAATTGGCAAAGAAACAATTTATCTTTTCTCAGTCAAACATGCGTTACAATCTGGAACCCATTATGGCATACAACAAAGCGGAAGCACAACGTGTAGGTGCAAACTGGGCTGCCTTTAATAAAAAAATGGCAGCTAACCAGGCGGCCTTTGAAGCCAGTCAACTTGCACATGTCAATAAAACAAATGCCATTAATGATGCCATTATGAACGGATGGAAAGCCGGTAATGCAGCAAGTGATAAAAGACAAGAGCAGACTATAGATAATATTTATGAAAGACAAAATGTACAAAATTCAGAAACCGGACAAACCTATAAAGTACAGCAAGGCTATAATCAATATTGGATGAATAATGAAGGTGAATATATTGGCACCAAATCCAATACCTACAATCCTAATTTAGATGAGAATATGAATGAGAAGAAGTGGCAGGAATTAAAGCAACTAAAATA
>DAORIK010000008.1:0-19768 GCA_035438465.1 Chitinophagales bacterium | reverse complement strand
TGCGAGAGTTAATCCTTTTCTTTGCTTAAGAAAGCAACTCAATCTCTTTCTCATATTCATACTGCAAATCTTCATGCAAAGTATTCATGGCTTTATTTATTTTCTTCAACTGGTTGTTGTATAAATTTACCATGGCAGCGCTCTTAGTATAATCTATTTTTAAGGCTTTTACCTGTTTGCAAAAATGTATCAGCACTTCAATTTCCGTTTCTGCCAGTCCTGAATATTTGATATACTTATTTGCCATGCGCAATATTCTGCGAATACTTTTCTTGGCAAAAAACATGTTTGAAATATTTATTTCGGCAAACTGCTCTTCTATTTCCTGTTTAATAGCATTGATATAATGTTGTTCGTTGGTGTTTTCAAACAGCAAATAATTCAGCAACTCTTTGTTTTCTTTTTTATACTTCGCTATGCGCAAACACAATTCCACTAAGGCTTCCTGCGGAATATGTTGCAGTTCGTTTTTTATAGTAGAAAGAGAAGCAGATTGCATGGATTCAAATTTACAAATTTTTAAAACACATAGGCACATAGAAAATAAATAGAGCAAAACATACAGCAGTAAATCTTAATTTGCTTTAGGAACACATAATGTAAGCAAAGCTTACAACTATGATTTTCTTCACTTGCGCAATGAATTGCAATATCTGTGTTGCTTTTAGAAAAAACTATGTGTCTATGTGTTTAAAATAAATACTCTATTTTTCGATATCAAACACATTCGCATTCATTACACCACCTGTGTGCACCGCAATAATTGTTGAACGTTCAGGAAAGTAGTTTTTGGCAATCAAATCAAAAATCCCGTACATCATTTTTCCCGTGTACACATAGTCTAATAAAATCTGATGCTCATTATAAAAGTCTTTAATAAATTGAATGAGCTCTGGTGTTGTTTTGGCATAACCGTTAAAGGCATAATGATGAATATTGAATGATGAATGTTGAATGCCATATTTCTGTATAATTTCATCTGAGATTTTATCATGTTTTAAAACAGCAATGCCAATTGCTTGTTGATGTGGTTTTAAATTGGATGCGATACCTGCGATTGTTGTTCCGGTGCCGCAGGCGCAACAGATATAATCAAAATCTATTTCTATCTCATCCACAATTTCTGTGCAGCCTTTTACGGCTAATTCGTTTGCACCACCTTCCGGCAAGATGAAAACTTTGTTTTCATCAATGTTTAATGATGAATGTTGAATGTTAAATGATTTGTAATCAGTTCTATTCACATAATGTAATTGCATTCCGCAATCTTTGGCGAATTGCAAAGATTTATTTAATGGTTGATATTCTTCTCCGCGAATAATACCAATTGTTTTCAAACCAAGATATTTTCCTGCAGCAGCAGTAGCTGTAATGTGATTAGAATACGCACCGCCAAAGGTTAGTATGGTGTCTTTATTTTCTCTATTTGCTGCCTCTAGGTTATATTTCAGTTTACGCCACTTATTGCCTGATATTTCAGGATGAATTAAATCATCTCTTTTAATAAATAAATGGATGTTAAATTGCCTCGTTAATTCAGTTTCGATTTTTTGCAAGGGAGATGGTAACTGAAACATATCAGTAATTAAAAATTCGTTTCTTCAACATAGAAAAATAATTTTTAAAGTCTTTTGATGTAAAATCCGGTTCTACCATAGTAAAAGTAGTTTCACCGCTTTTGTCTTTATAAAGTTGTGCATAAAAACGAAAGGCTTCTTTGGCTGAAGTCTGAGAGAAATCACCGCGCCCCCATTTTATATTGAAAAAATTCAGCGTATCCTTATTTTCTCTTTGTACAAAATATTTTCCATCACTAAACCAAATTGCTGTTTGTACGGCATGAGTATTCTTTATAGGTTGAAGTTCTGATAAATTTCGTTGATATTGAATAATATTGACATCTTTGCTGTTTTGAAAAACAGAATACTCCGCTAAGTAAATAGTACTGTCGTTATAAGCAATCATATTCCACAGCCAGGAGGTAAACATAGTTGGCGTGCTGGTTAAATCGTCCACTATTATATTTTTTTCTTTCAGGTTTTGTTTAAATATACTTGTGGAATTAAATTTATTGAACGTAGATGTTCCCAAATAAAATAAACTGACAATCAAACTTACGGTTGCAAACTTCCTTCTGAAATTATTTTCTTTTTTAATAAACCATACGGCTATAAAAAATATTAATGGTGCAATGGTGAACAATGGATCTACCACTGCTAAATTATTCCAACTGATTAATTTGTTTGTAAACGGCAGAAGCATTTGAGTACCGTATGCTGTTCCTCCATCCATCAACACATGTGTAACGAAGCCAGTTAAAAAAACAAGATAGCATATCAACAGTGGAACTTTACGCTTTAGAATATTAAACAATAAAAAGGCAAACGGAATAGCAATAAACGGATGAAAGAAGAATGCATGCGTAAAACCACGGTGCATGTACAATGCATCTGCGGGCGTTGCAGCAAATCTTGTAAAAAAAACATCCAAATCAGGAATGGTATTTGCAACAGCTCCAGCAATAATTGCTTTGTTTCCGATTTTTTTTCCGAGCATTAATTCTCCAAGCGCGCCGCCAACAACTATATGAGTAAGTGAATCCATTGTTATAATTAGCCCTTTAGCCGATTAGATAATGTGATAATTTTGTTATTGTATTAGTCCAAATTTCTTTGTATTTCAATATGTATGTTATTAATGAATCGACACATTATAAAATTGTATTATTAAAAAATTAGCTAATTTGCTAATTGATACACTATCTAATCAAAATAATTCACCTTGTTCAGGCTCCGTCTTATCTTTTAAATTAGTAATTTCAAAGTCAACATCAAAGTTAGCTAATTGTTCATCTTCTTCACTGTGCGTCGCTTCTACTAATTTTATTTCTTTAATGGTACCGCCTGTCAGTTTATTTCCAATAGCTTTCCAGCCTTTTATTTCTATAAATTCGCTCAGATTTACTGTTTCGGGCTCACTTACTTTTCCTTTTCCTAAATCCATTTTATACTCTACAATTGGATTAGAAAACAAGGTTGCAAATACGAGCTTCGAATTATTTTCATCTGAAATGAAATTATTTTTAGTATCTATAGAAGTAGTTTCTATCTGGAAGCGTTTTACATAATTACATTTTTTCGCATCAGAATAATGTACCGCAGTAACCGTAGTTGTCGGATACAATTTATCTACCGCAACAACCTCATTCATCGCATAACGATTCGTTAAATCAAAATTGGTTAAATAATATTCACCGGATTTCAATATCACTAAAATCTTATCTTCATTCTGGAAGGAACCTAAATAGCGGCCTCGTTTATCAATATTTAAACGCCCTACGGTATCATCTAACCAGATTTCAACACCACCGAGTGTTGTTCTGCCTTTTGTTTTTTGTTCTATCTTTTTAACCGGATATTTAGTTACGATATTCCCTACTGATCCTCTTCCTTTAATATCTAAATTATAGAAATCAAATTCAAAAACTTTATTGCGTGCACTGCAGGCCGGAGACAAAACAACCGTACAACTTTCTGCTTCCCCGTTTGGATTTACAGAAAAATAGAGCACTTTAGATTTCGGATTACCTTGTGTAATCGGATATTCTTTATCACGAGTAATACTGGTGACATTAAATCGTTTTGCATAACTGATACCGGATTTTCCATCCAAATAAACTGCATTGTATGTAGTACGTTCGTCATTCTTTTTCCAAACGGCAACATGTATAATATCTTTCCCGACAAATACTTTTTCTGAATTTCGCACTACTTTCATGGTACCGTCTTTCATAAAAGCAATGATATCATCAATATCCGAACACTCCGATATAAATTCTTCTTTCTTTAAATCTTTTCCAAAGCCAATAAAGCCTTCGACTCTGTTTACATATAATTTTTCATTGTTGGCAGCAACCGTTTTAATTTCAACCGTATCAAAGATGGCAATCTCCGTTTTGCGCTCTTTACCTTTGCCATATTTTTTCAATAAGTCTTCAAAATATTTAATTGCATATTTCGTCAGAGATTTCAGATTCTTCTTTGTCTCCTCCATTCCATCTTCCAAGCCTTTGATATACTCATCCGCTTTTTTCTTGTCGAATTTTGAAATACGTTTAATTTTGATTTCTGTTAAACGAACAATATCCTCTTCTGTTACTTCTCGCATCAATAACTTCTTATAAGGATTCAATCCTTTATCAATCGCTGCAATCACACCTTCCCAGGTTTCTTCTTCTTCTATATCTCGGTAGATTTTTTTCTCAATGAATATTTTTTCCAAAGAAGAAAAATGCCATTTATCTTCCAATTCTTTCAATTGTATTTCAAGCTCTCGCTTTAACAATTGTACCGTTGTATCAGTTGACAAACGCAACGCATCGGAAACGCCAATAAAATGAGGCTTATCGCCGATAATGACACAGGTATTCGGTGAGATGGACAATTCACAATCAGAGAAAGCATATAAGGCATCTACTGTAACACTTGGTGAAACCTGTGGTTGAAGTTCGATTAGTATTTCTACCTCTTTTGCGGTATTATCAACTACTTTTTTAATTTTAATTTTTCCTTTCTCGTTTGCTTTTAAAATAGAGTCGATTAAATCTGAAGTGGTAGTTCCAAACGGAATCTCCGAAATTTTTAAAGTTTTTTTATCTACGACTTCTACTTTTGCACGCACGCGAATTCTTCCGCCACGTTTACCGTCATTATATTCACGTACGTCTACCAAACCTCCGGTTAAAAAATCAGGAAACAATTCAAAAGATTCTTTACGTAAATATTTAATGGAAGCATCAATCAGCTCACAAAAGTTATGAGACATAATTTTTGTTGACAAGCCAACTGCAATTCCCTCTGCTCCCTGCGCCAGCAATAATGGAAATTTCACCGGCAATTCTGCAGGTTCTCTTTTCCTTCCATCGTAAGATAATTGCCAATCTGTAGTATCTTCATTAAACACTACTTCTAATGCAAATTTTGACAAACGTGCTTCGATGTAACGCGGTGCTGCGGCACTGTCGCCTGTACGAATGTCACCCCAGTTTCCCTGGCAGTCAATCAATAAATCTTTTTGTCCTATATTGACAATTGCATCATTAATACTTGCATCGCCATGCGGATGATATTGCATGGTACTGCCGACAATATTGGCTACCTTGTTGTAACGACCATCGTCCATTTCTTTCATAGCATGCAAAATGCGTCGCTGCACGGGTTTGAAACCATCATATAATGCCGGCACTGCGCGCTCTAATATTACGTATGATGCGTAATCTAAAAACCAGTTTTCGTATAAACCATCTATGGTGGTAATATGACTGTCTTGTTCGTTATATTCTTCTGTTGACATTCTTTCTAACTCTCCCTTTATTTTTTCTTCAGTTATTCAAAAAATTATTTTACGTTTAGAAATGATGATATAAATTAATTCTCTACCAGCTCTTCCACAACTTCATCTTTCTCAATTTTGAGATTATTGATGATAAATGTTTGTCGTTCCGGTGTATTTTTACCCATAAAATATTCCAGTAATTGCTCTATGCTTTGATTATTTTTCAGCACTACCGGTTCCAGGCGGATATCATTACCTATAAACTGTTCAAACTCATTTGGTGAAATCTCTCCCAACCCTTTGAAGCGTGTAATTTCAGGCTTGCCTCTTAATTTTTCTATCGCTTTCAATTTTTCCTGTTCAGAATAGCAGTAGATAGTTTCTTTTTTATCACGCACACGGAATAAAGGTGTATTCAATACATACAAGTGCCCCTTTTTTACCAAATCAGGAAAAAACTGAAGGAAGAATGTCATCAGCAATAAACGAATATGCATACCATCCACATCTGCATCGGTTGCAATCACCACATTGTTGTAGCGCAGGTTTTCTACATCTTCTTCGATATCGAGAGCATGTTGTAATAAATTAAACTCTTCGTTTTGATAGACTATTTTTTTCGTCAATCCGTAACAATTCAAAGGTTTTCCACGTAAACTAAAAACCGCCTGTGTTTGCGGATTCCGTGCTTTTGTTATAGAACCTGATGCTGAATCACCTTCAGTTATAAATAACGTAGTATCTGTATGCAGTTCATTTTTCTCATCTGAATAGTGCACTCTGCAATCACGTAATTTTTTATTGTGTAAGTTGGCAGATTTTGCACGCTCATTCGCCAGTTTCCGGATGCCGCTTAAATCTTTTCTTTCTCTTTCTGATTGCTGAATACGTTTCAACAAAGCATCTGCAATTGATTGATTTTTATGTAAGAAATTATCCAGTTTATCTTTAATAAAATCATTGATGAATGATTTTAAACTTGGCCCGTTTTCCCACATATTTTGTGAACCCAGCTTTGTTTTTGTTTGCGATTCAAAAACAGGCTCCTGCACACGAACAGAGATAGCACCAACAATAGCCTGACGAATATCTGATGCTTCAAATTGTTTTTTATAGAACTCACGCAATGTTTTTACAATAGCTTCCTTAAAAGCAGCCAAATGAGTACCACCTTGTGTTGTATATTGTCCATTGACGAAAGAGTAATATTCTTCACCATATTGATTGTTATGTGTCAATGCAATTTCAATGTCGTTATCTTTCAAGTGAATGATTGGATAACGTAACTCTGCTTCATTCGTTTTCTTAGTCAGTAAATCTTTTAAGCCGTCTTTTGAAACAAATTTCTCACCATTAAAATTGATGGTTAAGCCGGCATTCAAATAAGCATAATTCCAAAGTTGTTCTTCAATAAATTCTGTAACAAAATGAAAATTTTTGAAAATGGCATTATCTGCATGAAACTGAAATTTGGTACCATTTCTATCCGTTGTCTTAGTAATTTTATGATCTTTGATTAATTCCCCTTTATCAAACTCTGCTACTTTAGTTTCACCATCACGTATAGATTCCACTCTGAAATAAGACGAAAGCGCGTTAACCGCCTTGGTTCCTACGCCATTTAAACCTACAGATTTTTGAAAGGCACGTGAATCATATTTTCCGCCCGTATTTATTTTGGAAACACAATCTATTACAGAGCCCAATGGAATGCCGCGACCATAGTCACGAATAGTAACGATTTTATCTTTTATGGAAATATCTATTTGTTTTCCATGCCCCATTACAAATTCATCAATGGAATTATCGACTATTTCTTTGAGTAATACATAAATTCCATCATCCGGTGCGGAGCCATCTCCTAATTTCCCGATATACATACCGGGACGAAGCCGGATATGCTCTTTCCAGTCGAGTGAGCGAATATTTTCTTCGGTATATTGAACTTCAGCCATGATTTAGTTGTAAGTAGTAAGTAATACGTGGTAAGTTTTGCTCCACCAACAAGCAAATGTATAGATATACTAATGGAAACTAGGGTAAATTTTTCCACATGGTTGAAAAAGAAATAAGTAATTGACTGCTATTTAATTGTGTACAGATACCCAACAGATAGGTTAAAATTGCAGTTATATGTCTTTGCTAATCCGGAATTCTTTTTTGTTGTAGATAAAAACCCTAAGTTGTGTCTGGCAGAGACATCTATCCAGCCTTTCCCAACTTTGAATGCCGCACCTGCACCGGTAACCAACCCGACGTCAAAACGCATGTCATTTTTAGAAAAAACATACTTTTCCGTGCTTGAATTTCTCGATTGTTTATCCACTGAAACGGAAGATTGGTTATACCCGCCTGTCCAGTAAGAAAAATAAGGTCCGAATAAAAAAACACCTTTTATTTTTTCACTTCCAACTCTGGCTACAGCTAAAAATGGAAACTGAACATAATTTGCTACCAATTTAGAGGTATATTTTGCTGAATCCTGTGTGCGTTTCCAGCCCTGCCCTTTTTGTGTAAATTCTATTTCAGTCTGGAATCCAATATATTTATTAAAATCTATACGCAAGACGGCTGCAAGGTCTGAGCCAAAGTTGATGCGTTTTTTGTATGAATCCGGTGGTGAAAATTTTCGTAAATGTGCAATGTTAAACCCTGCTCTGGCACCTGCAGAAACACCCACTTCTGCTCTGATACTCAAAACTGCTGTAAAACATACAAAAACGAAACAAAAAATCCGACGCATAGTAAAATTTGATACAAATATACCTTAGTTTTTTAAAGAATCGCTGAAATTTGTTAAACTATACTTAAAATTTTTAGCAACTTAAGCGGAGTAATATAAAAGGCATTACATTTGTTATATCTAATAAAAAAACGAACATGAAAAAATTATTCTTAGCACTAACTATCACGGCAAGTACTTTCAGAGTATTTGCAGACGAAACGGTACCTTCTGCGATAGCACCGGACCCTAATGCTCCTACAATGGAGTTTGCTATTGATGCTATTGATTATGGCACTATCAAGCAAGATGCTGACGGAAACAGAGTGTTTACCTTTACTAACAAAGGAACAACACCAATTGTAATCAGTGAAGCTCACGGATCTTGCGGATGTACAGTACCAACTTACCCTAAAGAACCAATTTTACCTAATCAAAAAGGTGAAATTAAAGTTCACTATGACACACACAGAGTAGGACCATTCTCTAAAAGTGTTACTGTAAACTCTAATGCTAAAAATTCACCGGTAGTATTAAAAATAAGTGGTACAGTAGAAGCTCCTGCGATTACACCAGATCCGGCTAATCCAACTTCTATTATTCCTACTCCTGCACCTGCTGCGGTTACAACAGCACCTGCCGGTGCAACAACAAAGGTTGTTACTCCTGCTGCTACAACAGTAAAGAAAACTACTACTACTCCGGTGAAGAAAACAACTTCTACTCCTGTTAAGAAAACAACTTCTACTACAGCAAAGAAAACAACAACTAAATAATAATTTCTTTTAGTTTAAAAAAAATCCTGATAATTATCAGGATTTTTTTTTGCTATCTGGTTAATATAACATACTCACTGATGATATCCCGCAGGAAAGTAACATCATCTAACTTCACCTCTTCCAGACTCATCTGCTGCTTTAGCTTCTTTACCGTATCGTGCAGAATAGAATAATACGTATTATTTCGGTATTGCTGATATCGGACTAATAAATTTTTCAAGGCAAGCATTTCCTCATCTGTATATCTGGTTACCTGCGGATATTTAGGAATATAATCTTCTTTATCAGGTAAATTCTGCAAATCATCCAATGTAACAATTCTATCGGGCTTTAATCTTATAACTGTAGTGTTTGCAATCATATCTCCAAGACGTTGATTCTTTTCACTCATTAAAATAAGTATTGTGCCGATTGAAAAAAAGGAAAAATAGATGTCAATGTAATTGTATACAAATCTTGTAATGTATTTATTCAAATCCATGGAATTACCATCCAGACTGAGAATTTTAATTCCTGTTATTTTTTTCCCTAAAGTTTGCCCTTCCGTATATTTTTCTATGAATAACTGCAGTATAATAAATACAGAATAATACATAAAAAAAATCATGAGGATTCCCCAAAAACTGTATGTATAAAAAGTAAATAAAACAATCAGTTTGGGAAATACCATTGACAATAAAAAGAGAAATGCTATATAAAATGCAAAATCTAACAACCATGCAATACAGCGCCACATAAAACCTGCTGTTTCATATTGTATGGTTACATTTTGAGTAGTTGTTACGTCTATTTTTGCCATGCCTAAATATAGTAAAAAGTACCAAGTTGAATACCAAATGTCATAATTTCCTCAATCCCTGAAACAATTGAATAATTTTATTATTTTAGAGAGCGAATGAAAGAAACCAAATTCATAAAGCAAAACAGAAAGAAATGGGCTGAGTTTGAGAGTTTATCTCAATCGAAACACAAAGATTCAAATCTGTACAGTAAACTCTTCATTCAAATTACGGATGACTTATCCTATGCACGTACTTTTTATGCCAACCGTTCCGTTCGCGTTTATCTGAACAATCTGGCTCAGGATATTTTCCATAAAATTTTCAGCAGGAATAAGAAAAGAAAGTCTGTATTCAAAGATTTCTGGATGGAAGAATTACCTTCCATCATGTATCACCATCGAATTGATTTACTTATCTCGTTTGTAGTTACACTCGTTGCCATTGGAATCGGATTACTAACGTATCATTATGACAATTCTTTTGCCAACAAAATATTAGGAGATGGTTATGTACAGATGACAGCAGAAAATATTGCCAGGAAAGAACCAATGGGAGTATATAAAAGTATGAATCCAATAAGAACTTTCTTTTACATAGCCATTAATAATCTGCGAGTAGATATTATTACATTTTTTACCGGACTCATATTTTCCATTGGCTCTTTACTTGTTCTTATTAATAACGGACTGATGATTGCAGCGTTTCAGTTTTACTTTATTAAACGTGGTTTGTTCTGGGATTCGTTTCTTGCTGTTTGGCTGCACGGAACATTAGAAATTTCTGCAATGGTAATCTGCGGTGCTGCCGGCATTGTATTAGGCAAAGGCGTAGTGTTTCCGGGCACATACAGCCGTACTCAAGCTTTCTTTTCGTCTGCACAAAGGGCTACTAAAATATTTTTTTCTGTATTGCCGCTTACTTTTGTCGCAGCAATTATCGAATCATTCTTAACAAGATATACAAAGGCACCCGATATTTTGAGATTGGGTTTAATTTTGATATCATTAATATTCACCCTGGGATATTATGTATATCTGCCTTGGCTAAAAAAACGAAACGGAACGTTACGTATTCCTGAAGCTGAAAAAGTATTAGCTGAAAACTTTGCTCCATTTGAGTTTTATCAGATAAAAAAAATATCGGAAATTATTTTAGATGTTTTCCGGCTTTTCAGAAAGTATGTTACACATTTTACTCCAATCATTCTTTGGAGTACCGTTATCTTTACTTTACTTGGGATAACAATAAATAAATCATATCTCTTACAGGATATTTATTACACTGAATGGTCATTTATTAATCTTACTTATTACTTTAACGCCAACAACAATAATTGGTTTACATTATTACTGCCGACCTTGCTGACGCTGCTTTCGCTAAATGCATGTTATATATTTCATAAAGAACAATCGTTAATAAGTAAAACCTCTGTTTTATCTTTCTGGAGCTGGGTGAATCATAATATAAAAAATGTCATTTTAAATCTAATTATTCAGATAGTATTTTATATCACTCTATCTTATTTTCAATTAAATTTTTATTCGCTTCTTTTCCTGTTACCGTTACAGTTTATAGGTACATTTATTTTATTTTTTCCGACACAACAGAAAAACGGATACATTCCTTCATTTTTCAACATATTAAAATCGGGATTAATGAATCTGTTTATCATTAATCTAGTATTTATTTTACTGAGCATGGCTCTTTTCTTCCTGATAAGTACTTCTGTTTATTGGGTAATCTATGAGGCAGTTACCATAAATCTGAATAATGATTTAATTGACAGTGACACTATCTACTTAATTTTCTTTCTTATTGCCACTACATGCATCCTCAATATTTGCTTTATCTTCTTCTCTATTAGTCAAGGTGTATACTATTTTTCACAAAAGGAAAAACACAGTGCAGAAGGATTAATTAACCAGTTATCTAATTTAGGAAACTCTCCGAGACAAAATGTACTTCAAAAATAATCTTGTCATACTATTTTTAGTACTATCTGCTCGCTTGTACGGTAATGCACAAGACAACAATGATTATGAGAGAGGGAAAAGACAACAGGAAGCATATTCTCAACAAACTATTTCTCCTAATACATTTGATAAAAATGAGTGGAAGATACTTAAGAAGAAAGTCAAGATAAAAGATTATAAACCTAAAAAGAAAAAAGAGGACAAAAAGCAGGAAGATACTAACTGGTTGATGAACTTAACTCCGGAGACTGTAAAAATTATTCAATGGATACTCTTTGGTATTTTATTTTCAATCCTTTTATTTTTAATACTAAAACTTTTAGGAGTAAATCCATTTAACAGGAAGACGGATAGAAATAAAATAAATATTTCTCTCGATGAAATTGAAGAAAATCTGGATACTGCCGCTATTGATCCTCATTTATATGAAGCTATAAAAACAAAAAACTATAAACTAGCTATACGTTTGTATTATCTGATGATTATTCAACGTCTGGCATTGAAAGAAAAAATAATCTGGAAAAAGTACAAGACAAACAGACACTACTTGAATGAAATCCAAAATAAAGAAGAATATCCTGCGTTTAAAAAACTCACATTAATGTATGAAAAAAGTTGGTTTGGTGAAGGTGAAATAAATGAAGATGAGTACAATCTCTTAAATCCCGATTTTGTGAATTTTCTTCAAAATATAAGATAACATGCAGAACGACCGCAATAAATATATCTTGATTACTCTCGTAATTTTGCTCATCATTACAGGATATTTTTTATTGAAAGACAACCTGACTGAATGGGATTTTAATTTAGATAAAACAAAAAAAAATGCTTACGGAACTTTCCTCACATATGAATTACTCAAGTTAAAAAATAGAAAGACGGGGTTTATAGAAATTGAGAACTCCGTGATTGAGACATTCAGAAAACTTAAACAAAATAAAAAATATAACTACGTGTTTGTAAATCAGACACCTTACTATGATTCAGTAACAGTAGATACTATCTGCAAATTTGTCGAAGCCGGAAATACTGTTTTTATTAGTTGTGAAGGATTTTACGGTCCGTTTATAGATTCAATTTTATATAAAACTTACCATCTGAGTTTAACAACCGGTTATAATGAAATTTATTATGATCTTTTTGAGAAAGACACGACAAAAGATAAAAATATAATTATAGAAGACAAGCGTTTTGCAACATTTAATTTTATACATCCTGATTTGAAAGATGACAGTGGTTATACATATTATATCAGATACAAGGCAGATACAATTACTAATTACTACTATCGTTTTGAACCGGTGCCCGATTCTGAATGGACACAGCCCATCCCGGATATAAATGAAGTAGTATTTTCCGGTTACGAGCAATCTTACGGTACAGGATTAAACTTTGCGGTGCTAAAACATGGCAAAGGGAATTTTATCATTTTACTTTCAGCAGTACCATTCACCAACTATTTTATGCGGACAGAAAAAGGATTAGAATTTGCTGAAAAAGTTTTAGCACATTTGCCAAATCAGACAACTATATGGGATAATGTTTCTCAAAACAATAATTTTCTGGATGACAACAACGACTATCACGGCAACAGCAACATAGCAGATAGCCCCTTATACTTTATTTTACAAAACAAATCATTAAGATGGGCATGGTATTTAACCATTACAGGCATTTTAATTTATGCTTTGTTTCACGCAAAACGCCGTCAGAATATTATTCCCATCATTGAACCAAAACAAAATAACTCTTTAAAATATGTTGAAACTATTGGTCAGTTATATTTGCATGACGAAGAACATATTGAAATTGCGAATGAGATGCGCTTGCAGTTCATGAATTATATACGGCAAAGATATTATATAAAAACAACCGAGATAGATGACACATTTTTTAAGCAGGTTTCTTTAAAATCCTCTGTTGATGAAGATAAAATCAGAACACTATTTAGCGATTTTAAAGATGTACTTAAAATAAAAAGTATAAACCAGCAAAAATTACATGAATTAAACAAACAATTAGAATATTTTTATAAAACCTGTAAATAATTTATATGGAAGAGATAACTGAACAACAAACCACACCACCACCTGTAAATGCAGACATTGCATTTGTAACAACTTCTGCAGAAAAAATAAAGAACGAGATAGCAAAAGTAATTGTTGGACAAGAGAATGCCATAGATTTAATGCTTTCAGCTATGCTTATTGGCGGTCATATTTTACTGGAAGGTGTTCCCGGAATCGCTAAAACATTAACAGCTAAGATGCTGGCAAAAACAATTTCTGTAGATTTTTCCCGAATTCAGTTTACACCTGATTTAATGCCAACAGATATTGTGGGAACATCTGTATTTAATTTAAAAGAATCGGAATTTAAGTTTCGTGCCGGCCCGGTCTTCTCAAATATTATTTTAATTGATGAAATAAACAGGTCGCCCGCAAAAACACAGGCTGCACTGTTCGAATTGATGGAAGAAAAACAAGTTTCAGTAGACGGCCAGACATACCCGATGAAATATCCATTTATGGTATTGGCAACACAAAATCCTATTGAACAAGAAGGAACTTACCGCTTACCCGAAGCACAACTGGATCGGTTTATTTTCAGAATTGTAATGGAATATCCGAATCTCGAAGAAGAGAAACAGATTCTGCATCGTTTTAACAATGATTTCTCTGCAAAAATAATCAATGATGTAAATGCAGTAGTAAATGCCGCTGACATTAAAAGATGCAGTGAAATTGTAGAAAAGATTTACATCAAAGAAGAAATTATAAATTACATTGCAAACGTAGTGCATGAAACTCGCAACCATGGTGATTTATTCCTCGGTGCTTCGCCCAGAGCCTCTCTCGCATTGTTAAAAGCGAGCAAAGCAATGGCCGCCATTTCAGGAAGAGATTTCGTAACACCCGATGATGTGCGTGTAGTTTCAGACGCAGTACTAAATCACAGAATTATTCCATCGCCGGAAAAAGAAATGGAAGGCATCACTGCTCAGGATATTATTAAACAAATTATACAAAAGATTGAAATCCCAAGGTAAAAGTAATAACTTTTCTAAAGTTTAAACTTTAGAAAAGTTACAATGAATAACAAGCAATGACTAAAATAAAACAGACATACGAACGATTTATTAAAAACACGTTTTTAACGCGTCGCTTTTTTTATGTGTGGTCCTTATCCATACTGCTCTTTATTATAAGTTTTAGTTTTGACTTTATATTTCCACTTGCCAAATTAATATTACTTCTCCTGGCAGCTTTTACGTTTATAGATTTTTTACTGGTTCAATTATTTGAAAACAACATACTATGTAATCGTGTCACGCCTCATGTATTGCCGTTAGGAGACGAACAACATATTTCCATTTATATAAAAAATAACAGAAATACATTAGCAAAAATTGAGGTAGTAGATGAGCTGCCGGAAGAATTCCAAAAAAGAGATTTTATATTTCGATTTAATTTATCATCCAACGAAGAAAAAACATTAACCTATAATGTTCGTCCACTTACCCGTGGTGCTTATAAATTTGGCAACTGCAATATTTTCGTTTCAACTTTACTGGGATTAATACAACATAAAATAATTTTTCATTTAGAAACAACTACACCGGTTTTCCCATCCTCTGTTCAGGTAAAAAAACATGAATTATTATTGTTCAACAGACTGCATACATTCCAGGGCGTAAAAAAAATGCGCAAAATCGGTCATAGTTATGAATTTGAACAAATAAAAAATTATACCGATGGTGATGATATTCGCACTATTAACTGGAAAGCAACCGGCAGGCGCAATCAGTTAATGATAAATCAATTTGGAGATGAAAAATCACAACAAGTATATTCCATACTTGACAAAAGTCGTGCAATGGAAATGCCATTCAATGGATTGAGTTTACTGGACTATGCAGTCAACACAACATTAGTTATATCCAATACAGCCATCCATAAAGATGACAAAGCAGGTATCCTAACTTTCAATGAAAAAATCGGAAGTTTCGTAAAAGCAAATAAAAAGCCCGGACAATTAAAAAGAATTTCCGAAATTTTATATAAGGAAGAAGAAAGTAATTTGGAGGCCAATTATGAATTACTATTCAACGCTGTTTCTCGATTCATAAAACAGCGGAGTCTAATTATTCTATATACCAACTTCGAAAGTTATTATACACTGGAGCGCTACCTGCCTGTACTTCGAAAAATAAACCGTTCACATTTACTCCTTGTCGTTGTTTTTAAAAATACTGAAATTGAAAAATACAGTTATGAAATCGCCCGGAACACATTGGATATTTATCACAAAACTATTGGCAAAAAATTCTTATTTGAAAAAGAAATGATGGTGAAAGAATTAGCAAAGTATGGCATCCAATCTATTCTAACCGCACCGCAGGATTTATCAACTTTAACGATTAACAAATACCTGGAATTTAAAGCAAAAGGATGGATATAGGATAATATTATCAAAAATATTAGGCTGGCTAATTATTTTACTTTTACCGAAATTATTTTGCAAAACTTATCCGCCATGGTTTGTTGTTTATCATACAACAATAACCTAAAAAATCCAAAAAACAAAAGAGTTGAAAACAAAAGGTGTTTTGCAGAAGTGCTATAATCTATCTCTCTTTTTTCTTCATTCAGTAATCGTATATTCATAATTTGTTTTCCCGGAGTAGCATTCTTTTCACTCCCATCAAAATAAACGAAATAAATTATAATAACAAAGATAATCTTCCACCAGAACATTTGCAAAAATCCAATATAACTTGGTGTTGGTTTATGTACGTAATATAAACCATAGGTAATAATTATGAATAAAAAAACATCTGTTAAAAAGGCAATTGTTCGTGTGGTAAATGAAGCATATTCAACCGTACGTGTTTCATAGGTTTTTTCGTCTAAAATTTCGTCCATAAAAGCTGATTTATTTATTTAAGTAACAAAATTTACGATTAAAAAATTGAATTTTGCCTTAACAATTCAGATATTTGAAGAAAAAATCTGATATGAAGAAACCGCTTACTAAGCTAATGATTATTTGTTGTTCCTTATTATGCTGTACAGCATGTTTTGATATACAGGAAAATTTATTTTTAAAAAAAGATGGTTCAGGTAATTTTTCTTTCTTAATAGAAATGGGAGAATTCAAATCAATGGCAGCAATGTTCGACAATGTAGGCAGTGTATTTGATAACAAAGACCAACGTAACGAAAAGCAGAAAAAAGAAAAAGAAAAGAAAAAATCTCCCAATGAAAAATTGAGTTCTACTTTTGAAATTACCCGCAGAAAATTATTAAATACAAACGGAATTTCTAATGTAAAAGCGATTGAGGATACAGCAAGTTTTACTTTTGGTATTTCATTTGATTTCAAGAACATTACAGCCTTAAATATTGCTATGAATAAACTATTTGAAGATGATTCAGCAACCACTACAGAAAACATAACTTATTTTGAGTACAAAGACAATGAGCTAAGACGTTTGGAAGCGCTGGATTCAAAATCAATTCTTGGAAAATCATCTTCTCTTTCCTCTGGAGGAACGGATAAAAACAGTGGTAGCTTGGGGATGGACGTAGAGAAATTATTTGCAACAGTTACCTATACTACCAACTATGAGTTTGAAGAAAAAATAACGTCCACTCAAAATCAGGATGCATTACTGGCTGCTAATATGAAAAAAGTAACAATGAAATTATATCCCTTTGCAGCAGTTAAGGACAGCACCAAACCCAAACCAACTATTGCAAATATTATTTCATTTAAATAATCTGGTTTTCATTTAAACAGTTTAATATACATGAATACCACGCGCAACTGGATATTATTAACTGTTTTCACAATACTGGCATTCTTTACAGTAAAATGGCTCGCCGAGTATCAGGAAAGAAAAAATACAATTACAGAACCAACTGTCAGTATTGATATTGACGAAATAAAAGAACGTGGTTCTTTGAAGGTAATAATTGAATATAACTCAATAGGTTATTTTATTTACAAAGGCCAGCGACTAGGATTTGAGTATGAGTTGATGCAAAACTTAGCAATTGCTCTGGGTGTAAAATTAGAACTCGTTATTGCCAGTAGCTCAGATGATCAGTATAATTTATTAAATGAAGGAAAAGGAGATATTATTGCAAATGGGTTGCTGTTAAATAATAAAATAAAACAACAGGTTGCTCTTACAAAACCATACAGAAGTGTGGAACAGGTAATAGTACAACGCAGAACAGGTATCAGTGTAAATCCGACGGACAGCATACAAAAACGCGACACTGTATTACAATCTGCTGAACAGCTGGCAAACAAGATTGTATATGTTGCGGAAAATTCCATCTATTATGAACGTTTAAAAACATTGTCTGATTCGAATGGAATAAATATGGATGTACGCATCTTGCCGGATGACAGAGGAACTGATGATATTATTGAGGCAGTTGCAAATGGTGAAATTGATTATACCATTGCTAATAAAGATATTGCTTTAGTAAACAAATCTTATTTTGATAACTTAGATGTGAATACGGTTGTTGGAAACGCACAAAACCTGCACTGGGCTGTTCGAAAGAACTCACCTGATTTACTTAAGATGGTAAACAACTGGATTACAAACTTTCAAAAAGAAAAATTCTACAGTCAGCTTTATTTTAAATATTTCAATGAAGATAAGCGTATTCAATTTGGTTATGATGAGAATGCGGGGTTACAACAAGGAATGATTTCACATTATGATGCGATGATTCAACGGTATGCCAGAAATATAAACTGGGACTGGCGCTTGGTAGCAGCTATTATTTATCAGGAATCTAAATTTAATCCAAATGCACGTTCATGGTGCGGAGCACAAGGTTTGATGCAATTAATGCCGGGAACAGCCCGTCAGTTAGGTGTGCCGGGCAGTCAGGTATATAATCCTGACAGAAATATTAAAGGCGGTACTGATTATCTAAAACAACTTGAAAAAACATGGTCAACAGTTTCAGATTTTACGCAACGTATCAAATTTATTTTAGCATCCTATAATGCCGGGCCGGGCCATGTAATGGATGCAGCCAGACTAGCTGAAAAAAATGGCTATCCAAAAGACAAATGGGATGGATCTGTGGAATATTTTATGTTATACAAATCAAATCCGAGGTTTTACAACGATCCTGTGGTGAAGTATGGATATTGCCGGGGCCAGGAACCGTTTAATTATGTTCGCAATATTGTAAAAAAATATTTTGATTATCAATCCAAAATAAATTTAACATCAGCACAAACAGCCGGTACATTCAGATTAGAACAGGTAGAAACTGTAGCATTTGAAGGAATTGAAGGCATATATAATCCAACACAAGGCTTAATTGCCCGTTCGGCACGTCGTGAACTGTTTTTGTCTCACAAACTATTTGACGAAGTAAATGAATTGACTCCAAAGTATAATGGCAGGAATCCGTTCGACAAACCAAAACCTGAATTATTTGTAAGAAAAAATACAGATGTAATTGAAGACTCTTCAAAACAATTATTTAAGAAGAATCAATTATTTCAACAGCAACAAATACAACAATCAGCACCTGTTGGAACCGGATTAGAGCCAAAAGGTGAGAACAAAATCAACAAATTAATTCCGAGAAAAAGGAAATAGAAATCACAATCATTATTAATTCTTTTTTATGATTAAAGCTGTATAAATCTAAAGTGTATGTACTAAAACAATAATTTGTATCTTTATTGTTGATTATAAATCTAAATATCATACGAAATTGAATTTTAATGAATTTGGCTTTGACGAGCGACTATTAGAAGGGATTGACGCCATGAATTATAAGCAGGCAACTGCCGTACAAGAACAAGTTATCCCTATTATAAGGTCAGGAAAAGATTTAATAGCTTCTGCACAAACCGGAACGGGTAAAACAGCTGCCTTTTTGTTACCCATTTTAAATGAATTAATTACTCAAGAACGACATGAAGATGAAGTAAATGCATTAGTTATTGTTCCGACGCGTGAATTAGCAGTTCAAATATCACAAAATTTAGAGGCTTTCTCCTACTTTACTCCTATCAGTTCCATCGCAGTATATGGTGGCGGTGATGGTTCTTCTTTTGAAAGTGAAAAAAGAGCCCTGTCTAATGGTGTTGATATTGTTATCTGCACACCAGGCAGAATGATTAGTCATT
>DAORIK010000007.1:39148-48997 GCA_035438465.1 Chitinophagales bacterium | reverse complement strand
CCTGTTTCCACCAAGGTTACTTTAAAAGCTTCTGTTTTAGTATCCAATACTTCCATTTTATTGGTCGTCAAATCAATTGTTATATCGGAGTTATGAAGAAAATAATTCATAAAATACTCTTTTATGACATATCCTTTATATCCTAAACAAATTATAAAATCGTTGAATCCATAATGACTGTAGATTTTCATTATGTGCCAAAGTATCGGCTTACCACCAATTTCCACCATTGGTTTAGGTTTAATATCCGTTTCTTCTGATATCCTTGTTCCTAATCCTCCTGCCAGTATCACAACTTTCATAACTTATACTTTTAATACTAAATTATAACAAAACTAAATCATTTTTCAGTAAAACAATGCTAAAATGGATTTTATCTGATCTTATTTATGATTGAATTAAATACACTGTTAAACTCTTCGGATATTTTAAAATAATAGACAGGAACAACATAAAGTATTACAACAACCGTTGACTTTAAGCTCACTTCGAAAAAAATATTTATAGTATTTGATTTAAAGCAGTGCATAACAAAAAAGCTAAATAAATATTTTAAAATAAAGAACAGAAAGAAACTATACCCAAAAACAAGAATAGTATTTAATGAGAATGGCATCATTCTGAATTTAAAAAACAAAAACAACATTCGAATCAGATTGTATACACTTAAACTTATTATCAGTGCATAAGCAGAACCAATAGCTCCATACCTTAATATGAAAAAATAATTCATCGGTATCATAATGGAAAGTAACATCAGATGTGTGAGAAAATTTAATTTCCAGTATTTGGATGTACTTATTATTTCGTTATTAATACCGAATGATACATCTATTAAGTAAGCAACTCCCATGAAAATGGCAATATTAATCCCTGAGTCATATCCTTTGCCGATAAGTGTGAAAATGTGTTGTATGTTAAGGCAAATTACCAAAAACAGCAATGAACCGATTATATTCATATTAATAGAAGACTTTCTGTAAATAGATTGAATCTTTGTATAATCTTTATTATGCCACGCAGTTGAAACAATTGGAATTGCAATGGCCGCAATGCTTTTCTGTGGTATTTGAATTATCTGAGATATATAGGATGCCACCACAAAAATTGCAGTAGTATCAATCCCCTTCATATCAGAGATAGTAAACACCTGTAAGCTGTTTGACAATGCATCAATAATCATCATTATATATATACTACCTGAAAAAAGCAACATTGCTTTTCCTAAATTCTTTGTAGTGAGAGAAACTTTATAATTAAAATCCAGTAAATTATTTTTATACAGGCTTATAACTATTACAACCACCTGAATCAGGCTCATTAGCGCCAGCAAGTGAATAAACACATGAAACCCGAACAATTTAAAATAAACACACAACAATAACAAAGTAGGATAAGCCCTGTTAAAAAACTGAGCCATAAAAAAAACAATATTTGTATTGTAACTGCAATTACTATAAACTGATAAAATAGAAAATAATACATTAAAAACGCCGATAAAAATAAACAGGTATGCATATTGGCGGAACAGTATATTGTCTTCACAATAATTATTAAATATCTGTTCCCTGAAAAGGAATGTCAATACAATTAATGAGATTGTTCCGATGAGCGCTATAATCAGGGTCATAGGAATCAGGTCTTTACTTTTATCCTTTATATAATAAGGCAAAAAGCGAGGTATCATACTTGCTACTCCGAGAGAAGCAAACGCAGCAAAAGTAGTACCTATATCATTGTACAGCCTGGTTAATCCAAATTGCTCTTTTGAAAATAAAATCGGGTATAGTATTAACACATTCACAAAGCCAAATGCAAATCCTGCATAGGTAATAATTGCATTGGTGATACCTTGTTTTTGTATTTCACCCATATTCTGTTACTTTACTATCCAGTTTTTTGGCACTAATTCTACCGATTCTGATAAAACATTATTCAGCCAGTGTTTAGGTACAACTACTTTTTTTCCTGGATTTTCATTCAGCCAGGCTGCCCACCAGCTGAAAGTACTATTAGCTATAATGTTATGCTTACACAAACTCATCAAGTAAAGGTCTTCCACCGTTGTTTTGTTTTCAATCAGCGTACAATTAATATCCCAGTGCATTTCCTTTTCTACCCATGCTGCATTATCTGTAAATAAATAAAAGTGTAAATCATTACCGAATTCACGTTTAAAATACTCTATGGATTTGGTATAAAAATCTTTTGAACACAGACCATGCGCCTCCATTGATGATAAATTGCGTATATAATCTCCTTTACGTATGTGTACTGATACAGAGTTGGAATTTTTGATTTGCTGAATCAAGGTACTCCCTTTTGGTATAAATTCGTCTTTTATACTCAGCTCGTTTCGAATTATATCTGAAATATTCTTAAAATATTTCTCAGACTGAAAAAAACCGCGGATATAATAATTTCCTTTTAGTTCGAGTAAATGCTCATCAAAACCATATTCATCAAACTTATACTTTCTTTTTTTGCCTAAGGAAACTAAACGTGTCAATACTATTTCTTTGGTAGAGAATTCACATCCGTGAAAATCCTGCAACAACTTTTCATCTGCAATTTTGCAATTCACATTAAATGCACCCAATTCATAGTGGCGTGTTTCAGAGACGGCATCAGAGGCATTTAAAAAGGAAGTATCTACAAATAATTCCGCATTATTCAGATGAGCTAAATGCCTGCCGGCTGCATATTGGAAGAGTTGGTTACCCAAACCACCCATTAATCGTACAACTATCATTTTTTTATTGGATGCGAATTTTGTATTTTGCCGTAAAATTACAAAATGTTATTCATAGGAACAGGAAAAGGTGATATTACCGCGTTTTTTAAAGGAACAGGCTTGTTAGGCTATGGTCTTCCGCAACATCATGTACTTGAAGTTGAAACACCATTGTACGCCCGGGCTTTTGTTTTTGAACAACCGGACAAGAGCCAGAAAAACTGTTTGGTTAATTGTGAACTGGCTTTCATAACGCCTTCTCTTAAGCTGGGTGTATTAGCTTACTTAAACAAAAATCATCCTGATTTACAATACAATACGAGCAATTTACTGCTTTGCGCCCAACATACACATTGTGGTCCCAGCGGTTTTTCTCATCATGTTATTTATAATATGTCAACACCCGGTTTTCACAAAGGAATTTACGATAAAATAGTGAATGGGATTATTGAATCCATATTAGAGGCCGAAAAAAATAAACAAAAAGCTAACATATATTTAGGAAAAAGTTCATTTTCACCGGATATTCCGGTCAGTTTCAATCGTGTTATTGATGCTTATAATGCTAATCCCGAGGTTGTCAAACTTACTCACGAAACCCGTCATTTAGCGGTTGACAGAGAAATGACACTCATGCATATTATTTCAGAAAATGGTCAGCCGCTGGGAAGTATTAATTGGTTTGCTGTTCATACTTCTAATTTGCCAAATTCTTATTACAAACTTTGCTCTGATAACAAGGGTTTTGCAGCCACTTATCTTGAAGAAGATATGCAAAAAGAAAATCAACATTATATTGCTGCCTTTGCTCAGGGTGCTTGTGGTGACGTTTCAGCCCGGGTAAAATACAATGCTAAATTACCGGCAGCACGCGGCAAATGGGAGGGTTATTTTCCGGATGATTTAAAAAGTTCGAAATTCAATGGAAATTTACAATTCGAGAAAGCAAAAGAAATCATTACCAATCCCGTCAAAGAAATCAGAAACGACGATGTTGATTCTATTTCCATGTATGTTGATTTTGGCAATATTAATGTTGATTCAAAATTTACCAACGGAACAACTGATTGTGTAACGAGTCCTTCTTGTATGGGTGTTGCGTTTCTGGAAGGTTCTATTATGGATGGACCCGGATTGCCGTTATTCCTCGGAAAAATTGCAAGAGGCATAGCAAAGTCAACACGTAATAATGAATTAAAAGAAGCAGCAAAACAAGGAGGAGCTTATCAGAAATTTATTGAACGTAAAAACAAAGCACAATCCGTTAAAGATATTGGCGTAGCCAGTGGAGAAAGAAAATTTTTAGGAAATTTTGATGCACACACAATTCCTATTCCAACTTTTATGGATGAAATGATCTTAAATATCAAAAAGATGGCAAAGCAGGGCGGATTTGATTCCAAGAATCCGTGGACACCACAAATACTGACCCTGCAGATTATGAAAATAGGAAATATCGGAATTTGCGCTTTTCCATTTGAAATTACTACTGTGGCATCCTGGCGATTGAAAAAGACATTAGAAGATGCATTAAAGGCAAAAGGAATTGAGTATGTAATATTGTGCCCTTATTCAAATGAATACAATGGATACATCACTACCAATGAAGAATATCAACTGCAAATGTATGAAGCAGGTCATAATGTTTTCGGTCAGTGGAGCTTAAATGCATTACAGCAAAAATTTACAGAACTCGCTGAAGAATTTATAAAAGTAAAGGAAGACAGAAATACAGAAACAGGCGTTCATCCTGAAATCTTTACTGAAGAAGAATTAAAAAAACAATCTTATTTCCATAGCAGAAGGAGCAGAAGAATGCATCGAAAGGAAAAGAAATCGTAAAAAACAAAATCGTATATTTACTTCAATAAAAAAAATGAAAAAGGTTTTTAAAAACGCAGAAGATGCAATACACGACATCACTGATAACATGACCATTATTTTGGGTGGTTTTGGTTTATGTGGAATTCCGGAAAACAGTATCGCTGCATTAGTAAAAAAAGGCATCAAAGGTCTTACGTGTATTTCCAACAACGCAGGAGTTGACAACTTTGGATTAGGCTTACTGTTACAACATCATCAAATAAAGAAAATGATTTCATCGTATGTTGGTGAGAATGCAGAATTTGAACGACAGCTATTAAGCGGTGAACTTGAAGTGGAATTAATTCCGCAAGGAACATTGGCTGAACGTTGCAGAGCCACGGCGGCCGGTATACCGGCATTCTTTACTCCAGCGGGTTATGGCACTGAAGTAGCCATAGGAAAAGAAGTGCGTGAATTTGACGGAAAGATGTATATCATGGAACAACGATTTCATGCTGATTTTTCTATCATAAAGGCCTGGAAAGGTGATACCAACGGGAATCTAATTTATCGCGCAGCCACCCGAAATTTCAATTTACCCATGGCAGGTGCCGGAAAAGTAACTATTGCAGAAGTTGAAGAATTAGTACCTGCAGGTGAACTTGACCCAGATCAGATACATACACCGGGAATTTTCATTAAACGAATTTTTCAGGGGGAACATTTTGAGAAAAGAATTGAACAACGCACAGTAAGAAAAAAATAACCATGTTAGATAAAAACGGTATCGCAAAACGAATAGCCAAAGAATTACAAGATGGATTTTATGTCAATCTTGGCATTGGTATTCCAACATTAGTTGCCAATTATGTTCCCGAAGGAATGAATGTAACCTTTCAATCTGAAAATGGAATGTTGGGCATGGGACCTTTCCCATTTGAAGGCGAAGAAGATGCTGATGTAATAAACGCCGGCAAACAAACTGTAACCATTTTACCCGGCGGAAGTTATTTTGACTCGGCTACCAGTTTTGCGATGATACGTGGCGAACATGTTGATTTAACTGTTCTGGGAGCCATGGAAGTGAGTGAGACAGGTGATATTGCCAATTGGAAGATACCCGGGAAAATGGTGAAAGGTATGGGTGGAGCTATGGATCTGGTTGCTTCGGCAAAGAATATTATTGTAGCCATGCAGCATGTAAACAAAGCAGGTGAATCCAAGTTATTGCCAAAATGCACGTTGCCAATCACGGGTATTGGTTGTGTAAAAAAAATAGTAACAGAACTGGCTTATCTTGAAGTAACGACAGATGGGTTTAAACTTTTAGAGCGTGCGCCCGGCGTTAGCGTAGAAGAAATAAAAAATGCAACACTAGGAAAACTTATCATTGAAGGTGAAATACCTGAAATGATTATTTAGTCACTACAGCAACGGTATATCAATAAATAATTTCACATTACCGTCTTCTCCTTTAGAACGCTCTTTCATGGCATTCAGTTTCTCCACATCATTACAGATTATCAAAAATAAATAATCGTCGTTCAGGATGCTTTTCTTCGTTTTAAAATACGGATCGCCTGCATAAGAATTCAAATTCGTGACTTTACATTGATAATTTTTGTTGTAATGAGATGCAATGCCACGCAATAACACATCCACATTTTCGGGAGAGCCCGTTATCATAATCGGATATAAAATATTATCTGTCAGTTTCAGTTTTGCCAGTGCTTTAAATAAACCCTGCGGATTTTCTAATTGAAACGCAAAGTATTCACCCCAGTTAATGGCAAAACAAACAGCATCCATATTACCGTCTTTATCAGGCACCATATATACCCTGGAAGATTTTGAATAGGCGAAGATCTTATCCAGTGTTTCTAAAAATTCATTTTCTGAATTGATATGATAAAATGCATAATGCTCTTTTTGTTTGCGTAACTTCTGATAATATTCTTTTAGTTTTTCTCTATCATTTGAAATATCAATACATTTTTTAAAAGCATTCTTAGAACCAAAAATTTTATTAATGTGAGTATTGTTGGAAAAAGCCCATTTTTCATAATGTTTTTCGTACAATGTAGTATTTAGTTCCAATGCTTCATTAATCGCCTGGTTTTCTTTTCCCATAGCACCATACGTAAATGCAATATTTTCCTCTACTCCAACAATACTATGCATAATGCTAAACATCAATGTAAATATTTTTTTACGGCGGTATATTTTTTTATTGTTTTCAACACGCTCACTTACTCTAAGCATATTGTAATAGTAAGCGTCATATCGCACTCCTTCATGATAAACATCCATTAGATTTACATGAATGTATCCAACTACATTATACTCCCTTTTACCATCAGCATTTAATCCCTGCGGATGTAAAACCAACACCACTAAAGCATTCTTATTAATCGACAGAACGGAATCCGGGAAATTATGGAAATAAGCCTGAAATGCAAATTTGCCTTGTCCTTTATTGTTGATATGCTTTTCTGGAACAGAAATAATATCCTTACATTGGTGAAAGAAATATTTTGTATCCGGAACATATCCAAGAATATCCAAAACATCACCCATCCTTGGTAAAAAATTTATATCCGTAACAACTATTTCCAGGGGTTCTTCAAAGACATCGTAGGAATCAATATCTATAGTTTTGTAAGAAAAACTTCCGTCCGTATTTTTCTCTACTCTTTTATAGTTTCGTTTTTGCATAAAAAAAATTAATATGCAAATTTATGGCTGAATATTGATGACACAAATTGTTGTTCATAAATTTATTGATGCATTAACGGAGTTTTAATTAGAAAAATGAAAAATACCTGTTTATCAGTAGTAAGTATCAAGTATCATTGTGTAAAAATAATTATCCGCCTGCGATTTTATACACCTTGCCCGGAAGACTGACGATTATCCCTTTCATTTCCAATTGCAGTAATAAAGACGAAATAATACTATGCGATAAGTTGACTTTTAGATGTATCTCATCTATTGTTACCCCCTCACTTGATTTTAGAAATTCATACATAACTTTCTCCTGTTCTGTTAATTCAATAAATAACTGCGACTGAACAGATTCCTGTTTTTTTTGCTTACTATCCAAATCCCAGTTCATATATTCAATTATATCCCTGGCATCCGTTACTAAGTTTGCTTTATGATTCTTAATTAATTGCAAACACCCTTTTGAATACTCATCATCCACTCTTCCCGGGAAAGCATACACATCTCTGTTGTATGAGTTGGCAATATCTGCCGTAATTAATGCACCTCCTGAAACTGCTGACTCTATTACAATAGTGGCATCTGTCATGCCGGCTACAATTCTGTTTCTACTCGGAAAATTTTGTCTGTCAGGGTTTGTTCCGCTTAAAAAATCAGAGACAATAGCACCATTTTGCTGCAATCTTTCTACAATGCTTTTGTGCTGATTAGGATATATTCTGTCCAAACCATGAGCAAGAACGGCTATATTCTGTATATCAAATTTTAATGCTGCTTTATGCGCACAAATATCAATGCCATAAGCCAAGCCACTTACTAAATTAACATTATGTGCAGCTAAATCAGCAACTAGTTTTTCTGTAATTTCTTTTCCATATTCCGTACAATGTCTTGTACCTACTACATTCACGAAACGTTCTTTATTAAAATCGACATTTCCTTTATAGAAGATAAACAATGGAGCATCAGGGCAGTTAAGTAAGCGGTAAGGATACCGTTTATCATAATAAAAAACGGTTTCAATATTGTTTTTTTCAATAAACTTTAATTCTTCTTCTGCACGTTTAAAAGCATCATAAGTATCTTTAAACGACTCCGCTAATTTCGGACCAATCCCATTTAGCTTCTGTAATTTAGATGGTGATAACCTAAATAATTTCTCCGCACTGCCTGCAGAACTGATAAGTGTTTTTGCATTTGCATCACCAATGCCCTTTAATAAACTCAATGCAATTCCGTAAAAAATATCATTATTCATCAACCATTGAGATACAGAAATCACTTAAATTCCATAAAAAAATCTCAGAAAATTTAAAAAAAAGAAAAACAGAATTAAAAATCAGTGTAGCGATTGAAAATATTGGTTCGGAAGCTGATACCCATAAAAAGATTACTTTGTTTGAAATTCTCATTTTTTTGATAACGGTAATTTACAAACGCTTCTGCAGATAAATTTATTTTTGGATTGATAAGATACCCGCCACGAGCTTCTACATTTATAAGTCTGGTTTTTACACCTTGCAGGAAATAATTATTATATGCTGTACTTAAATTCGGTGTAATCAGGTAATCTGACACGAAAATATTGCTGCCTCTATGCTCATATGCAGCATCTAAACCTTGTACTGCAAACTGTAGTTTTGCAGAAGCAGTCCAGTGTTTATGCCAGAAATTAATAAATGTAATTGACTCCAGAAAGTTAGCCCCTAATGGATGTGTCAATGACTGATTGAAATTTGTATAGCTCTGTTCAGGTGCCTTGTGTGCATACACAAACGGACGAACTATATTTAATTCTGTTTGAAAATCAAGGTGTTTTACTTTAAAAATATCAAATGTTTTATACCCGAATTGAGCAGCAACTTTTGTTCTGTAAAATCCCTTTCCTTTTCGTGCAGCACCAACATCCATATCATCTAACATAATTTGTGTGTAGAAAACATGTTTAGGGGATGCTTTGAATTTCATTGCAATACCTAATACAACGTTATCAGGTGAACCCAATGCAAACTCTACAGGGCGAATAAAGGCTACAGGTATTAAATAACTAAACTCTATACCACGGATTCTGGAAGAATCTGCATGAAACCAGGTAACTCCTTCAAAAAAGGTAAACTGCATCCACTTTGCCACATCAACAGTAACCAAATGGTAGGTACCGTATTTCGTTTTAAATTTTGAAACATCATTTTCCACATTAAAACCATTGATACCACCATAACGCATTAAACTGTATAAACAAGTATATTTTATGCGCCAGAAATTTGCCGTTAGTTTTATATACGGGCTATTAGATGCATTATCGCTCAGAAAAACAGAGCGGTAGCCATCGCCCCAGAACTGCTTGTCATTCCCAATCTGAAAATTAAAATACTTGTTGGGTGAATAAGATAAATAACCGGAGAATAATTGAGAATTAATTCTGCTATTCTTAAATACAGCCTTACGGTAACCCGTTAATACACCATATTGTGATGCATAACTTCCTACCTGTTGCAAATAATTTTCAGTAACTCCCTGATATGTAAAAGATAAAGAAACTTTTCTGCCCAAGTTCGCTTCAAATCTTGCACCATAACCAACCG
>DAORIK010000007.1:33719-39048 GCA_035438465.1 Chitinophagales bacterium | reverse complement strand
GATAAAGAAACTTTTCTGCCCAAGTTCGCTTCAAATCTTGCACCATAACCAACCGTGTATCTCATCTTTTTACTGTTGATATCATACCCAAACTGAGCATCAATTATAGGATTGATAGCAAAATAAAATTTTTTCTTTTTGGCAGAAACAGATAGTAAATCACCTTTCAGAATCCCGAATTTAAATCCATCTTTGGAAGAATCCGATTCAAAACCAAGTTCCTGCAAGGCCGAATCACCTATGGCAGCTTTTACTTCTGCCATATTATACGGTTTTGAAATCGTAATGAAATGTGAGGAATTAGAAATATATCTTTCCAGCCTGTTTTGCATTTCATAATTCAATGGAAAATTGAGTTGCTGTGCAACAGCCTGAAAGGCAAGAAAAGAAAATATAATGGTAAACGTTTTTCTCATGATAAACCGTGCGCTAAAATAATTGTTTAAACTATAATAAAATACATTAACACCAAAAAGTTACTGTCAAAAGTTAATTTCGGGGCAATAAAGTTTAAAATGCAACCTAAACATGCTATCATTAAAGAAAAATATTAAACTGATAAACTTCTATCCCCCATATATTGGTGCAGGTATTTCTCTAAAATCGGTAAATGAGGATTTTACTAAAATAAGTGTACAGCTAAAGATGCGCTGGTATAACCGGAATGCAGTCGGTACTCATTTTGGCGGTTCATTATATAGTATGTGTGATCCGTTCTATATGTTTATACTCATGGAAAACTTAGGAAAGGATTACATTGTATGGGACAAAGCGGCATCCATAAAATTCATAAAAGCAGAATCGAAACCCGTAACATCAACTTTTGAAATTTCTAAAGACAGAATAGCTGAAATAAAGACGTTTGTTGACGAAAATGGTAAAGGTAATTTTACATTTCATACTACGGTAAACAATGAGAACGGCGACTTAATCGCTGAAGTCGAAAAGGTCGTATATGTAAGAAGTAAACTTTTTAATAAAATAAAGTAAGGAACTTACACCGACAATCGATACACTTGTATATCTTGTCCATTATTTTACTCTTATCCACGTATCCGATTTGCCTATAAATTTGATTTTACAGACATAACCACGTAAATGAAGTGTACCATCCGGGTTGAGTTTCATTTTACCGCAATAAACCGTCCCTTTTTTATACACGTTGCCGTTTATAAACTCTCCGCTTGCCTCATCCCATCTGAAATTATAAACCGTTTTTAATCCCATAACAGGCACATTGCGCAGAGCAGGATTATCGTTATCTACATCCGTTCTTGGCTTCCCGTTTTTATCGTTCGGTTCTTTCATCCACACTACTCTCCCTTCAATTTCCCCGGATGCTGTTCTTTTTAACTCTATCTTGTAATCTTTATCTCCTACTAGCCAAACACCAGAAATATTAGGCTCTGTGGCAATTGCTGCTAATTTTCCTGTCAACAACATTGCTATAACTACAATCATTTTATTCATGTACAGTTTTTTATTTTTGAAATTAGTATATTTTTTAGATTTTCAAAATAATCTTACAAATTATAAGGTAATCTATCTCATTATAATCTCTTTTTTTTGAAAAATTCTTTTATGAGTTTAGATGCTTCCTCTGCTAATAATCCTCCTGATATTTCAAACAAATCCGGTGCCAATTTCCTATGCGATGTATCCGAAGCACCAAACATTACTTTTTGGAGCTGTGCTTCGCGTATTGCGCCCGTACACATCATGCAAGGTTCTAAAGTAACATATAAGGTACACTTATCGAGGTATTTACTTCCCAAAAAATTACAGGCTGCAGTTATAGCTAAAATTTCGGCATGGGCTGTCGGATCATTCAGCTTTTCCACCTGATTGTACCCTTTCCCTATAATTTTATTTCCATACGCAACAACAGCACCAACCGGTACTTCATCTTCCTCAAAGGCTATTTTTGCCTGTTTCAAGGCCTCCTGCATGAAAATCATATCGAAATCCAACATTGTTATTATTTTGTTTAATGAAGATAGAACTTTTAGACGTACTTTTATGATGGAAAAAACAATGTGTAATAATTATACATTTAAACCAACTAATTATTCTGAAAATTTTTTCGCCAAATGAAGCAATCGTTTAAATTATTCTCTCTACTATTTTACTTTATATTTTCTTCTGCCATTTCCTTCGCACAGGAAGTCTGGGACTGGCAAAAGTGTATTGAATATGCTTTGAAAAACAATATTCAGCTACAACAATCTGACTTAAATATAAAACTCGGAGAAACAAACATCCAAAGTAATCGCATGAATTATTCACCGAACTTAAACGGAAGTTCAAATTATAATTTAAGAATTGGGAACAATTATAACTTCTTTACCGGCTTATACGAACAACAAACTGTACACTATAACGATTTCGGTTTAAATCTTTCTCAACCCATCTTTGACGGATTAATTACACCAAATAGTGTAAAGAAAAGTAAGCTGGATTTACAAGCATTAAAGTTAGACCAGGAAACTTTAAAGAACAATATTCAGTTGCAGATTCTCACTGCATTTTTAAATATTATGAATGCGAATGAGCAACATCAGCAGGCTATTAACCAGAAAAAAACCACACTGGAGCAATATGAAAGAACCAAATCAATGATAAGCGCCGGTGCTGCTGCAGAAAGAGCAATACTTGATATTGATGCTCAATTGACAAGTGAAGATTTAACCATCTCTCAAATTAAAAACCAACTGGATTTAGCTTACCTGAATTTGAAAATAATTTTACAACTAGACACCAAGAAAGATATCACCGTTAAAATTCCTGAATTACCGGAAAACCTGACTGTTGGAAATCTGGAAGATGTACAGAAAATTTACACAGATGCTTTAGGGTTAAGACCTGAAATAAAAAGCAGTCAGGTGAAAACAGAAAGTGCTAAAAAACAAATTTCCGTTGCGCGTGGAAATTATTATCCAACACTAAGTTTTGTTGGCAATCTTAATACGTTTTTTACTACACAAAATAAAATTTCCACACAAGTGCTGACCGGAAATACTACAGCAGTTGGATTTGTAGAAGGAACTTTCCAGCGTGTTTTAGTGCCGGAAACCATTACAGAACAAACTAAAAATCCATACAAAAGCCAGTTAAATCAGAACTTGAGTTATGCGCTCGGCTTAACCCTGAACGTTCCTATTTTCAATAAATATCAGGTACAAACAGCTGTAAAACAATCAAAACTGCAATATCAGAACTCTCAGTTAACAGAAAAACAGACTGCTATTGATTTATTTAATACCATTCAGCAGGCTTATCTAAAAGCACAGGCTGCCATAGATAATTTCAATGCGGCGGAAAAAAATTATGAAACAGCAAAGAAATCTTTTGATTATGCTGTTGACAGGTTAAATCTGGGAAGCATAAATCAATTAGAAGTAAATCTTGCGAAAACCAATATGGACAATGCATTATCAAGACTTACACAGGCAAAATATGAATATCTTTTCAATACAAAGCTATTAGACTTTTATCAAGGTAAAAAAATCGAACTTTAAATTTATCGGAATGAAAAACAATAAACTCTTATACATACTTGGATTGATTACTATTGTAGCAATTGGTGTTGCTATTTATATCTCAAAGAGCAAAAGTGCTAACAGCAGTAAAGAAGTGGAAATGCAGTTTGTATCAACACGTGATATTACACAAACAGTAACTGCCAGCGGGAAAATATATCCCGAAGAAGAAGTAAAAATCAGTTCTGATGTTTCCGGTGAAATTATTGAACTGACTGTAAAGGAAGGTGATGTGGTACATAAAGGACAATTGTTAGCACGAATCAAACCTGAGAGTTATCAGGCAGTAGTAGAACAAAGTGTGGCGCAGTTAGATAATACAAAAGCGCAGCTATCTACTTCTAAAGCCAGAATCCTTCAGGCCGGTGCAATTCTTACGCAGGCAAAAGCGCAATACGAAGCAATGGAAACAGCTTACGCGCGAGCTCAGGAATTGTACGGCAAAAAAATAATTTCAAAAGCAGATTTGGAGAGTGCTGAATCTTCTTATAAAACTTCTAAAGCGAATGTAGAAAGCGCGAAAGCGGATGTGGAAGCGGCAAAACATACGTCTGATGCGGCTGCATATACTATTAAAGCAACAGAAGCTACCATTAAAGAAGCAAAAATAAATCTGAATAAGACTACTATTTATGCACCAATGGATGGTATTATTTCTTTATTGAACGTTAAGAAAGGAGAAAAAGTGGTTGGTACCTTACAAATGAGTGGTACGGAAATGATGCGCATTGCTAATTTCGATAATATGGAAGTTCGTGTAGATGTAAGTGAAAGTGAGATTACAAAAGTAAAATTGTATGATACGGCTTCTGTAGAAGTAGACGCCTACTTAGACAGAAGATTTGATGGCATAGTTACACAAGTTGCTAACACATCTAAGGGTGCTTCTTCTTCCTTTACAAGTTCAGATCAATCTACCAACTTTGTGGTAAAAATAAGACTGCTGAAATCTTCTTATGAAGAATTGCTGAAAGAAAATCCAAAACCGTTTCTGCCGGGCATGTCGGCTACTGTAGATATTAAAACAAAAAAGAAAACAGGTGTACTGGCTGTTCCCATTCAGGCAGTTACCACTAAGGATTCCGTTTATAATGGATCTAATCACACTAAAGAAATTGTGTATGTTGAAAATGCAGGAAAGGCCAAATTAAAAGAGGTAAAAACTGGTATTCAGGATGATTCTTATATTGAAATTACAGATGGATTATCAAATAAAGAAAAAGTCATTACCGGACCATATAATACCATTTCCAAAGACTTAAAAGACGGAGATGCTATCAAAGAATTAGACAAAACAAAAAAGAAAGAAGCAAAGAAAGATGATGATGAAAAAGAAGAAAAATAACTCTTCTTTACTTTGATGATAATTTTAATTTTCTGTTTCTTTTATATTCACCAAACGAAACCATTTTTTGCTGCTGCTCATCCCAAAGGTTAGAACGTAATGTTTTCAGGCTTTGCCAGAATGTAATGGTATTGGTATGTTTTAAAAAGACAGGATTTTCTTTATGGCATTTTCTTAAATTATAATTTGGAATAGCAGGACTTAAATGGTGAATATGGTGATAACCGATATTTCCTGAGAGCCAGTGAAAAACGCGCGGCAATTTATAATACGTGCTTCCTTTCACAGCTGCTACTACATAATTCCAGTCTTCTTTCTTTGCCTTAAAAATATGTTCGTATTGATGCTGGATGTAGAAAAACCAAAGAGCATAAATACCAAAGAAAAATAAGTTGGTGAACTGCACTACTAAAAACCGTTCAACACCAAAAAAATAAGCAAATGC
>DAORIK010000007.1:9597-33619 GCA_035438465.1 Chitinophagales bacterium | reverse complement strand
AGTTGGTGAACTGCACTACTAAAAACCGTTCAACACCAAAAAAATAAGCAAATGCCGTGTAACTGGCAATAAATAAAGCATTACTCAGGTTTACACTTTTCTTTACTTTTTTAAAATAGTCACTGTCCACAAAAGCAAATCGATTATAAATTACTACATAAATAAATCCACCAATTGTAAATAAGTACAACGGATTTCTATACACGCGATAATATAATTTTTGCTTCCAGTTAGCTTTTGCGTATTGCTCTGTTGTAAACACTTCAATATCGCCTATATCACTCACTTCCAACTGACCATTATGTGCATGATGAAAACTATGATTTTTTGCCCAGTAACGATAAGGAATCAAGGTACAAATACTGCAAACCGTACCGATAATTTCATTCAGTGTTTTGTATTTCGTGAATGAACTATGACCGCAGTCGTGTTGTATAATAAAGATTCGGGATAAAATAAATCCGTTTAAAATGGCAACTATTGCCGATAAGAAAAATGACTTATCGTACAAATAGAATTGCAATCCCAATAAAAAAATATAAAAAACAAAACTGTTTGCCATTTGAATGATGGCTTCTTTCGTGCTCGGAATCTGATACTTTTTAATCATCTGATTCCAGTTTTTTAAATCGTCGAGTAGTTGTTCTTTATTAAATGAGTTCATACGTATTGTTGTTGCACAATATTAGTAAATATTGTTTAAACAAACGTTGAAACACAAAACGATAAGATTTACTTAAAATTCTTCCACATCATGCTTTCCATCGGCTTAGGCGTTCGTTCGTTATATTTAGCAGATGCTTTTTTATTATACGCGTTTTCAATCTCGCCTTCCACTACAAAATAGATAAGCTGCCCCACCGGCATACCCGCATAAATACGAACCGGCTGAATGCAAGAAATCTCCAATGTCCAGTGATTGCAAAAGCCCACATCTCCTTTGCCTGCAGTGGCGTGTATATCAATACCAAGTCTGCCCATGCTGGATTTACCTTCGAGAAAAGGAACATGTGCGTGCGTTTCTGTATATTCCAAAGTTGCACCTAAATATAAAATTCCGGGTTCAAGGACAAAACCTTCTTCAGGAATTTCAAAATGATGGATGGTATTATGCAATTTTGCATCCAAAACAGGCTGCGTGTAAGTGGCCAGATTTTTACTCAGATGCACATCATATGAATTGGTGCCTAAATACTCTCTGTCGTAAGGTTCAATTATAATAGTTCCTTTTGAAATTTCCTCTAAAATTCTTTTATCTGTTAAAATCATGGTGCAAATTTACAATTAACGATGAACAATTAACGATGAACTATTAAAAAATATGTCCACTAAGAATCTAATTGTTAATCGTTCATCCAAAAATCGTTCATTATTATGCCATTTCGTTTTCTACCAGCTTATAACCTTGTCCATGTATATTTAATATTTGCAGACGCTCGTCTTCCTTCAGGTATTTTCTGATTTTTGAGATAAAAACATCCATACTACGTGCCGTAAAATAACTGTCATCCTGCCACACATGTTTTAACGCTAATTCTCTTTCTAAAATCTGATTTTTCTTTTCGAAAAATAAACGCAACAATTCGTTTTCTTTAGTCGTTAATTTTATTTCTGAATCTTTTACTTTTAATTTGTGGTTTTTGTAATCCAGTACACAATCGCCGGCTTTATATTCGTCTAATGCAGCCTGTACTTCGTGCTTTTCGGTTCTGCGTAAAATCGCGTTCATCTTTAGTTCCAGAATTTCCATACTGAAAGGCTTCGTGATATAATCATCAGCACCTAAAGTCAAACCTTTTATTTTATCTTCTTTCAGCGATTTTGCCGTTAAAAAGATAATAGGCACTTCTTTATCATCCTTTCTTATTTCTTCTGCAACGGTGAAGCCATCTTTCTTCGGCATCATCACATCCAGTAATATTATATCATAGGAATTTTTTCTGAATGCAAACAAGCCTTCCACGCCGTCACGTTTCAACTCTACTTCAAAGTTTTTATGTTTAAGGTATTCCTGTAAAAGCATTCCTAAATTAGGATCGTCTTCTACTAATAAAACTTTCTTTTTGATTACTGTGTTCATAGTGTATTAATTTATATTGTGATGAATTTATAATTATGTATTGCTTGGTAACTGAATAATAAATTTTGAGCCTTCTTTTAATTTGCTTTCCACCCATATTTTTCCGTGATGTTTTTCGATTATGGACTGAACATAACTCAATCCTAAACCGAAACCTTTTGTATCATGCACATTTCCGGTACTAACACGGTAAAATTTTTCAAATACTTTCTGCTGATCGTCTTTAGACAAACCAACTCCATTATCTGATATCTCAATTTGCATGCCTGTAATAATGTTGGAAGTGTTAATTATTATTAACGGAGTCTTATCATTATACTTAATTGCGTTGTCAATTAAATTATTGATGGCACCCGTAAAATGCATCTCGTCCACTTTTAAAAATGGATATTCCGCATTGAGATGGAGTTCAATTTTCCCTTGTAATTCTTCCAAAATAAGATTAAATCTGCCGGCAGCGGCAGTTATAATGGCATGTATGTCTCTGTCTTCCAGATTAAGTTGAAGCTCCCCTTTTTCCAAGCGCGCAATCTGCAATACTTGTTCCACATGATTATACAGGCGTTTATTCTCATCAAAAATAATTCCGGCATATTTTGCCCTGTTTTCCTGCGACTCAGAGATAGAATTATCTTTCAGCATTTCACTTGCAATAGAAATAGTAGCAATAGGTGTCTTTAACTCGTGCGTCATATTATTGATAAAATCTGTTTTCATATCCGATAATTTCTTTTGCTTAAAAATTATCTGAAACGATAAGATGAAGGCGCCTACCACCATTAAGAAGAAAATAGAAGACGATAAAATCATCGGCGACATAGAAGTATATAAATATTTCTTTTTATCAGGCAATAATAATTTCAGCATTTTATTATCATCGAACATACTTCTACGAAATAAATCAACAGAATAAGGGGTCTTGTACAATTCTGCTAACGGTGCATTTTTAGACAATAAAACAAAATTATTAGGTGCATATTCGGTTACTCCATAACGAAAACGTGTTTTAATGCCATACGATTTTAAAGAGGCACCGATGATTTCATTTAATTTTGAAGTATCCAGCAATTCAGCAATGGGTTGCAAGCTTGTCATTTGCTGTGCCATAAACTCCTGTAAGTTATCAATTTCTGTAGGGAATGAATTTTCGTCGTTTGATGGGTTTGTTAGCAACGGACTTCCTTCTGCATACGGGATAATACTTCTCTTTGTTTGATTATCTTCTTCACCTTGTCTTACCTTGTACTCCGTCTCATTACCATTTTCGTCAGATAATTCAATAATTAATTCACCATTTTCATTCGTATGAATCTTTTGTGACTGAAACATCTTTGAGACGATAGGCTTATAAGACAAATCTTCAATTTTGGTAGACATCTCATTCAGTGCCTCGAAAACAGCCTTATCAAAATCCTGCTCTCTTGATTTTATAGCTCCTTTTAACCAGAATATCTGGACAATCCCGATACCAAACAGCCCGAGAAATAAAAGAATAGAAGTAAAAAGGATTAAATTCTTATTCACACTTTAAAATTACAACGAGCGAACATTTCAAAACGTTAACAATCCTTAAATTGTTAAGATTTTAATATTTAAAGGTGTTTTAACTAAAAATGTGATAAAACTAAGATGAAGATTAATTATCTACCTTTGAAACAGATGAAGAAGCTAATTGCATATAGCTATTTATTTTTCATGCTGTTATTAAATGCCTGCAGCCAGCAAACTACTATTGAATTTGGAAAATACTATAGTCACGTTGCACTAAAAAGTGATACTACTTTATCGTATTCGATTTACATTCCGGAAAATAATCCGGTAAATCATAAATTGGTATTCATTCTTTTTGATCCGCACGGAAGTGGCGAATTACCGGTTTCTATGTATAAAAATCTGGCAGATGAATTCGGGATTACATTAATCGGAAATAATAACTCAGCAAACGGAAAAGACTTTAGTTCAATACATACGGATTTTACTGCTTTATTAAATGAGCTAAAATCGACTTACAACATTAATGAGAAAGATATTGCATTGTGGGGTTTCTCCGGTGGTGCAAAAGCAGCTATATATAATGCAGGTTTCAATAATAATATTATGTATTGCATTTATGGTGGTTCCGTTATAAAACCGGAAAATGATATAGAACTTCTAGGTTTTAACGGAAATCAAGATATGAACTATACGGATTTACTGATTTTTTCCAAACAAGAGCAAAACAATCCGAAACATTTTCAAATTGAATTTGCCGGCAAACATGCCTGGCCGGATACAATTACCGCTAAAGATGCTTTCAGATGGTTTATACTGAAAAAAATGCAGAAAAAAGAAATTAGCCTTAATAAGACTTTTGTTTCAAAGTCACTTAGTATTTACAAAAAACAAGTAGATAATTTAATGCAAACCAAACAATACATGGATGCTTTTTTAAGCTGCAATAAATGCATTCATTTTTTACATTCAATTTCGGATGTCAGTTATTTCGATGACAAGAAGACTTTTATTTCAACGCAACCACTATTTATAAAACAAATAGCAGATTTGCAAACATCTTTTGAGAAAGAAACCCTGTTGAAAAAAAAATATCAGGTTGATTTTATGAAAAAAGATACTTTATACTGGAAAAAAGAAATTGACAATTTATGGAAACTTACAAAAACAGATAAAGACGGAATTTATAGCAGACTGTTAGGATTCTTATCGCTCGCCAGTTACTCTTATGCAAACCATGCTTTTCAGGCAAATGATGTAAAAGCACTGGAACAAATTTTATTTATTTATCAGCATTCCGATCCATCAAATCCTGAGCAGGCATTTATGCGTGCGAAATTATACACAGAGAAAAGTGAAACCGGAAATGCAAAAGCAGCCTTACAGGAAGCAATAAAACTTGGTATTGACACAAACAGGATTGAAAATGATGCGTTGTTAAAAGGTATAAAATAATCTATGCCTGCGTTGCAATCGTCTTTTTTGCTTCTTCCACTTTTTGTGTGATTTGACCGGTAAGGAAATGAAAATACATCACAAAATCAGAGCCTAAGCTGTACAATGGATATTGAAAAGTAGCCGGCTTATTTTTTTCGAATGCAAAATGCCCCAACCAGGCAAATCCGTAACCAACTACAGGTAATAAAAACAGCAGTTTTGCATTTCCGAAATAGACGGCGGCAGCAACAACAACAAACAAACCTGTAGTTCCAATATAGTGTGTAGCTCTGCAAATCGGGTCGCTGTGTTCTGTTAAGTAGTATGGATAAAAATCCCAGAATGTTTTATATTTTTTTTCCATGGCTTATTATTCTGATTAAAGTTAAGCATAATTTAGATATAACACGTTTAATTCATTACACAAAATGAAGTTTTTTACTTTTGTAAAATGCAAATTCGCAGCAAAGCCTATCTACAAATGAATATCGCTACATTTTTGTGGGGTTTGACTGCTATTTTAGGAAAAGTAATTTCCATAGGTGAATTCCCATTAGTCTGGTACCGTGTTTTTTTTGTAAGTATCGTGATGTTGTTTATTCCAACACTGATTCCCAATATTAAAAAACTCAACAGAAAAACAGTTTTTATTTTGGCCGGTATTGGAATTTTATTAGTTATACATTGGGTTGCCTGGTATGGCTCTATAAAATATGCGAATGCGTCTGTTGCGGTGAGTTGCATCGCTGCAGTTAGTTTGTTTGTTGCCATTTTAGAACCCATTCTCAACAAAACTAAATTTGAAAAATCGAACCTGATTCTTGGATTTATGGTAATTCCCGGAATTTTATTAATCAATCAATCGCTGGAAATTGAAAGTTATAAGTTTGGTTTTTTATTGGGAATTTTAGCAGCATTTTTAGCAGCTCTCTTCAACATCTTCAATAAAAAATATACACAGGATATAGAACCGAATATTATCACTTTTGTACAAATGTTCAGTGGTTTCATCTTTCTTACTCTATGCTTACCTTTTTACATAAAATATAGTGGCGAAGGTTTTCACTTGCCTGATTTTAAAGATTTTATTTTTTTATTAATACTTTCTGTTTTCTGCACGGTAATTCCATATAATTTATTTTTACGTGCACTGAAAGCAAGCAACGCATTTACTACTTCTTTGATTAACAATTTAGAACCTGTGTATGGAATTATATTAGCGGTTATTCTATTACAGGAAAACAAACAACTCAACTGGAAATTTTATCTTGGAACAACAGTTATTTTATCAGCCGTTTTTATTCATGCTTATTTGAGCAATAAATCGAGGACAAAGAGCAGAGAATAAGGAACAGAGATTATTTTATTTCGCTTCAGGATTAAACTGCATGATACACAACAAATTTTCTTCCGGATCTTTAAAATAGGCCATATAACCTATTTTTGGAATAGTGCGTTTTGGAAATACAATCTGTCCACCTTCTTCTTCCACCTTTCTTAAAGTGATGTCAATATTTTCTACCTGTATCATAATACTGGCTACATGTTCGTCATGTCGGCGTTTTATCATACTGCCATTAATGCCATGGCGGAGTGTGTCTCCGGTTTCAATCAACCAGTAATCCTCATTGTGCCATTCTGTAAATTTCCAGTTAAAAATATCTGCAAAAAATGCCTTCGCTTTTTCAGGGTTATCTGTCGGAAAATCAAAATTTACTACTCTGTTCATACTTCTGTTTATGATTTTATGCATTTGGATTTACTTCACGCAATCCGAAAATATTTTTATCCAAATCTTTAAAATAGGCGAGATAACCAACTCCTTGTTCAAAAAACTTCGGCACAGCAACTTCGCCACCTTTCGCAATAATTTTTTCCATCACTTCATCTATATCCTTCACCTCAATCATACTGTTTAAGGGTATGTTAAGTTCTTTAATGTCAATAATGCCGCCATCAATTCCAAATTCAGGTGGTTGCCCTGTAAGTGCATACCAAAATCCTGCGCTCTTCCATTGACAAAATTTCCAGTTAAATATTTTTGAATAAAATTGTTTTAACTGCTCAGGATGCTGAGCAGGAATTTCAAAATGCATCACTTTCATAGGATTTCTACGTTTGTATAAAAAAATAATATTCAAATATTAGCTAAATAAATCAATTTGTCAATAGCGGCAGACAATTTTCATTTCATACAAAAATTATACTATTTTTTTTACCACATAGGCACATAGTTTTCTACTAAAATAATTCGAAGAATTTCTATGTAAACCTTTTCTTGTCTTATTAAATCTAAAACAATAAAGAAAGAGAATTTATAGAAAGAATAAATTCTTACATAGAAGCTATGTGCCTATGTGGTTAATTTTTTGTTTGAAATATATGTGGATATTTAAATTTATTCAGGTACTTACCTAATTATTCTCCCGGATGATAAGTTCGTTCGGCACTTTTCATCACCTCTTCTTTATTTAAAGACATGCTTTTGGTCTTCTCGTTTACAAACAATTCCATTTGGTCGGTAAAATGTTTGCTATCAGGATGTGTGGAAGCTCCGAATGGTGAAATTGACTCAATTTCAACACCGCTTTTCCCAAACTTTATCATTTGAAAATAGCCGTCACCGGCTGTCATTTTGTAAAATCCATTTTCTTTGTCGTACTTGGTATCAACAGCACGCGGCACTTCGGACAAACCGCTTATAGGATAATTTTTATCCCCGCGCGACAATCGTTGCACCTGTCCTAATTCCACATTTATCGTTTTGAATTTGTCCATTAAATATTTTTTTGCTTTAGATAATGCTTTTACCACTTCTATTTCTGTTAATGGTTTTTCTTTTATCATTAAAAATGCATATGGTAATTTTGATTTACCTGTCATAAATTTATTGGTAAGCATGGCAAGTCCTGCGTCTTTATTATTGGCTGTCCCGTTTAAATTCCACGATTTAATTTTTGCAATAGCATCCTTTAAATCAGGATATTTGTTTTCATCTAAGGAAAATAAAGCTTTAAAATTACGCATGTATCTGCCACTTGAGTCATAGCTCTTGTCGTATTTAATTCTTTGAAAATCCTGCCAGGTGAATTTCCCCAGGTGTTCATTTAATAAACGTGAGAATCTTTCATTTCTGTTGTAGGTAAACAACTGCAACCCCACAAAATAATCCTTTGAATTTTCTTCATAAGCGGTAGCTTGCAAAGGCGTTCCATTGCAATTAAACAGAAAGCCGCATTTCGGATTCAGGTATTTTATTTTTCGTTCGTAGGGCAATAACTCTTTCCATAAATACTTTGAAGAAATTCCATCTATTGGTCTGTCCCAATTTAAGGTAGAATCGCGCAATGGAATTTTTCCATCCGACAAGAAAAAAATATTTCCATCTACATCAGCATACGTAATGTTAAATAACGGCAAATCTTCCATTTTCACTACTTTTTCAAACTCTTCAAAATTTTTTGCTTTGTTCATCAGGAACCATTCCTCAGCTTGTCTGATGTCCATGGCTGCCGGATAGCGTAATGCATACCAGCCATGTTTAGTTTTAAAAACCGGACCATATTCACACACAGGAATTTTTCGTTTTACCGGTAATTTTATACCACCTAATTTTATTTTTAAGTGAATCGTCTTAAAGCTAAATTTTTTCCATGCACCATCATACCAGTAAGAATCATGATTACGACTCAATTTTAATTTATAGACATCACCAAAATTATGATAATCCGTAGTATGTGCCCAACCAAGATGTTCATTGCAACCGACCATTACAGAAACGCAACCGGGAAAAATGCCACCCAATGCATTCCAGCCTTCATCGCTGTTAATGTGTGCTTCGTACCACGCCAGCGAGCCTTCTATTGGTTGGTGGGAATTGCTTAACAACCATGTTTTACCATCCTCTGTTCGCGAGGGTGCAATAGCCATTGCATTAGAACCACTACCCTTCTCATTCGGCTGAAAAACTTCTTCAGCAATATTTTCTTTTATAGCTTTCAAATCCAAACCGGCACCTGCCAATAAAATTCCTACACCTACATAGCCTTTAATAACATCTTGTGCTGAAAACGGGAATGATGATTTAACTAATACTTCTTCAGGGTGTTTTACTGCATAATCATTTACTGCCTGTATATAAGCATCTAAGACTTTTCTAAATTCCGGTGATAACTTCTTCTCATAATTATTTTCTACCAAAGTATCTACACCAAAGAATTGAAAAGCATAATCAAACAAAACACCATCTTTTCCTTTTACGGAACCTAATAAACTTTTTGCAGGCAATAAATTATGTTGTACCAGTTTAAAAGCATCTTCGCAATGGGCCCAGGCTAAACCATACGCCGCATCAGCATCTGTTTTTCCATAAATATGCGGCACGCCAAAAGTATCCCGTACAATTGTTACATCTTTTGGATTTATCTGTGCAAAAACAGAAAAATGGACAATAAGTAATAAAGTCAAAAACAGTAATTTTTTCATTGCTATATTATCTTCCTAAAATAATGATAAGTACTGATAATTTTATTTTCCTGTACAAAATTGTATTTTTGATAATATGCAAGCAGAATTGTATGGATTAAGACCTGAATTACTGAAAGAGTTAGTAGAAATAAGAATGCCGTTTGGCAGATATAAAAACATAGTTTTATGTGATTTACCGGTTTCATACTTAGAATGGTTTGCCCGCGAAGGATTTCCTCAAGGCAAATTAGGGATATTATTATCTACCATGCACATCATCAAAACAAATGGACTGGAAGACTTGTTAAAACCATTGAAGAAGAATTGACCGTTGGCAATTTATAAGTTTGCAATAATTTCATATTATACTAAGCAAGTAAGATATCAAAGAATCCTAATAACTTTTATCAAATAACTATTAACTTTGTCCTATGACTTTTGAAGAGCGCGTACAACATTCGGAAACACACATTTTCAAGGCTGTTTTTCCTAACACTACCAATCATTACGACACCTTATTTGGAGGAACTGCCATGCAATTGATGGATGAGGTTGCCTTTATTACTGCCACCCGTTTTGCACGTTTAAAAATGGTAACGGTCTCCTCCGACAAAATAGATTTTAATGTTCCGATTCCGAGCGGCACGATTATTGAATTAGTTGGGAAGGTTATTAAAATGGGCAACTCGAGTGTAGATATTAAAGTTGATATTTTTATTGAACTCATGAATTCCGACAAACGAGAATTGGCAATCAGCGGTATGTTCAAATTTGTAGCGATAGGTGAAAATAAAAAACCGGTTAGAATTGATATTACAAATATTGATAAGTAAGCAAGTGCCATTAACAATTAAAAAAATATTGATGAAAAAAATATTCTTGATACTTTCTCTCTCATTTTCAATAACGCTTTTTGCAGAGGAAACAGGTATGCATATTGAACATAATGCAACGTGGCAGCAAATTTTAGACAAAGCAAAAAAAGAGAATAAATTTATCTTTTTAGATGCATATGCCAGCTGGTGCGGACCTTGCAAATGGATGTCGAAAGAAGTGTTTCCTAAACCGGAAGTTGGCGCGTCTATCAATCCACATTATATCAGTGCAAAAATTGATATGGAAAAAGGAGAAGGCTTGGAACTGGCAAAAAAATACAATGTCAGAAACTATCCTACTTATTTGTTTTTCAATTCAAATGGCGAGTTAGTGCATCGTAGTTTGGGTTCAATGCCTGCTGCTGATTTCATTAGTTTATGTACTAATACGCTGAATCCTGAAAAACAATTCATCACATTGCAAAAAAAATACCTGAGTGGTGTAAGAGATACTGCCTTTTTGAGAAACTTTGTACTAAATGCCAATGATGCACAGGATAGTTTAGCACAGCCTGCTTTGTTAGCGTTTTTAGCCGCTGTAAATTATGAACTGACACCTGCAAACGTGCGTTTAATTTCCTATCTGACAAACAGCATTCATGATACCGGCTATACTATTATGCAAACAAATAAATATCTCTTCAGCAAGATTCTGGGTATAGAGGCATTTAATAACCAGATAGAAGAACTAGTCTGGAATGAGGCTAAACGTGCCGCAAAGAAAGGTACTGATAAAGAAGCATTCAAAAAAGTAATACAACAATATCTTCCTGAAAAAACGGATTTGTTGTGTGCAGAATATGAATTGAGTTTATTAAAACGTGCCGGTGACTGGAAAGGGTATCTTCCGAAAGCACTCGTATTTGCTGATAAATTCTGTAAAAATGATTATGAAAGATTGAACAGTATTGCAGGAAATTTATATGAAAACTATAAAGATTATCCGACTTTAGACAACGCATTAAAATTTGCTATGCGTTCAGTAGAACTCAACAGTAATTATGATAATAACGATACTGCGGCACGATTATATGCGAAAATGAAAGATAAAGCTAATGCAAAAAAATATGCGATGATTGCTTTAGAACTTGCAAAAAAAGAAGGCGTTGAAACATTTGCTATTGAACAATTTCTAAAAACTATCAAATAGATAAAGACATTATTTGCCCGGCTTCTGCAGTATAATCTTTATGGTTTCACTCTTGCTCATGTCTGAGTTTAAGATAAATGTTCTTACTAAATTATCGTCATCTATGGAAATAGCAGCCGTATTAGGAGGTATACTTCCTAAATTTTCTGCAAACAACAATAATTGATTCTCACTTTTCTTTAACTCAATTGGAATAGTATACTTTTCTTTTTTCAATGGAAAGTTTGTTAAAATCCATTTATCATTAAATTTCAGAGAAATAATATCGCCGTCTTCCTTATTATTATCCCAAATCTGTAAAACGATTTTACTCTTTTTGACTGTCCATTCCTTAGAAGAGACTAATTTCCGTTTTGCTACTTCCTCCGAGCGGTTCTTTTTGATGGAAATGACTGAATCCGTTTTCATTTCTATCGCATTGAATGTTGTATCTGACAATTTAGAACGCAGCAATACAGAAGTAAAACATTCAAAACCCGGTACAAAATTTCCATCGCCATCCAGATTGGTAAACTCTTCAATTTTATGATAAACAGGATTTCTGTATAAATCCAGTTCCATTTTATTGTTAGGTTTTCTTTTCAATAAAAAATAACCGGTAAAACAATCTTCTATATGCAAATATGGATATGGATACTCACTTATTTTTTCCAGTTTCTGGATATTCAATTTATTACCTTCTTTGAATGAAGTTTTTAATAAAAATTCTCCGGTATAATCACCACTGAAGACTTTCAGTTTCATATCATACTCATCTTTTTTTCTGTCTATAATTTCCGCATTAATAAAATAATCTCTGTTGTCTACATGTCCAAGAACCACACCACGCCACTTGCCAACTATACTGTCATTTGAATAGGAAATATAAACAACAACAAAAAGTATCAGCAATATCCCTGTTTGTTTCATGATAGCTGGATTTGATGATAAATCTTAACACATTCCATGGCTTCTTTCACATCGTGTACACGTAAAATAGCAGCTCCGCTCTGAAGTGCTGTCATATTAACTGCAGTTGTAGCATTTAACGCAAGATCAGGTTTTATATTTAATAATTTACACAACATACTTTTACGAGACAAACCTACCAAAATTGGTTTATTTAATTGCTTGAAAACGGACAGATTTTTCAACAACCTATAATTTTGCTCCATTGTCTTCGAAAAACCGAACCCAACATCTATTATAACATCTTTTATGCCAAAGTTTTTTGCTTTTTCGGTTTGTACCGCAAAATAATCTAAAATATCCGTTATTATATTATTATAAGCCGTTTCTGAATGCATAGTTTGTAAAGAACCTTGTTTATGCATTAAAATCAACGGACAACTGAATTTTGCAGCAACTTCAAAGATATGCTCATCCTCCGTACCGCCCGAAATATCATTAATAACAGAAATGCCATTCAAAACCGCTTCTTCTGCCACTTTGCTTCTGAACGTATCTATACTCAATATTGCATCAGGGAAATATTCATGAATTGTCGTAATTGATTTTACAACACGTTTCAATTCTTCCTCTTCAGTAATAATTTCAGCATTTGGTCGCGTAGACATTCCTCCGATATCAATAATGGTGGCCCCATCGTTCAGCATTTGTTCCACCCTGTTTAAGATTGCGGCCTCATTAGAATATTTTCCGCCATCAAAAAAAGAATCTGATGTCAGATTGAGAATTCCCATAACAACAGGGACATCAATAGTCAGAAGTTTTCCTTTACAATTGAGTGTAAAATGTGTCATAATTATTAAATCGCGTAATTGTATTTTAGTGTTATTAAAAGAATGATTGTTACTATTGCTGTAACTATAATAAATTTATGTTTCTTATAAAAAAATAAAACTATCATTAATAGCACAGATACAGCAGTCAGCAAAGAACCCAAAATAAATGGCTTTACATTTTCTACTGTCAAGGCGGTAGTTGAAATCGATTGTAAACGGAATATCTCTGCAAGACATCTGATGAGTGCTAAAAGAATTACAATAATCGATGTTTTTGCTACTTTTTCCTCTTTCTTAAAAAATGTAATAATTTGCATAAAAATTCCAATTAACAAACATTTAGCATCAAAAGAAAGCTAAAGTTATGTATTTTTAACGACTGAATAACCTTTTACTGTGAACGAAAAAACTATTACTCAATACGAAACCGCTTTTGCTAAATGTAAAGATGTTTTCCTCAAGAAAACAAAAGATTATGGTACTTCCTGGAGAATCTTGCGTGCCCGCTCTATCACTGATCAGATTTATATAAAAGCAAAACGAATCCGCACCATTGATGAGACCGGTGAAAATAAAGTAGGTGACAGTATAGAATCTGAATTTATCGGATGTGTGAATTATGGCATTATTGCAATTATTCAATTAAACCTTGAACATAAAAAAGAGTATGCTGTTGAGTTGAAATATGAAGAAGCAGAATTGTTGTTTGACGAGCAGTATAATACCATCAAAAAATTATTTCTGGCAAAAAATCATGATTACGGTGAGGCATGGCGTGATATGCGTATAAGTTCTTATACCGATTTGATTCTATCAAAGTTGCACCGTATCAAACAAATTGAAGAGAATAAAGGACAAACTATAATTTCAGAAGGTATTGATGCCAATTATATGGATATTGTAAACTACGCTATTTTTGCTCTAATAAAACTGAATGAATAAATATTGCTAATCACTATTCACTAATTACTAATTATTGATATTATGGATTTAATTACTCTTATAGGAATGTTTGCTGCTATTGCTGCTGTGTTTACTTTCATTGGTAAATTTGCTTTTAAACAGAGTAATCTAGCGATTAATTTTCTGCGCTATTTCGTTGGTGTATGGTTTGTATTTTCCGGAGTGGTGAAAGCGATTGACCCGACAGGAACTGCCATAAAAATGGAAGAATATTTTGAAATCTTCGAGAAATCTGCACCTCTCCTCTCTTTCTTATGGAAGTTCTCCGCTGAACATGCATTAGCTGTTTCTTTTTTTATGATTATTTTTGAAATCTATTTAGGTGTTGCTTTAATATTAGGAACCTGGAAGAAATCAACCATCTGGTTATTAGTTTTGTTGATTGCGTTTTTCACTTTCTTAACAGGTTACTCAGCAAAAACAGGCAAAGTAACAGATTGCGGATGCTTTGGAGATTTTTTAAAATTAGCCCCTATTCAATCTTTCTATAAAGATGTATTTTTAAGTGTATTGATTCTGATTATTTTATTCGGTCAAAAATCTATCAAAGAAATTTTTGGAAAAATACTTAATCGTAGTTTATTGATTATACTTACTATAGCAGCAATTGCATTTGCTTACCGTAATATTTACTATGAACCGATAAAAGATTTCCGCCCTTATAAGGTAGGGATCTCCATTCCGGAAGGTTTGAAATTACCGCCGAATGCAAAACCTTACAAATATGAAAATACATTTATCTATAAAAATAAAAAGAGCGGTACAGTAAAAGAATTCAAAGGCACCTGGCCACAAGACCTCGACAATTGGACATTTGTAGACAGAAAAGATGTAATGATTCAAAAAGGTGATGATCCGAAGCTTAAAGATTTTGCCATCAAAGATGCAAATGGGGGCGACAACACCTCTTCCATGTTTGAAGAGGAGGAATATATTTTCTTTATCATTATTCCGGAAATAAAGAAAGCAAGTGTGGAAGGATACAAGAAACTGGAAAAAATTACAGATGAAGCACTAAAAGATAACAGATATGTATTCATGCTTACCGGTAGTTTGATTGAGGAAGCAGAGGCATTTGAAATTAAATACCAGACTCCATATCAAACAGAGAATGAATTTATTTATCAGGTGTACAATACGGATGCTACACCTTTAAAAACAATCATGCGTTCCAACCCGGGGTTATTAATTTTGAAGAAAGGCATTATAGTTGGTAAATATCATTATCATGAATTAACCACTTATGAAGCACTGAAAAAAAGTGTGTTAAAATAATTACCTTACAGTTCAAATTTACAACAACGCTGACATGTACAAATTCATACTTAATAAATTTTTCTATGGTATACTCGTTTTGATTGGCGTTATCTTTATAATTTTTGCACTCTTCAATATCTTGCCGGTTGATCCGGCACGTTTAACTTTAGGACAACGTGCAGATGTGGAATCTGTGGAAGCCATCAATAAAGAATTAGGTTTGGATAAACCTAAATATGTGCAATTTGCCCTTTATCTGAATGATTTATCACCCATTGCTGTTCATTATAACGATGCTGCCTCACAGGAAAGATATCACTATAAAAAACTGTTTAATGTAAACAACGAAAAAGCATTAGTAATTAAACCACCCTATCTTCGTCGCTCTTATCAGACAAAAGAAGATGTGCTGGAAATCTTAAAGCGTGCTTTACCACAGACTATACTTTTAGCATTCGCGGCGATGTTGATTGCCAGTGTAATTGGTATCTTGTTGGGTGTTATTGCTGCGGTTAAACAACACTCATGGTTTGATAATTTAGCGATGTCATTATCTGTGCTTGGCATTTCAGTGCCATCTTATTTTTCCGCTATTGTATTAGGTTATTTTTTCGGAATCGTATTACATCAGTACACCGGCCTCGAGCAAACAGGCGGTTTAACCATCATTGATGATTACGGAAATGAAGTATTAATGTTTAAAAACCTCATTTTACCGGCTATTGCATTAGGCTCACGCCCTATCGGAATTATTTTTCAGCTAACACGCAGTACCATGTTAGATGTATTGTCGCAGGATTATATCAGAACAGCAAAAGCGAAAGGGCTGGCTAATAATGCAGTATTATTTAAACACGCTTTGCGCAATGCCTTAAATCCTGTTGTAACTGCTATTTCAGGGTGGTTTGCAGGATTACTCGCCGGTGCATTTTTTGTGGAAGTAATATTTGACATCAAGGGTCTTGGCTACACAGCAGTGGATGCATTACAGAAGTTTGACTTTCCGGTGGCAATGGGCACCGTTTTGTTTACTGCATCTGTTTTTATTATAATGAATTTCTTAGTGGATATTTTATATGCACTCCTCGATCCGAGAATACGCATTGGAAAGTAAATAGTCATAAGTATGCAGTATGCAATAATTCATCGTTTATTAATCGTTAATCGTACATCGTGCTAATTTTCCTAGTTGGTTTTATGGGTTGCGGCAAATCTTATGTCGGAAGAAACTTAGCACCATTGTTGGGTTTCGAATATATTGATGCTGATAAATTCATAGAAGAACAGGAAGGCTTAACGGTAAAAGAAATCTTTGAAAAAAAAGGAGAAGACTATTTCCGTCAGAAAGAAAAAGAATTTATTAATCAATTAGACAAGAACACAAATCTTGTAGTCAGTACCGGCGGCGGTGCTCCTTGCTTTTTTGACAATATGGATGTGATGAATGAAAAAGGATTGACTATTTATCTCAATCGCAGTAAAGAAAAAGTAATCTGGCGTTTATTAAAAGGGCAATATAAACGACCACTGATAGCCGACTTAACCTCTGAAGCATTATCAGCCTTTTATGATGAACGCCTCGAAAGCAGAAAACCATTTTATGAAAAAGCAAAACTACACGTCGGTGATGCTGATGTTGATGAAATCTTGGAGATACTGAAAAAGAATCCCTAAAAGAAATCTAAGTACTAAGTACTCTTTACTTAATCGAAATCTTTTTACCTATAAAATGAGGTTGCGTATCAAAAACATACAAATCCATAAATAGTAAAACACGCGCAGCTTTCTCTCTGAAAAAATTGTACAATCCGGTTCTGAAACTTACATCGTTTGCGTTATAACCAACCGCCTCCAGTCCATATTTTCTGGCAATAAACAATGCACGTTCATTATGAAATTTTTGGGAGATAATAGTCACCTTATTTTGACCAAAAACTTTTTTGCAACGGATAACGGAATCATGCGTGCGAAATCCCGCAAAATCACATACCAGACAGGAATCCGGCACTCCTAATGCAATGAATGCATCCAAAAAATCCTGCGGTTCGTTGTAACCATGCCAGCCGTTATCACCGCTAATTAGAATTCTGTCTATTTTTTTTGCTTTCCATAAATTGTAGGCTGCATCTAAGCGATACTGCCAGAATGGATTAATTGTAGTATGATCTTTCATTGTTTTACAGGTACCTAACAACAAACCCACTTTATTGTATGGAATTTTCGAAACATCATCAAACGTCTTACCTTCCGCATTATTCTCTACTTCATAAGAACAATAAATTGTAAAGGCTATTGCTGTAATTGCCAACGGTATATAAAATCGAAAAAATATTTTTTTGGTAAATAGCTTTCTCATTAGTGATTAGTAAACAGTTATTAGTAATTAGTTACGTATTATAAAAGTAAATAGTAATATTAATATTCCTTCCCTAATAACTAATTACTCGTTACTATTTACTTTCTTATTTTATCTTATAAAAATATTTCAATTGCAAATCCAGTGGCAATGATGCATAGCTGAAAAAATTATCTTTATAAGGTACTTTGTTTTTTTCCAGAAGCTGAACCATATTAAAACCGGTGGTGCCAACATAAAACCGGCTATCATCTAACTCATTGTAAAACTGAATTTCTTCTTTCTGTTTTTCATTAAATGCAAATAAGCGGTTATACATCGGATCGTTATTCAAAATATAGTTGTTGGGTAAAATATTCTGAAAGTTATCCTTTAACTGCTTTTCCATCATTAAGCAAGTACCTTCCAGTTTTTCCCAAAAATTTTCCGGTGTATTCATCCAGAATTTATGTTTCTTGAAATATTCTAAATTCCGTTTGGCACGCAATTTTAAAAACTGGGAGAATAATTTTTTCTCTTCTTCTATTGAACCAGCTTCTACTGCCTGTTTCAATAATTCATTTTCTTTTTTTATAGTATCTCTGAACGACTGATTTCTCAGATAAATTCCCTGCATACTATCCATGTCAATCATCTTTTTTTCCTGATATAAGCGCAACACATAGGTAAGAATAGCTTCGTTGGAATATTGATACTGGTGATACAATTCATGCATCATAGCTATCGACCACTCTTGTGTGGTATTAATTTTTTCTTTTTCTTTTCTTGTTAATTCCGGGGAACTGCAGAACAGCACCGGTGTTCTGTAATTAATATATCCTTTTGTTTTGGGGTCAAACTGGAACTGTGTTTCCATTACGAATTTTGCACTATCCAGCGGCATTCTGAGTTTCCAGATATTCCAGTCGTAATCATTTTCAAGGATAGAATATTTACTTACTTTATCTTTCATCTCAGGAAGCGGATTGATAAAATAAGATGCGGAATCCGTAAAGTAAACTACCGTACCGGGAAATTCATTATTCGAAAAGTTTTTCCAGAATAAATTGCCGATGTATTTTTTTATAATGCGTATATATTCAAAGCGTTCAGTAATTAACTTTTCTTCACTACTTGGCTTTAAGATTTGAGCCTGTCCATTAAAAAAAAGAGAGGTAAACAATAAACAGGTTAAGATTTTTATTTTCATGGGTTTGATTTTTATTGTTTTTGATGGTACAAAGCCTGCCTGTGCAGACAAGGAATATCCATATATTCATTTGTTTTTTGTGCTCCTAATTCATGGATATTTCATGTTTCTATATTTCTGCATTCAAATTCTATACCATAATCAGAATAAATACGCTCCTTCAGCAACATTATTGTCTATCTGTACAATAATATGCTCATTTAAGGTAGTTGCAATCGGGAAACCAACTATATCTGCTTTTATTGGAAATGTTTTATGTGTTCTGTCCACTAAAATAGCAATAATAATTTTTTTCGGGTAAAATTTTGTCAAAGGTTTCAAGGCATAAAATAAAGTTCTGCCTGAGTTCGCAACATCATCAATCAGTAAGATCGTTTTATTGTTTAAATCCACAGCATCCTTTAAATACATCTCTTCTTTCAGTGGTTCCGGTTTATTAATATAAATCGAAGAAAACTCTATCTTTTTACTTGCATCATATTTCGCAATTTTCCCTGCTATAATTTTTGCTAAATCTAATCCTCCACCCGGTTCTATACCTAAAATCACCACTTCATCATTACCATATGTTAATTCCAACGCCTGAAAAGCCATTCTGTCTAATTTAAGTTCTATCTTTTGTGCGTCTAATATCTTTTGTGCACTTGCAGGAATTACCATATCAGTTAATTTAGATTATTTCTAAATAAGTTATTATTTAAACATTCTTTTAAATAAGCGATTAAAAATAAGTAGATAATGGTGTATTTTCGCAATAAAATCAAATAAATTACTGATGAGATTCTTCACAATCGTTCAAATTCTTCTTTTTATTGGCTTAGTTGGTACTTCTTTCTTTGTTGCATTTCGCAAATTCAAAGAAATTTACGACAATATTATGCTCGGAAAACCCGAGCAAATTAATACTACACTTAGCTTTCGTATAAAAAGCATGTTGTTGATTGCCTTAGGCCAAAAGAAGATGTTCAAGCTTACCTTTCCGGCATTATTACATTTGGTTATTTATGTCTCCTTTGTTATCACTCAGATTGAATTAATAGAAATCTTTATTGACGGGTTAACCGGTTCTCATCGTATCATCTATCATGCAATTGAAAATATTCCTATTCTGGAAGGTATTTATATTTTCACCATCAATTTTATTGAGATATTATCTCTTCTTACTTTTTTTGTAACGATTGTTTTTATACTTCGAAGAACAACCTTTAAAGTAGCACGCTTTCAGATGCCGGAATTAAAAGGTTGGGCATGGAAAGATGCACTTATTATTTTAACGTTTGAATTGATCTTAATCACATTTATTTTTATGATGAATGGTGCTGACAGTGCCTTACATATAAAAAGATTCAACGAAGGGTATGGTTTTATGCTAAGTAACCAGATTGGTAAGTTATTATATTCCCTGCCGTTTGGGTTATTAAATTTTATAGAAAAAATTGGCTGGTGGGGTCACTTATGTATGGTAATGACATTCTTAGTGTATCTGCCTTATTCCAAACATTTACATATCATGCTCGCATTTCCGAATACATTTTTTACTCGTCCGGAAGCTAAAGGCGAAATTCACAACATGCCTGCCATTCAGCATGAAGTACAATCCATGTTAGATCCAAGTTTTGTAGTACCTGCAACCGACGGAGAAATAAAATTTGGAGCTAAAGATGTATATGATTTATCCTGGAAAAGTCTGCTGGATGCATACACGTGTACTGAATGCGGACGTTGTACTGCAGCATGTCCTGCCAACCAAACCGGAAAAAAATTATCTCCTCGTAAGATAATGATGGATACGCGCGATAGAATGGAAGAAATTTCTAAAGGAAAAAAAGAGCACGGACCGGATTTTGCTGACAATAAATCTTTGTTAGGCGATTATATTACCGGAGAAGAATTGCGTGCATGTACCACTTGCAATGCCTGTGTAGAAGAATGTCCTGTGAATATTTCACCTTTAAGTATTATTCTTGAATTACGAAGAAACTTAATCATGGAGCAATCTGATTCTCCGGCAGAATGGAATAACGTTTTTGCAAATATGGAAAACAATCAGGCTCCGTGGCAGTTTTCACCAAGTGACAGATTGAACTGGACGGAAGAATTAAATTAATTATAGAGTTGTTGAATTGTTGAATTATAGAATATGTCGAATATTGTTGATTTTGCAGAAGAATTAAAAGCTAGGACAAAAAAACTCGCAATTTCTGTAATTCTATATTATAAAAAATTACCAAAGACAGAAGAAGCCAAAGTGATTGGCAGACAATTATTGCGTTCTTCGACATCAATAGCTGCAAATTACAGAGCATTATGTAGGGCTAGGTCAGATGCAGAATTTTATTCTAAAATTTGTATCGTTGTAGAAGAAGCTGATGAAACTGTTTTTTGGTTAGAAATTATTAAAGAAATAAATTTAGATGATTCAAATGAAACAGATCAACTATTAGCAGAGGCAAATGAAATTTTAAAAATAATGGCCGCCTCCAAGAAAAAAGCCGGTTTATCAAAATTCAATCATTCAACAACTCAATAATTCAAAAATTATGACATATAAAGTACCTGTAATGTCCGATTTAGTTGCCGAAGGCAAAACACCAGATGTAGTATTTTGGGTGGGTTGCGCAGGCAGTTTCGACCAGCGAGCACAGCGCGTCACTATCGCATTTACAAAAATATTAAATCAGCTTGGAATTAATTTTGCTGTTCTTGGAACAGAGGAAGCTTGTACCGGCGACCCTGCTCGTCGTGCAGGAAATGAATTCGTTTTTCAAATGCTTGCACAGCAAAATATTGCAACGATGAACAATTATGGTGTCAAAAAAATTGTCACTACTTGCCCGCATTGTTTCAATACCATCAAAAATGAATACCCCGCACTGGGAGGCAATTATGAAGTAGTGCATCACTCTACTTATTTGCAGGAACTGATTAATTCAGGAAAATTAAAAGTAGAAGGCGGTGTATTCAAAGGAAAACGTATCACCTATCATGATTCCTGCTATTTAGGAAGAGCCAATGAAATTTATGAAGCACCACGTTCCGTGATTGAAGCACTGGATGCTGATTTGGTAGAAATTAATAAATGCAGAACAACCGGTTTGTGCTGTGGTGCCGGCGGTGCGCAAATGTTTAAGGAAGACGAGCCGGGAAATAAACGTATCAATGTTCAGCGTACTGAACAATTAATGGAAGTTTATCCGGATGTAATTGCCGTAGCTTGCCCATTCTGCAACACTATGATTACAGACGGTGTGAAAGGCGAAAATAAACAAGATGACATCAAAGTTGTTGATATAGCAGAATTAGTTGCGCAGGCGAATTCTTATTAATTAACGATGTACGATTAACAATTACCAATTATTTCCAGTATTTGAATATCAATCTTAATATTAATCGTTAATCGTACATTGTAAATCGTTAATCAAAAATGCTAACACCCTACCACATATTACCCGAAGATGCGAAAGTCTGGATTTACCAGGCGAACAGAAGTTTCACGCAGGATGAAGTGTGGGAAATCAGTGATATTTTAGAAAATTTTGTAGACAGATGGCAATCGCACTCACGCGATGTGCATGGTTATGGCTCATTGTATTATCGTCGTTTTTTAGTGCTGATGGCTGATGAAAGTAAATGCGATGTAAGCGGGTGTTCTATAGATTCTTCTGTAAAATTGATTCGGGAACTGGAACAGGCATACGATATTAATTTCTTTGACAGAATGAAAGTGTGTTATAAGATTACGAACGATCTGGTGGGAAGTTTCCCTTTCAATCAATTAAACGAAATGCTTGAAAGCGGTAAAATAAAAGAGGATACTATCATTTTTAATAATTTAGTTGCTACCAGAAAAGAGTTTGAAACCAACTGGGAAATACCGTTGAAGCACTCTCCATTCGCTAAATTCGTCGTTTAACCAACTTTTTTTCTTACATTTACATAAATACTCGCAATGCGAACCACTGTACTTTATCTTTTTATTGTTATTCTACTTATTTCAAGTTGCGCTCGACCGTACCGGAAAATAAATATGTCATCCATTCCTTTTAAAGATTACAGAACAGAAAATAAAATCAGCTACTCTGTTCGGCAAGGAGTAATGTATAACATGAAAAACTTCTTTTATGCGAAAAAAGAACAGAAAAAGAATGTGAGTTTAATGGCTTTCAAAATTGTCAATAAATCAGAGTTGCCGATAAATATAAACGATTTACAATTCTCTTGTGGTGCTTCCGTTCCTATAATGCCTGTAAAAATGGATGAATATTACAATACTGTAAAACAGAAAGCCGAATTATATTGGTTATACTCAGCAGGTTTTGCAGTTTATCCAAAACCTGCAGTTTATAAAGATCCGGCAACATTAATACAATATAATAAACCAGATAATCCAAGGAAATTTATAAAAAAGGGAAAACAATATATTCCGCTACCATTTGGTTTACCAATTGCTGCTGCCAATTATGGAATTGCATTCAAAGCCAATAAAAAAATGTTACATGATTTACAAATGCTAGATTTGACAAATAAAGTCATTCAGCCAAACGATAGTATTCAGGGAATTCTAACGTTTAAAAATGTGGCTAACTGTGGCGATATTTTCATTACCGTGAAAGAATAATAACTTATTGATTTAAAAATGTATATAAAAAAAACTATAATTGCGGTTTCTATATTAGTAATTTTTGCTTGCGAAAAATACGGTAAAGAGTTAAATCATGGTAAAGATGGTTGCATTGATTGTGTATTGAGGTTTGATACAATTACAAGTTCTGACACAACATCCTACGAATTAACTTATCCTACATGGAATCTTAAAACTGACCGTACAGATTGGTGTCATTATTTAAATGAAATGAATGGCAATATGCAAACAATTGATACCATTTTTATAAAACAAACTGCCTATTGTAAATAGGTTATGTTGCCAAATTATACAACTACCTAAATTTACATTATTATGGAATCTGAAACTGATACAAACGCATCACTTACACAACGTTTTTTACAAATCGGAAAATTAGAAGGGTATAGCT
>DAORIK010000007.1:7069-9497 GCA_035438465.1 Chitinophagales bacterium | reverse complement strand
AACGCATCACTTACACAACGTTTTTTACAAATCGGAAAATTAGAAGGGTATAGCTATTTAGCCTTATTATTTATAGCCATGCCACTAAAATATATGGCAGATATGCCTATGGCAGTTCGCATTGCAGGCTCAATTCATGGAGCATTGTTTGTGGCATTTATGATTACTATCTTCCTTATGCTACGCAAGAAATTATTAACTACTGAAAATGCTTCCTATGCATTTCTGTTATCCCTCATTCCGTTCGGAACATTCTTTCTGAAGAAATTAGTGTGAAATTTATTTTCTTAAAAGCATTAAATCCAAATGTGTAAGCAACTCCGGCTTCTCCGCATCATATTCTAAATGAGACATTGGAATATTTAACTTGTATACACCTGCAGTTTTTGTGATTAGGGTAGTTTCACAAAAACAATCCAGTACTGTTTCGTTCTGATTCACATACTTGATTTTCTTAATTTGATAAGTAAGCACATGTGTAACGGGAATCTCAAATACTATATTTTTATCAATAAAAAGAGCCTCCAGCACAGAACCGAAAAATGGAATAAACCCTAAGAATTTATATTTATATCTGAAAAAAATGAGTCTGTGATTAGTAATATATAAAATTCCGGTAGTTGCAATCCGTTTATCTTCTGTATAATAAAGTGCACTACCCACGCTTGCAGAAATGGATTCATCAGGACGCATACCAAAGAAAAATTTTGCTTTCTTTTTATCAGCTATTACGGCAAGAATTAGTGTAATTGCCGGTATTATTATAAAGAGCAGTATCAGTATCATATAGTTTATCTTAATCTGTTGTAAGATATATAAAACAACCTATAAATCACAAATACAATAAGTTACGTTTTATACACAAGAAATCCCGTCATTTTGTCATACATTTTCCCTTGGCACATAAGTTGTCATTTAGTGTTAAATCAATAAATTAGAAAATTAACAACATGGGAAAAATAATAGGAATCGACTTAGGTACAACCAACTCCTGCGTAGCCGTAATGGAAGGCAGTGAACCGGTTGTAATTACAACTGATGAAGGACAGAGAACCCTGCCTTCCATCGTTGGCTTTTTAGAAAATGGCGAGCGCAAAGTAGGTGCTCCTGCAAAACGTCAGGCAATTACGAATCCGACAAATACGGTTTCGTCTATCAAACGTTTTATGGGAAAGCATTACAGCGACACCGCTCAGGAACAAAAATACGTTTCATATAACGTAGAAAAAGGTGACAATGATACTGTTCGTGTTCGTTTACATGACAGATTGTACACACCTCAGGAAATTTCTGCTATCATCTTGCAGAAATGTAAAAAAATGGCAGAAGACTATTTAGGTCAGACAGTAACAGAAGCGGTTATTACCGTTCCGGCTTACTTTAACGACTCTGAACGTCAGGCTACCAAAGAAGCAGGTTTAATTGCCGGCTTAGATGTAAAACGTATCATCAACGAACCTACAGCTGCGGCTCTGGCTTATGGCTTAGACAAAGGCGGAAAAGACATGAAAATTGCCGTGTACGACTTAGGTGGCGGTACATTCGACGTATCCGTTTTGGAATTAGGCGATGGTGTGTTTGAAGTAAAATCAACCAACGGTGACGTACACTTAGGTGGTGATGATTTCGACCAGGTAATTATAGACTGGCTGGCTTCAGAATTCCAGAATGATGAAAGAATAGATTTGCGTAAAGACCCGATGGCCTTACAACGTTTGAAAGAAGCCGCGGAAAAAGCGAAAATCGAATTGTCTTCTTCTACTGAAACAGAAATCAACTTGCCATATATCACTGCGGTAGATGGCGTTCCAAAACACTTAGTGAAAAAATTATCGCGTGCAAAATTCGACCAGTTATCCGAAGCATTGGTAGAACGTACATTGGAGCCATGCAGAAAAGCCTTGAAAGATGCCAACTTATCTGCTTCTCAGATTGATGAAGTAATTTTAGTGGGTGGCTCTACCCGTATTCCAAAAATTCAGGAAGTAGTAGAAAAATTCTTCGGCAAAAAACCTTCTAAAGGTGTTAACCCGGATGAAGTAGTGGCTATTGGTGCTGCCATTCAAGGTGGCGTATTAACAGGCGACGTAAAAGATGTGTTGTTGTTAGACGTAACTCCTTTATCTTTAGGAATCGAAACATACGGTGGCGTGTTTACCAAATTAATTGAAGCAAACACCACTATTCCTTCTAAAAAATCAGAAGTGTTCTCTACCGCATCCGACAACCAGCCATCAGTGGAGTTGAATGTATTGCAGGGAGAAAGACCAATGGCGAAAGACAACAAAAGTTTAGGACGTTTCCACTTAGACAGCATTCCGCCGGCACCGCGTGGTGTTCCTCAAATCGAAGTAACCTTTGATATTGACGCGAATGGTATCTTAAGTGTAACGGCAAAAGACAAAGGCACCGGAAAAGAGCAAAATAT
>DAORIK010000007.1:0-6969 GCA_035438465.1 Chitinophagales bacterium | reverse complement strand
GCACTTACAGAATTGAATAATGCATGGCAGGCAGCTTCTCAGGATATGTACAATGCATCTCAACAAGGCGGGCCACAACAAGAAGGTGGTGCTGACCAGAATGCAAACAGTAACAGTACAGAAGATGTTCAGGACGCAGAGGTAGTGGAAGAAGTGAAGTAAGAGGAGTAATTAATTAGTATTTAGTACTTAGTACTTAGACTGAAATAAAAAGCCATCGGGAAACCGGTGGCTTTTTTATTTATGGCACAATTTTGCATTTTTTTATGACATTTGATTCAAATTTCAATTATTTATTTAATTGAATATCAATATCAATCCTGGCGCGAGTCTTCCACAGGATGACTCGTGTCTGCTAAATCTACCGGTCTCTGACCGGATCATTTATTTAAGCAATTTCTATTCATAGATAAGTTCTATGAAAACAGGAATCTCGCGCGAGAAGAATTTTACTAATTCTCTGATTATCAATGACATCATTATTGAAATGAAATTTTTATTGTTAAAAATCACTTTTTTATTGTTTTTCAATAAATATTTACTGATATTTGCATTGTAATTAAGATAATAGATTATGCAAAAGAATTATGATTTTATATTAAAAGCACTGGAAGTAATATCCTGGATGGTGTTTATTGGTCTTTGTATTGACTCAGGTGCTTATCTCTTCCGGTTTATTTTTTCCTTTATTAAACCTCACTATTTTAAAGATATTATCCTTGCTGAAATGCAGGAAAAGCAATTAGGTCATTATATCGGAATCATGAGTTTTATTATTGCTCTGTCTCTGATGAGGGCTTATTTATTTTACCTGGTTATAAAAATCTTCCTGAAATTAAATTTAGTAAAACCATTCGATGCGGAGATTGCCAAATTGATAGAAAAAATAAGTTATGAAACGTTTACTATTGCCATTGTCAGCATCATTGCACATCTTTATACGAAGACACTTATACAGTCAGGCTATGAAGTTAGTCATGTAGAAAAACACTGGAATGATGTGCCGGCTTTTTTGATGATGGCAGCCATTATTTATATAATTGCACAGATATTCAACAAAGGAATAGAACTGCAATCTGAAAACGAATTAACCATTTAAGCTATGCCTATAATTGTAAATTTAGATGTGATGATGGCAAAAAGAAAAATGTCTTTAAATGAACTGTCTGAAAAAGTGGATTTGACTTTGTCTAATCTTTCGATATTAAAAACAGGAAAAGCAAAAGCTATTCGGTTCAGTACGTTGGAAGCCATTTGTAATGCGTTAAACTGCCAGCCTGGCGACATTCTGGAATATCAGCACGGCAGCAAATCTTCTGATGAATAAAACTCTGCCACTGGCAGGTCACATTGTTATATAAGTTTATAATTTTTATGATTTCAGTTGGTGAGACACCAACCGATAAACTAAACCATCTGCGTTTTTTAACCTTGAGCAAATAACGTTTATGTAATAGCTAAATTAATTCTATAAGCATTTACCAGAATTATCTCAGCAACGCAAACGTGCCTTTATACGTTTTTACTTTATCATCGGGCATTTTTACAGTGAAGTAATATACATAATGGTCTACCTGGCAGTTTTCCCCTTTGTACGTTCCTTTCCAGCCATTGCTGACATCCCCAGGCACAAAATCTTTACTTTCAAATACTTTTTCACCCCAGCGGTTAAAGACAGCAAACTCAAGCACCTTCATTCCAACTACAGGAGATAAAGGTACCAGCACATCATTTATATTATCTCCGTTTGGTGAAAAAGCTGTAGGCAGGTACACCTCATAAAAACATTCTTTATTAATTCGTACAGAGTCTGCATTAGTACAATTTGCATTGGTAACTTTTACAGAAAATACGGCCGAAGATGCTGCCACAATCGATTTAGTAGTATCTCCTGTATTCCATAAAATAGAAGTAAAATTCCCATTGCCAACATTCAGCACTATGCTGTCACACACCGTTGTATCTCTTCCCAGATTTACAGCAGGCAATGCAAACTGCCTAATCACAATAGTATCTTTTGCACTGCCGCATACGTTTTTATTTTCTGCAATATATGTTCCTCCTTGTGTAATGTCAATTAATGGTCCTGTTGCACCGGTACTCCAGATAGTTCCGGCATCACCGGTAAATAACGGAAATGAAAAATTACCACAAAAGAATGTGTCATTGCCTAAGGAAGCTATAACAGGAAGATCCAATACATCTACCAGAATGGTATCGCTCACCGTGCAGTTTCCATTGGAAACATCCACTATATATTGACCAAACTGATTGACTGTAATCGTTGGTGTCTGCTCGCCTGTGTTCCAGTTATAGCTAATATTAATACCGGGAGTTGATGCATTTATAGTAAGTGTCTTTCCATCACATATTATAGTATCTCTTCCCAGATTCACATTAAATGCATTGGCACCGGAAATTACTATCGTATCGGCAACGCTGCCGCAACTATTTGAAACTTTTGCAATATAGGTACCGGTTTGTGTTGCTGTAATGGATGTTGACGTAATAATGAATGCACCGTTTCTTAACCAGTCTGCGGGTACACTTCCATTTGATAATACTTTAGAGAACTGCCCGCAAAAAGAAGTATCTGCTCCTAATACGGGTTTTACCGGCTGATTTATTTCAATAGCCTGAATAGTATCAGATCCTTTACAGCCATTCTTAAATACATCCACCCAATACTTGCCTGGTTGTGTAATCAAGATATCATGTGTTACAGCTCCTGTATTCCATAAATAACTATCATATGCTGTACTTGCATCTAAAGTAATATTTCCGCCCGCACAAACCGTTGTAGTTGGTGAGCCAAAATCAAACGTAATTCCTGCAGACTGATTAATCGTAATCGCATCACTCGCATTACCGCAACCTCCTGTAATAGTTGCCGTATAAGTACCTGCTTGCGTTACCGTAATTTGTGATGCCGTTACAGATGGAACACCTACATTATTTGTCCATACAGTAGCAGGGTTTCCTGTAGACAAAAGATAGGAAAAAGAACCGCAGAAAGAAGTATCATTACCTAAATTAATAGGTGGTTGTGAATTTGTTTGTGTAATCACAATGGTATCAGAAACATCACCGCAACTATTAGAAACTTTAGCTATATAGGTACCGAATTGCGTCGCATTAATGGATGCTCCGATGTTTATCTGTCCATTATTCAAATACCAGGTTGTATTTGCTTTTCCGGTAGATAATGGTTGAGAGAATGGACTACATAAACTAATATCAGGACCTAAATTTGGTTTAGTTTCTTTACTGATTTCTGTTACCAAAATCGTATCCGAGCCTTTACAGCCGTTTTTAAAAACGTCTACCCAGTATTTACCGGGAAGTGTAATTAAAATATCATGTGTAATGGCACCTGTATTCCATAAATAACTATCGTAAGCAGTACTTGCATCCAACGTAATATTTCCACCTGTACAAACTGTAGTAGAAGGTGCACCAAAATCAAACGCAATTCCCGGTGATTGTGAAATAGTAATCGCATCTGTTGCGTTACCGCAGGCACTGGTAATAGTTGCGGTATAGGTACCCGGCTGTGTTACGGTAATCTGCGATGCGGTTACCGTTGGATTTCCGATATTATTCGTCCATACAGTTGCCGCATTTCCGGTTGAAAGAACGCGCGAAAAACTACCACAATAGGATGTATCATTACCAAGATTAATCGGTGGCTGTGTATTATTTTGTGTAATAATAATAGAATCTGTTACTGTACCACACGGACCTGTAATAGTAGCTTTATAAGTACCTCCTGAATTAACAGTTATCTGTGTTCCTGTAAAGCCTGTACTCCACACAGTAGTCGGATTTCCTGTGGATAATGTACGTGTAAATGGACCGCAATAGGCTGTATCATTGCCTAAATTAAAGGGCACAGGAGCAGGATTTACTACTACTTTAACTTGTTTGTTAATAGAACATGTTGCATCTGCAGCGGTAATAGTATACAACACACTGTCTTTTACCAATGAAGTATTGGTAAGTGTCTGGTTAATTTGATTTCCGCTTCCCGCTGATTCTCTGGTAATACTTGCTCCGCCTGAAACAGTCCAGGTTAAAGTTGCATTTGCATCTGTGCTGCTGTTATTGACAACGGCATTTTGCCCTGAACAAATGGTACCATTTGGTGTGGTTGCTGTCAAATCAATACAAACTAATTTAAACTGTACTGCATTAGATACTGGCTGACTTCCATTCGGATGTGTAATCGCTTTTATATAATGATAGCCTGTATTGCAAAAATTAGTTGCAGGGTTTGCACCGCCGTCATTTGGTATAGGATATTTAATAATTGTTGCTCCTGAAATAGAATCGAAACGCAATCCGTTACATTTATCCGCTGCATTATTTCTGATTCCGCCATTTGTTATAGATGATGTATCTGTGTTGGGTAAGTGTATCACATAGTTACCATCATCTGCATTCGGGTTTCCTGCATTAAAAGGCGGTAATGTACAAGGTGCATAGGTTAATCTGTCATTACAACCTAAAACAGTTATAGATGTAGTTCTATAGGTTGGACCACCAGAACAAGCAGATGGTGCATTATTCACGAAATTAGCCGTTCCCGGTGAGCATGAATTTTGTAAGATATAAATCGGTTGCCCGCTGCTGCAATAGCTGCTGAAATTATAGTTATACAAAGGTCCTCTTCCTGTAAAGATAATTACAATCGCATTCGCCGGAATGAAATCTGACTGACCCGCTGCGAGTAAGGTTGTTCCATCACAGGTACCATTTCTTAATTGTGTCATAGTAGCAGCAGATGGTGTTTGGAACGGGCAACCACTCACATTAATAGATGTATTAGGCAATTGAATTTTTAAATCACTAACGTTAAAGCCGACGTTACCTGATGTAATTACCATGTACTCATTATCCACTTCTCTTAGGGTGCCCCCCTGGTCGCATGCATCAATAAAGATTCCTAAAATTTCAGGACACGTTGTAGTTACCTGACCACCACCACCTGAAGTATTTGCACCTACATTAATAAAACCAATACTATCACCTTGTCCGGCATATGGATTAAATGCAGGATTAGTAGATTGATAAAATACAATATTGCTGTTTTGAGGAATATTAGTATAATTCAGAGAAAATCTCATGGTGTCTTTTCCTGTAGAGCAAAAAACATCCGATGAAACACTCGCTAACTGAATAGTCTGTGCAAATGAGCTACAAACAGACATAAAAATAAAAACCGACAAAAAATTATTCTTCATACAATTATTTCAGCATGTAAAATTAATGCATACTATATCCTTTTACGGCAAGGATATTTTACTATTTTAACAAGGTAACGTTGCCTTTTAATGTCTTTTTCTCGCCATTTGTGAATCTGGCAATGACTTCATAGCCATACACTTCAAAAGGTGAAGACTCTCCTTTGTATTTTCCATCCCAACCTGCCGCAACATCACTTGGCAATATGTTGTTAGCTTCAAAAACCTTATTTCCCCAGCGATTATAAATCACAAATCTTTCAATGGTCGTATTTCTAGGGTTTCCTCTCACTAAGAATACATCGTTTACACCATCACCGTTTGGTGTGAAGGCATTTGGAATCCAAAGATCATTAAAACAGTTGGAAGTAATTGTAATGGCATCACTATTCGAACAATTACCATCTGAAACAGTCACAGAGTAAGTCCCCTCATCTGATACCGTTATAGAGGATGTTTCCTCACCCGTACTCCACAGCACAGAGCGAAACTGACCTGAAACGGTCAATTGTATTTCAGCATCACAGATAGCAGTATCATTACCAATATTTACCACGGGCAATTCATTCTTTAATATGACAATAGTGTCTGAAACACTGCCACAATCATTGCTGATGGTCGCGATATAAGTACCTCCATCTGAAATAGAAATTTGTGCACCGGTTTCATCAGTACTCCAAACTGTTGTTTGATTTCCGGTAGATAATATTTTAGTGAAATTTCCACAGAATGCTGTATCATTTCCAAGATTAAATGTTGAAGGTGGGTTTAATGATGACACTTGCACAGATGCTGATGTAGAACAACCATTCTTATACACAGTTACTGAATAGCTTTGCGCTTGTGAAACAGAAATAGTGGCAGTAGTTTCATTCGTACTCCATCGCAAAGAGTCAGCATCTGCATTAGCTGTTAAATCAGTTTGTGAATTAATACAGAATGTCAAATCACCTGAGATAGAAACCTGTGGGATTGGATTGGTATTAACCTGTACAGAATCTTTTCCTGTACAACTATTTTGTCCTGTTACAGAAACTACATATTTTCCGGGTTCTTTTACTGTTATCGTTTGTGAAGATGCACCTGTATTCCATGAATAAGTTGTAAATCCGCTTCCGGCATCTAGTGTAATAGAATCACCATCACAGAAAACTCTGTTTCCGATGATATCAGGATTGCAGTCCTGTGACTGGCATTCTGTAACACGTTGGGTTGTAACAGCACTACATCCATTCAAATATCCTGTCGCTGAATAAGAGCCGGGAGTACTAACAGTAATCTGGCTTCCTGATATGCCGTTGCTCCATCTTATGGAATCAAAGGTACCATTCGCCACCAGTGTCACACTGCTGCTATTACAGACTTCTGTATTTCCGGAGATAGATATATTTACATTTGTATTTGTTACATCTACATTTGCAGATCCGGAGCAACCATTTTTATAAGCTGTTACACTATATGGTCCGGCTTGTATAGCATCAATTGAATTTGCTGTTTGCCCTGTATTCCATCTTAAAGAATCAAATTGTCCTTGTACAGATAACTTAACTGAACCGTTATTACAAATAACTAAGTTTCCAGAAATTTGAGGTTGAACAGCTGCATTCACTACTACTTTTACGCTTTGCGTCTTTATACACCCGGCATCGTCAGAGATAGCAGTATACGTGACACTATCCTTTGTATTTCCATTATACGTCAATACCTGATTGATGCTATTTCCTGT
>DAORIK010000006.1:1833-56532 GCA_035438465.1 Chitinophagales bacterium | reverse complement strand
CGGTAACAGTTAAACCGAATCCAACGGTAACGGTGAACAGTCCGAGTATCTGTAATAATCAAACAGCGAGTTTAAGTGCGAGCGGAGCAACAAGTTACACATGGACAGGAGGCTTGGCTGCTATATCCAATCCAACGACACCGTCTTTAACTACTACCACAACCTATACAGTCACAGGCACCACAAGTGGATGTACAGGCACAGCAGTAGCGACGGTAACAGTTAAACCGAATCCAACGGTAACGGTGAACAGTCCGAGTATCTGTAACAATCAAACAGCGAGTTTAAGTGCGAGTGGAGCAACAAGTTACACATGGACAGGAGGTTTAGTTGCAATCTCCAATCCAATAACACCGGCTTTGACGACTACAACAACCTATACAGTCACAGGTACCACAAGTGGATGTACTGGCACAGCGGTAGCAACGGTAACAGTAAGTTCAGGTTTAATTGTATCAGTAAATTCACCGACGATTTGCCAAGGAAATTCAACACAACTAACTGCATCTGGAGCGACGACCTACACATGGACAGGAGGTTTAGCTGCAATCTCCAATCCAATAACACCGGCTTTGACGACTACCACAACCTATACAGTCACAGGCACGACAAGTGGATGTACTGGCACAGCGGTAGCAACGGTAACAGTAAGTTCAGGTTTAATTCTATCAGTAAATTCACCAACGATTTGCCAAGGAAATTCAACACAGCTGACTGCATCCGGAGCAACAAGTTATACATGGACAGGAGGTTTAGCAGCTATATCCAATCCAACAACACCGGTTTTAACAACTACAACAACCTACACAGTTACAGGCACCACAAACGGATGTACAGGCACAGCAGTAGCGACGGTAACAGTTAAACCGAATCCAACGGTAACGGTGAACAGTCCGAGTATCTGTAATAATCAAACAGCGAGTTTAAGTGCGAGCGGAGCAACAAGTTACACATGGACAGGAGGCTTGGCTGCTATATCCAATCCAACGACACCGTCTTTAACTACTACCACAACCTATACAGTCACAGGCACCACAAGTGGATGTACAGGCACAGCAGTAGCAACGGTAACAGTAAGTTCCGGTTTAAATGTATCAGTAAATTCACCAACGATTTGCCAGGGAAATTCAACACAACTAACTGCATCTGGAGCAACAAGTTATACATGGACAGGAGGCTTGGCATCAATCTCCGATCCAACGACACCGGCTTTAACGACTACAACAACCTACACAGTCACAGGCACCACAAGTGGATGTACAGGCACAGCAGTAGCAACGATAACGGTGAAACAGAATCCAACAGTAACGGTGAACAGTCCGAGTATTTGTAGTAATCAGCCGGCAAGTTTAAGTGCGAGTGGCGCAACAACTTATACATGGACAGGAGGTTTAGCTGCAATCTCCAATCCAATGACACCGGCTTTAACCACTACTACGACATACACAGTCACAGGCACCACAAGTGGATGTACAGGTTCTGCAACTTCAACGGTTATTATTATTCCAAATAAAATAACAAACATCAGTCGTGAAATATGTCAGGGTGAAAATGTGACAATTGGTAATCAATTATTTTCAACCAATGGAAATTTTAGAGTAAATCTACCATCAGCTGATGGATGTGACAGTACTGTAACTTTAGCATTGACTGTTCATCCATTACCGGTAATAAACGCAATTTCAGATATTACATTAGCGAAATTTGATCAACAGGTACAACTAAATGTATCAATTTCGTCTCCTGTATTAACCTATAATTGGTCACCAGCCAGTGAAGTAAATGTTGATACTATCAAAAATCCTACAGCTCAAATTAAAGCGTCAACATTATTTACGGTGTTGGTTAGAGACAACCATAATTGCAGTAATTCAGATAGTATATTGATAAAATTGGTGAATGATTGCAGCAATGAATTTATTTATATTCCTTCTGCTTTTTCTCCGAATAATGATGGCGTCAATGATTGCTTTGGAATCATTTCGCCACCAAAGCTGACTAATTTCAGGATGACTGTATTTAACAGGTGGGGAGAGATAGTATTTAATACAACAAATGAATTGAATTGCTGGGATGGCACATTTAAGGGGATATCAGTACAATCAGACTCATATGTATATGTAGTTAGTTTTACCTGTTACAATGGAAAAGATTTATTTAAGAAGGGCTCAGTAACTGTTCTCAAGTAATAAAAACGGGTTGTTATTTAAAAGAAATGGTTTCACCCAAACCTGCATATAAGTAATCATCTGCATATATGTTTTTCAATAACCGGAAAGCAAGATGGCCGGTACAATGCGCAGGTGCTACTCGATGTATTTGTAAATCATTCTTTAAAATATTGATAAGTTGTACAGTTTGCATTCTGTCAAAAGGAAGCAGATGAAATCCGCCATATACTAATTCAATCTTATCTTTTGTAAATGTTTTAGCTTGTTGAATGATATTTTCAATGCCCGTGTGTGAGCAACCAACAATTACAACCTGTCCTTTATCGACTTTCATAGAAAGTGATAATTCCGGCAGATTGGTATTTTTACATGCATCTCCTTTTTGTTCAAATTGTCCATCAACATAACTTTTATTGGGATAACATGAAAAATAACCTAAGTATGCTGAATTAGTAGCAATTAAGTTTAACCCTGGTAGTATTTCTGCAGATGCTTTTACAAATTCTATGTTAGCATTCCAGAATCTACCGGATTGATTAATTGTAAACTTAGTATTGGAACCATTGAAATACTGCATGTACTCAGGTAAAGAGTCTTTAATTTGTGGCTCTTGTCCGGTAGCATCGAAAGGAACCGGTGCGCCCCAAAAAATATCATAAGGAAAATATATTTTTACTTTCGGATTTTGTTGTAATAAATAATCCAATCCATTTAAATGATCAAAATGCCCGTGTGAGATAATAACTAAATCTACTTTCTTTAAATCAATTCCAAGTTTAGTCGTATTGTATTTAAAAATAGCAGCATTGCTTCCTGCATCAAACAGAATTATTTTACCATGATATTTGGTGATACATGAAAATCCAAAATCTTTTTTTAATGTAGTATCCTTTCCAAAAGCATCATAAAGATTAATGATATCACCTTCTTCAATCTCCCTGTAATTTATTTTAATACTTTTTCTATTGAACGATGTCAATAGAAAGAATAAAATCAGGAGCCAAAAGTAAGGCAGTGTTCTCATTTTACTTCGGATTATTTTTTAAAAAACCACCAGCTTAAGATTGCTATCAAAGGAGCTAAACCTTGAATAAAGACACCTCGTAACATTTTTGGTTTTGAAACCAGCAATACAATTGATGCACCAAGCATACTGGCGCAGCAAAATAAAATAAGTATTTTTCCTGCAACAACATATTCACTATTCAAAAAGAAATAACCGGTAAAAATGCCAATTGCTAAGAATAAATTGTAAAACCCCTGATTAAAAAAGGATAATTTAAATTGACTTGCTTCTTCCATTGTTTTTATCCCAAAGCTTTTATGCACTTTCGGGTTCATCCAGAAAACACTTTCCATCAAAAAGAAAAGAACATGAAACAATCCTGCAATGAAGGCAAAAACAATACTTATACCTGGCATAATCAATGTTTTTATTAATCAAATGTAATAAAAATAAACCTTTCAAATTATTTTTTGTAAATTTGAGCCAATGTCGGATACTATACTATTAAACGGCAATCAAATCCAACTGACAATAGAGCGGTTGAGCAGAGAAGTTATCGAATCCATTAATTTTCAAAATACAGTTATTATTGGTGTCCAGCCAAGAGGAGTTTTGTTGGCAGAGAAGGTACATCAAAAAATACTGGAATTAACCGGCAACGATATTCCGTTCGGAAAAATTGATACTACATTTCACCGTGATGATTTTCGCAGAGGAAAATCCCTCAATGCAAAAGTCACGGAAATTGACTTTCATATAGAAGAAAAAAATGTTTTGCTGATTGATGATGTATTGTACACCGGCAGAACTATTCGCGCTGCTATGGATGCATTACTTTCTTTTGGAAGACCATTGAAAATAGAATTGTTAGTGTTAATTGACAGACGTTTTAATCGTGAATTGCCAATACAGCCTGATTTTGTTGGAGATGTGGTAGATACTATAGAGAAAGTAGATGTAGAAGTGCAATGGGCAATGAATGATAATGAAACAAACAAAGTAGTGTTTATAAAAGAAAATAATTGATAATATCAGTCGAAAGTTGTAGTAAATATCTATAACTAACGATTTAATACTTACCACTAAAAAAATGAGTCAACTAAGTTCAAAACACGTTATCGGAATTGAGCATTTAACAGTGGATGATATTCAGTTGATTTTACAAACAGCTACGCAGTTTAAAGCTATTATCAATCGTCCGATAAAAAAAGTTCCAACACTCAGAGATATTACTATTGCAAATTTATTTTTTGAAAATTCCACCCGTACCCGTATCTCATTTGAACTTGCACAAAAACGATTGTCAGCAGATATTATTAACTTCTCCTCCTCCTCCTCATCTGTAAAAAAAGGAGAAACATTGTTGGATACCGTAAACAATATCTTATCTATGAAAGTAGATATGATTGTGATGCGGCATGCAAGCCCGGGAGCAGCACATTATTTATCGGAAAGAATTGATGCACATATTGTAAATGCCGGTGATGGTACACATGAACATCCGACTCAGGCTTTACTGGACGCCTATTCCATGCAGGAAAAAATGGGTGATTTGAAAGGGAAGAAGATTGCTATCATAGGTGATATTATGCACTCACGAGTCGCATTGTCCAATATTTTTTGTCTGAAGAAATTAGGTGCCGACGTAACTTTATGCGGACCATCTACTTTAATTCCAAAGCATATAGAAAAGCTTGGTGTACATATTTCACATAATATTGATGAAACACTCCAATGGTGCGATGTAGCAAATGTATTGCGCATTCAGTTAGAACGACAAAATACAAAGTATTTTCCTTCATTACGCGAATACGCATTGTACTTTGGAGTAAATAAACAACGTCTTGAAAAACTGAAAAGAGAGATAGTTATTATGCACCCGGGACCAATTAACCGGGGTGTGGAAATTACCTCTGATGTCGCTGACAGCGTGCATTCCATTATCTTAGACCAGGTTGAAAATGGAGTAGCAGTAAGAATGGCGGTAATGTACTTACTGGTCAACAAACAACAAGACTAAATATGAGCCTGCCTCAACAATTGAAAGATCGCTGCGAGAATATTTGTGAATTATGTAGCACGAATGAAGCCACACATGCCTATACTGTTAGCCCTAAAGATGACAATACTATTGAAAATCAAGTAGCAATATGTGATACTTGCCTGCAACATATTCAGTCTGAAACTTTTGGCAATTATTGGCAGTTTTTGGAAGGAAGCATATGGAACCCGGTTGCAAGCGTACAGGCTTTAAGTTATAGGATTATAACACAATGTAAAGATGAAAACTGGGCTTCCGACTTATTAAGTACAGTAGATATTGATGATAACATTATTCAGTGGGCAAATAGTGCGTTTGAAAAAGCAGAGGTCCATAAAGATGCTTATGGTAACATATTAGAAAGCGGTGATACTGTTGTTTTAACTCAGGCATTAAATGTAAAAGGAACCAGTTTCTCCGCTGCAAAAGGTACTGTTGTAAAACGCATAAAACTAGTACACGACAATACAGAACAAATAGAAGGTAAAATCAATGATCAGACTATAGTTATATTAACGAAGTACGTAAAAAAATCGTAACAATATTTCTACACTATTTCCTGAGGAACATAATTCGGCTGTAGCGAATCATCATAATAGAATTGCTGTGCCCACATTCTGTATTGCGCCACCGGGCCATCACCTTTTGCCAAAATAGGAGGGTCTATATAAATTTTATTTTCCCAGATTTTAAAATCCATACTCACATCATGACAATAACCTTTATAAGCACCATCCAAAAGTAATTTATGTGCTAATTTATTTGGAATCAAATTTAATAAGGGGGTAATCTTATTAAACTTTTTCATTTTTTTTATACTAACTCCAATGCGTAGTTTTAATTTGCCTTTGTCAGTAGGCGTTGGCAGCACATAATGACGTGTCTGCATTCCTAAATCTGCAATTTCAGTATTTACAAATGAATATCCTAAACCATGTGCATGTACATTAAATTCAGTTCGTATAATTCTTTTTTTGCCAACAAAATCTGCAACTCGGTTCATGGCGTACTTTGCATATAAATAATGGTCGTGTGCTTCCATCTCATGTAAAGTCTCCACACCCGTGTAGCCATGTACAATGGAGAAATGTCCTACATCCACACTATTTTCCGTTGTTTCCTGAGGGTGAGAGTTAAAATTATATTCTGCAAATCTAACTTCAGTCCACTCACTCCAGTCTTCCTGTGGTACAAACCAGGTAGGTTCGTTATTTTTTTCATCAAACCAGATTAAAATCAAATCATTCTTTTCATCAGCATGATAAGTTGGTAATTTCAATTTGGAAGATGGTTTTGTGCCATAACCTGTAGCAGTACAGTCGCCTTTTGTGTCAAAACAAAAATGATGAAAGGGGCATTTGATACTTTCACCCTCTATCTTACCACCATAACCAAGATGTCCGCCCATATGAGGACAATAAGGCTCTGTAATGGCTAGTTTACCACTTTCCGTTCTGAATATTAAAATATCTTTTCCGGCAAATCGTTTGGTTATAATTGCACTGTTTTTTACTTCCTCAGAATGAGCAACAACATACCAACCGTTTGGAAATGGCTTAAGAGGAATACGCTTATAGGATGCCATAGTAGCAGTTTAACACAATTTATAATAGCTTTCTACTGCAAAAATACATTAAAATTATAATATCAAGAACCGTTTTCATTCTTTTAAATTGATAACAAATACTTAACCAACTTTTTGACCAAACGTTTGTTATTTCAATGCATGCATTGTAATTTTATTATGCTAATTAATTAAACAATTCAACCATTTAATAACTCAAAATTTATACAAATGAGCGAAACAATAACCGAAGTAAAAAACCTGCTGAAAGGCGGTGAGTTTTTAGTGAAAGAATCTAATTTTAATGAAACTTTCACACCAGAAGATTTAAATGAAGAACAACAAATGATCGTTGATACAGTCGTTTCTTTTGTTGACACAGAAATTACCCCAATCTATGAAAGAATTGAACATCAGGAGCCCGGCTTGACGGAATCATTATTATTGAAAGCAGGCGAATTGGGTTTACTCGGTTTAGCTATTCCGGAAGAATACGGTGGAATGGGTAAAGATTTTAATACAAATTCTTTATTGATAGAGTATCTTGCCAAATCAAGGTCTTTCTCTCTTTCCTTAGGAGCACATATTGGTATCGGTACATTGCCGATTGTGTATTTTGGAAATGATCAGCAGAAGGCACATTACCTGCCTAAATTGGCAACAGGAGAATTAAAAGCTTGCTATTGTCTGACTGAGCCAAGTTCAGGTTCCGATGCATTGGGTGCAAAAACAACCGCAATTCTAAATCCTGAAGGCACGCATTATGTAGTCAATGGGCAGAAAATGTGGATTACCAATTCCGGTTTTGCAGATGTATTTATCGTGTTCTGTCAAATCGACGGAGATAAATTCTCTTGTTTAATTATTGAAAAAGGAATGGATGGATTAACACTTGGTGCTGAAGAGAAAAAAATGGGAATTAAAGGTTCTTCTACACGTCAGGTGTTTTTAGAAAATGTAAAAGTACCAAAAGAGAACCTCTTAGGTGAAATAGGAAAAGGACATTTAATTGCTTTTAATATCTTAAATGTAGGACGTTACAAATTAGCTGCCGGTGTATTAGGAGGTTCTAAAATTGCATTAGAACAATCTGCGAAATACGCAGTTGAACGTCAGCAATTCAAAACCCCAATTGCCTCTTTCGGAGCAATACAATATAAAATAGCAGAAATGGCAACACGTATTTATGCATTGCAAAGTGCTTGCTACCGTGCATCAGATGCTATTGACAATAAAGAAAAAGAATTGATAGCACAAGGCAAACAATATCAGGAGGCCATCATGTTAGCAGCAGAAGAATATGCTATTGAATGTTCATTATTAAAATTTATTGGTTCAGAAGTACTGGATTATTGTGTAGATGAGAATGTGCAAATACATGGCGGTATGGGCTACTCTGAAGAATTAGGAGCAGCAGGTGCTTACAGAGATGCACGAATCAATCGAATCTTTGAAGGTACCAACGAAATCAATAGATTGCTTTCTGTTGATATGTTGTTGAAACGTGCTATGGGCGGAAAAATAGATATGATGACACCGGCGATGGCTGTTCAAAAAGAATTAATGAGTGTTCCTGATTTCGGCAGCGATGATGATACAACACCGTTAGCAGCAGAAGCAAAAGCAATTAAAAATGCTAAGAAGGCTATTTTAATGACGGCCGGCGCAGCAGTACAAAAATTGATGACTAAATTGAAACACGAGCAGGAAATTTTAATGAATGTAGCAGATATGCTGGCGGAAGTGTATTCTATGGAATCAACAGTATTGCGTACGCAGAAATTAATTGCGGTAAGAGGTGAAGAAGCCTGTACCACACAAATAGATATGACTAAAGTATTTATATCGGATGCGATGGAGAGATTAAATTTACAAGGCAAACACGCTTTACAATCTTTTGCGGAAGGAGATGAATTGCGTATTATGATGATGGGCTTGAAACGTTATACTAAATATGAAACGTTCAATACTAAAGATGCACGCAGACGTATTGCCGCAAAAGTATTGGAAGCAGGAAAATATATTTTCTAATAACAAAATATTTTTGTTCAAAACTTAAAGCATCAAGGTTTTAAAAACCCTGATGCTTTTTGTATTTTTACATCCAATGGAAAATTTCATCGTTTCAGCCCGTAAATACCGCCCATCCAAATTTCTGGATGTGGTAGGACAGGAGCAGGTTTCCGAAACATTGAAAAAAGCATTAACCACCGGAAAACTGGCACAATCGTTTCTGTTTTGCGGCCCGCGTGGCGTTGGAAAAACTACCTGTGCACGTATTTTGGCAAAAGCTATCAATTGCGAAAACCCAAATGCTGATTTTGAACCGTGCGGCGAATGTAATTCTTGTACATCTTTTAATCAAAATGCATCCTTTAATATTTTTGAGTTAGATGCGGCTTCTAATAATAGTGTAGACGATATTCGTAATTTAGTTGACCAGGTTCGCTTTCCGCCACAATCAGGAAAATATAAAGTATATATTATAGATGAGGTTCACATGCTTTCACCATCTGCATTTAATGCATTTTTGAAAACACTGGAAGAACCGCCAAGTTATGCGATTTTCATTTTAGCAACAACGGAAAAACATAAAATTATTCCTACGATATTATCCCGTTGCCAGATTTTTGATTTCAAAAGAATTTCTGATAAAGATATTGTAAAGCAACTGCAAAAGATTTGTGAGAGTGAAGGTATTACAGCCGAACCGTCTGCATTACATGTAATTGCGCAAAAAGCAGACGGAGGTCTGCGTGATGCACTTTCTTTGTTCGATAAGATTGTTAGTTACGCCGGAAAGCATCTAAACTATCAGGATGTAATTACTAATTTAAATATCCTAGACCACGATTACTATTTCAAAATCACGGAATATTTTATGCTGGAAGATGCGTCTTCCGTATTGAATGCATTTAATGAAATTATAAATAATGGTTTCGACGGTGAGATGTTTTTATTGGGAATGGCGGAACATTTCAGAAATTTATTGATCAGTAAAGATGCAAAGACGGTTCAATTATTAGAAACGGCAGATGATATAAAAGATAAATATTTCAAACAGGCAAATCTGGTGAACGAAACCTTCTTGCTGAATGCATTGAATGTTATTAATCAATGCGACATTGAGTATAAGACTGCCAAAAATAAACGACTCCATGTAGAGCTGGCATTGCTGAAAGTTTGTTTCCTCAATACACAAATAGAAAATACTTTGTCAGTGATTTTAGGTGAAAAAAAAAACTAAAATCTCTTCTTGAATTTTATAAAAACAAAAAAAAGAAAACCTCTGAAGGCATACAACTGGAAGATGAAAGTTTATTTTTTTCAAGTATAGAAGAAACAAATGTTGTTGCAGAACCTAAATCAGAAATACTAAAAATAGAGTCTCAAACCAATCAAGAGGTTATTCAACAGATTTCTCTTCCGATAAATATCGGAATCGAAATGACGGAAGAAAGACCTGAAATCTCAAATCTGAAATCTGAAATCTCAAATCAAGTAAAGCCTAAACGTGAATTGCCAAAATCATCCACAATAGGTTCTTTGTATAAAGATATTCATCAGGAAGTTGTTATTGTAAATGATGAAAATAAAGTAGAGTTAAACACAGAGAATGTTTTTTCTATATGGAAAGAATTTTTGGAAGAAAATAAAGAAAAATTACAAAATTCTTTTTTGAGTGCCGCACAAGAACAGGTTCCGGATTTAGTGGAAGATAAAGTTACGTTTACAGTTTCTAATAATATATCCTTAGAAATGCTTCAGTTGCATAAAATGGATATTACAGCATATTTTCGCAAGAAAACAACTTCAACCACGGTAGTGCCGGATTTTATTTTGAAAAGAGATATGAGTCAACAAAAAAATTATAAAACCTCTAAAGACAGATTAAAAGATATGATAGCTGAAAATGGAGCAGTGCTGAAGCTTATCGAAAAATTAGATTTAAATGAGTATTAATCATCAGACTTGATGAACCAATTAAAATTTCCTGATGTTATATACACATGAATAAGAAAACAATAGTAATAGGTGCCAGTGCAAAACAAGACCGGTACAGTAACCGTGCAGTTCGTATGCTTCAGAAAAATAATCATGAAGCAATTGCACTAGGTTTTGAAGATGCAATGATTGGAAATATACCCATTGAAACTGACTGGAAACATTATGACAATGTCGATACTGTTTCATTATATCTTAATCCTACGCGGCAAAAACAATATTATCAATATATCTTAAATTTAAAACCAAAACGTATTATCTTTAATCCGGGTACTGAAAATCCGGAATTCGAGCAGATGGCTTTTGACAATAATATTCAGCCATTAGAAGCCTGCACGTTGGTATTGCTTTCCACACTTCAGTACTAATTTTTAACATTCATTAATACTTGTATTTTTAAACTTTGGCACAGTTTTTTCGTCTATAAAATAAAATATAAACAAAATGAATAAGTTTACCTTTCTTTTTTTGGGATTCATGATTAGCATCTTGTCAATTGCAAGAGCACAGGTTAATTCAAATGCGGTAATGAAACCCGTTAAACTGCAAAAGTTCACATCTGAAAAACGCGCGACAAACGCAACCGATACCTTACAACGTGTGGCATCGCTTACAGCAGATCAATATCAGAAAATACTGGAAATTAATCTTTCCTTTTTTGATCAGAAAAAAGCGTTAAAATCACAAATGAGAATGGATACCTCTTCGGTTAATAATGCAACATATAAAGCACAGGAAAAAGAACTGGCAAAGAAAAGAAAATCAGCGATAGAAAGTTTACTGACTGCGGAACAAAAAATGAAATGGCAGGAATATAAAAAGCAACACATTGCCAGATTTAAGCAAAATGGAAAAATGGAGAAAAGTAATGACGATGCTGAGCCTGATTATATTTTTGATGGAATGTAATAATTTCTCATAATAATTTTTTTTCGACCGTATCGTTTTATCGATACGGTTTTTTATTTTATGTTTCATTAAACTATTCAATTTTTTATACGTCTAATGAATACTATGATTTCTGAGAAAGAGAAAATAAAACATTTATATGCTCGCGCCGGTTTCGGTATGTCCATAAAACAATGGCAGTCTCAAAATAATTTTACGAAATCTCTGGATGCTATATTTCAAACAAAACAATATAAGCAGTTAGAGTCTGTTACATTATCTGAAGTACAAGCAGCGAAAGAAAAGATGAAATCAATGACAAAAGCAGATGTCAAAGATTTAAAGCAGCTTATGAAATCCAATGTATTTGAATTGAATAATATGTGGATGTCCGAAATGATAAACAGCGAGGCGCAGCTACAGGAAAAGATGGCATTATTCTGGCATGGACATTTTGCATGCCGCTCTGTAAATCCGTATTTCGACCAGCAATATTTAGACATTATAAGAAAAAATGCACTTGGAAGTTTTGCCGTCTTATTAAAGGAAGTTTCCAAAACACCTGCAATGTTGCAGTTCTTAAACAATCAACAAAATAAGAAAGACCATCCCAACGAAAATTTTGCCCGTGAAGTGATGGAGCTCTTTACACTCGGCAGAGGTAATTATATAGAAGAGGATATAAAAGAAGCAGCGCGCGCATTTACCGGATTCGGATTTGATAAAACAGGTGAATTCAAATTCAAAGCGCAACAGCACGATTTTGGTGTTAAATATTTTCTGGGTAAAACAGGCAATTTCTCGGGAGATGATATTTTACAAATTATTTTAGAGAAAAAAGAATGTGCCTATTTTATTACAAAGAAAATCTATCATTTTTTTGTAAACGACATTAGTGATGACAGTGACGAAACTATTATACAACAATTAGCAAATCAGTTTTATCAGTCAAATTATGATATACGTAGTTTGATGAAAAGCATTTTTTCTTCAAACTGGTTTTATGATGAGAAGAATATCGGAGTTAAAATAAAATCACCGGTTGAATTGATAGCAGGTATGTTTCGCATAATTCCAACTGATTTTGAAAACAAACAAAGTATTATTTTTATACAACGTACACTTGGGCAAATATTACTGAATCCTCCAAATGTTGCGGGATGGCCGGGTGGCAGAAACTGGATTGATAGTTCTTCCTTGTTGTTCAGGATGCGTTTGCCGCAGATTGTATATTACGACAAAGATTTAGATATTGAACCCAAAGAAGAAACACCGGAATCAAAGATGCAGGCTCAGCAAATGAAAATGGCGGATGAGTTTGTAAAAAAAATAGCATCCAAAAAATTAACGGCAACATCAGATTGGTCAGGTATCACTAAGTATTTTTTAAATGAGAATGACATAACTAATGAAATAGCATCCGTAGTATTAGCAAAAAAAGCAGATGCGGTTGCATTAAAAACAGTAAAGTCACATTTGGATACATCAGCTAAACAAAATGAAATTAAAAGTGCTATGATACATCTGTTATCATTGCCGGAATATCAATTGTGTTAAAAAGAATATATGCACGTCAATAGAAGAAAATTCATTCAAACAACAGGGTTAGCTACAGCTGCTATGTTTTTGCCAAGATTTTTAAAGGCGCACGAAAGTAATGCAGCAATTAATTCAGAAAAAATTTTAGTCATCATTCAACTCACAGGTGGCAATGACGGATTGAATACGGTTGTTCCTTACGAAGACGGTTTGTATTATAATGCCCGGCCAAATATTGCGATAAAAAAAGATGATGTATTTAAATTAAATACTGAACTTGGTTTACATCCAAACATGAAAGGATTTAAGAATTTATTTGATAATGGAAAGATGTCTTTGATAAATAATGTAGGTTATCCGGAACCGGACCGTTCTCATTTTCGTTCTATGGATATCTGGCATACTGCAAGCAACAGCAATGAATATAAAACAACCGGATGGCTCGGCAGGTATCTGGATGAGCGATGCGGTAACTGTGACAAGCCTACCCAGGTATTGGAAATTGATGATACACTTAGTTTAGCATTAAAAGGAAATAATGTAAAGGGACTTGCATTAAAAGATGCAAGACGTTTGTATGGAACAACAATTGATCCGTTTATAAATCAATTAACTAAGCAACATGAAGTTGGTAATCATCATCATGATAATGTTGAATACTTGTATAAAACATTGGCTGAAACTGTTTCTTCAGCAGAATATATTTATAAAACAACTAAGATCTTTCAGTCTGTTGCCGCTTATCCGAATCACCAGTTTGGAAAAAGCATGAAAACAATATCGGAATTAATTATTTCAGGTGTTAATACTAATGTGTATTACGTTTCATTAGGAAGTTTTGACACACATTTTAATCAGCAAAAGAGGCAAGGAGATTTGTTGCAGCAATTATCAGAAACAGTAGAAGTTTTTATGAATGATTTAAAAAAGAACGGGCGAGCAAATGATGTCTTGTTGATGACTTTTTCTGAATTTGGAAGACGTGTTCAAGAAAATGCTAGCAATGGCACAGATCATGGTACAGCGAATCAGGTTTTTTTAATTGGTAATAATCTGAAGAAGACTGGTGTTTACAATAATCCTCCTAATCTTAGTGATTTGGATGAAGGCGATTTAAAATTTTCCGTAGATTTTAAAAATATTTACGCGACCTTATTAAAAAAGTGGCTGAACACTGATGAACAAAATATCTTAGGTAATAAATACAATTATTTAGAATTTATTTAATGTTGAATTTTTCGACATTCTATTGAAATAAAATGTAGTGTAGCAATCTGTTAAAGATAAATCATGGTATTTTACACACTTGTTAGTTTTATATAAATCGTAACTTGTAATTTATTTCTACTTTTATTCTATGAAAAAAATATTTTTATTTACCATTTTTTACTTATTACTTACCACTCATCCTGCTTTTTCTCAAGACGAAATTGATATTGTCGACCCTTATGAAATAAAAGTTTCCCGTTCCAAAGAAGCAGATACGTTTTATTTTACTCAAAATGCAACCACAATTGCAGTCAAAGGAAAACTGGATACATTACGCACATATGATGTTTTTCTGGAAGAAAGGCCAACACCTTTCGGTACAGCATATATGTGTAATGGTAAAGAAGTAACTAAACAAAAGTTTTTTGAGTATAAAAAATTCTGGAATGCATCAGGTGCCTGTACTCCATGTATGTTATACACTTACGACGACAAGAATCAATTAAAATACAATGCTTTCCAGTATGAAGATTGTTTGTGCGGGAGTTATACAGAATATTATCCGGAAAAAGTAAAAAAAGTAGAAGGTCAGTTTAAAGCCAATACTTCCGGAAGTTGGGAAAATATTAAAGGCAGAAATTTATGTAATATAAGGGATGGTGTCTGGACATATTATCTAGAAAACGGCGTAATATTTAAGACAGAAACCTATGTTAATGGTAAATTGAAAGAAGTGACGAATACACCCGTGAATTCATCAAAAAATAGCAATGAAAATTCAACGACAACAGAGCCTGAGAATTCAGAATCAAAAAAAGGACTATTGCAACGAATAAAAGATAAAAACAAAGAATCAGATAATTAAGATTCAACAACTCAATTATTTCATAAATTTTCATCCCTGACATTCTCAGGGATTTTTTCTTTAAACAAAACTATCCCCATAAATCGTGATATTTTCGTTAATAAACAATTGTTAAAAAAAATGTTACTTAATGTTAAGTTAATTTATTTACTTTGTCAACAAAATTATATGGTATGAAGTATGTAAACAAAATTAGTATGCTATTCCTGTTGTGTTTATGCAGTTTTTCGCTCATGGCACAGACAACTGTTAAAGGTACAGTAACAGATGGTAAAGAACCTGTAATAGGTGCAAACATTACAGTAAAAGGAACAACCGAAGGTACTGTAACAGATATCGACGGGAAATTTGATTTGACTACCAATCAGGCAACACCATTTACACTTGTTGTAACTATGGTAGGTATGGCAACTTCTGAAATTCAGGTTGAAGGAAGCAAAGATGATATCAGCGTCACGCTTTCAGAAGAAACCAGCTTGTTAAATGATGTGGTAGTAGCTGCTTCGCGTGTGGAAGAAAAAATTCTGGAATCTCCGGTAACCATTGAAAAAATGGATCAGAAAGCTATCAAAACAGCGTCTTCTTCAGATTATTATGATGATCTTGCAAAATTAAAGGGTGTACAAACGATAAATGGTTCCATGACATTCACTGCAGTTAACACTCGTGGTTTCGGAGGTATCTCCAATACACGTTTTGTGCAGTTGATGGATGGTATGGATAACGCAGCACCTTTATTAAACTTCCCTACAGGTAACGTAGTAGGTATTGGGGAATTAGATATCAATAATGTGGAATTAGTACCGGGTGCGGCTTCAGCATTATATGGTCCCAATGCTTTCAACGGTATTTTATTGATGAATTCAAAAAATCCATTTGAACAACCCGGTGTAAGTTTTCAAGTGAAAGGAGGTTTTGCACAAGCAAATAATGGATACGGTGTTAAACCAATGGGAACTGCTGCTTTGAGAGTGGCACATGCTTTCAAATGTAAAAAAACAGGTCAGGATTATTTAGCGTTAAAAGCAAACTTTAGTATCTTCCAAGGTACTGACTGGTATGCTAATGATTATACCACTGACAGAAACTTAGGCACAGGAGATAATGTTGGAAATCCAAATTTTGATGGATTGAACACATATGGTGATGAAAATCAAATTGCTGTTCCATATCCTGCAGTAAGAGGAACTTTGGTTAAAGGGGCAACGTATAGTGCAGTATATGCTCAGGTGTATGCTGCTCAACTTCAAGGAGGTGCAACGCCGGCACAGGCTGATGCAGCTGCAAAAGCAACAGCAACAGCTCTTTCGAATAATCCTCAGTCTCCGCAATATTTAGGTGTTCAATCCAAAGTGGATTCTATCAGCTCTCTGCTTTCTTTGGATTTAAGAAGAACAGGTATAACTGAAGACAGATTATTAGATAATCATAAAGCACAATCCATCAAAGGAGATTTTGGTGTTTACTTCCGTCCGTTTAAAGATAAATCGTATGAGTTTTCTTATAACTACCGTGTAGGATATGGTAACAGTGTTTATCAGGGAAGTGAGCGTTATGCGTTGAGAAACTTTATCCAACAATTTCACAAGGCTGAAATTAGAGGAAAAGATTTCTTCATTCGCTCTTATATGTCTCAAACAAAAGACGGAGACTCTTATAACATGTCAGCTTTAGGTGCTTATTCAAATGAAGCAGCAATTCAAAGCCAGATTAAAGATGCGAATGGTAATACTATTGGCGGTTGGGTTCCAACTTATTTAGCTGCTTATACCGGCCCGCTGATTCAACAAGCTTTACAAACTTCTGCAGCAAGTGTATTAGCTAATGCAGCAGCATTAACTGCAGTTGCGCATGACTCTGCAAGAGCAATTGCTGACAGACCCTGGACTAATCTTTCACCTGAACAACAACAAGCTATTATAGAAAATGTTCGTACAGGTTTATTTCAAAGAGGTGGTGCAGGTTTCATTGACAACTCTCGTTTATTCCATACAGAAGCAATGATTGACTTATCCCGCTGGACAAAGAAAGCATTGGATATTCAGATTGGTGGTAACCATAGAATGTACAGCTTGTCTACACAAGGAACAGTATTTAACGAAGATCCGGATGGAACAGGGACTTACAAAAGAATTAAAATTCAGGAATACGGTGCTTTCATACAGTTACAGCGTAAATTCTATAAAGACATGTTTAAAATCCAGGCTTCCGTTCGTATAGATAAAAACCAGAATTTTAAATTAATCGTTTCTCCGCGTGCAGCTTTAGTAGTTACATTAGGTAAAGACAGAAACCATAATATTCGTGCTTCTTACCAAACAGGTTTCAGAAATCCTGATTCACAGGCACAATACATTTTCTTCCCTACCACTAATATCTTGTTAGGTGGTACTAAAGCTAATGCTGAACGTTACGGAATTTATAATGGTGGTGCAATCACTAAAGCATCTTATGATGCATTTATTGCTTCTTATCTTGCCGGAGCACCGGATATTACTTTATTAAAAGATGCAAATTTTGATTACATCAAACCTGAGCAATTACAAGTGGTTGAATTAGGATATAAATCAGTAATAGCTAAAAAACTAATTATTGACGTAAACGGATACTTCAATATCTATAAAGATTTCATTACACAGATTACAGTAGTAAGCAAAGACGGTACAACACACAAAGGTGCATTTTTACCGGGGCTTTCAGATCAATTAGCTAATCCTGTTAAGTATAGTGCAACCACTTGGAGACCATATGTAAACATTCCCGGTAAAACATACTCTTATGGTGCAGGTCTCGGAATCGGATATGTATTACCAAAAAATATTTTAGTTCGTGCAAGCTATAACTATATGGACTTTAAAGTAAAAGGTGGCCAACCTGAGATAGGAACAGTTAATGACTTAGGATTTAATGCTTCTAAACACCAAATGTATGTAGGTATTGCAGGTGATAAAGTTTGGAAAGGGCTAGGATTTGGTGTTGATTACAGATGGCAGTCTGCTATTGCATGGAGTTCAGATTTTGCTGATGGTACTGTGAAAGCACGTGGTATATTAGATGCTAACTTAAGCTACTTTGTAGAAAAAGCATATACTACCTTTAAAGTAGGTGCTACTAATATTGCAGGCCCATTATATAGAACTAACGTTGGTGGTCCGTTTATTGGCAGAACATTCTATGCTGCTATTACATTTGATCAAAATAAATTATGGAAAGAACATCATAGCGAAGTAACTGGCGCTAAAGAATTTTAAGAAAGTCAGGTTACATAAATTTCTATAGTCCCCCGAGCATTCGGGGGACTTTTTTTATTATGCACGTAGGTGAATATTCTATAATTGCTTAAAATGCTTGTTTATGTAAATTTACATATCATGATAACGCCAACTATTAATAAACGTAAAATTAAATATTACAGGCTCGTTTGGTTTAAGCATGATTTACCGGCCGGACTTACTGTCTTCTTAGTAGCACTTCCGTTATGTTTAGGAATTGCATTGGCATCAGGTGCACCTTTGTATGCCGGTATTTTATCAGGAGTTATAGGTGGAGTAGTAGTCTCCTTTATCAGTGGTTCTAATTTAGGTGTTTCGGGCCCAGCCGCCGGTTTATCTACTGTAGTGGCTGCCTCTATAGTTTCTTTAGGTGATTACCGTACATTTTTAGTGGCTGTTGTTTTTGCGGGTATTATTCAGGTGTTGTTAGGCGTTTTTAAATTAGGAACTATCTCTAATTACTTTCCATCCTCTGTAATTAAAGGAATGCTGGCTGCTATTGGTATCATATTAATATCTAAACAAATACCGCTGATTCTGGGATATGATAAACCTGATTTTTGGACCAGTGGATTTATTTCATTACTGTCTGCTAAACATTTTTTAGGAAATATTACTGAATTTAAATCGCATATAACAGTAGGTGCAATGATTATTTCTTTTCTTTCTATAATTTTTTTAATTCTTGCCCAGCAATCAAAAATTAAAAGAAGTCTGGGAATGATTCCTGTTTCGCTGTTAGTAGTTATAATGGGTGTTCTTCTCAATTCTTTGTTTCAGAAATTTGTTCCGGCATACACGTTGGATAAAAATCAATTAGTGACTATTCCTGCTTCTTTGTTTTCTTCGATTCAATTTCCTGATTTCAATGCTGCATTTTATCATCCTGATATATTGCTAATCTCTTTCGAAATTGCCATGCTGGCAAGCCTAGAAACATTATTATCTGTGGAAGCTATTGATAAGCTGGATAATCAAAACAGGATTACACCTGTAAACAGAGAATTAATTGCGCAGGGAATAGGAAATATGTGCTGCGGTTTATTAGGTGGTATTCCAATAACATCGGTAATTGTCAGAGGTTCTGCTAATATTGATGCGGGTGCTAAAACAAAGCTGGCAGCATTTACACATGGTTTATTTTTGCTTTTGGCTGTGCTTACGATTCCTTTCATCATTAATTTAATCCCTTATGCAAGTTTAGCTGCTATTTTACTTGTAACAGGATTTAATTTGACTCGCCCGAAATTAATAAAAAATATGTATACCTTAGGATGGAAACAATTCCTGCCATTCATTGTAACGATAGTGGTTATTTTATTAACGGATTTATTAATTGGTGTTGCCATCGGATTGCTGGTTTCCATGTATTATATTATTCAGAATAATTTGCAGGAGGATTTTGAAATCACAAAAAAAATGGAGCACTACTTAGAGCATTATACTATCAAATTAAATTCAAATGTAACCTTTTTGAATAAGGTCAAACTAAGAGATGCACTAGACAAAATTCCTGAATATGCAATTCTTAGTATTGATGGCAGCGATTGTAATTTTGTAGATTATGATGTACTCGAAATTATCTCAGAGTTTAAAGGAAAGGCGCATAAAAAACATATAGAAATACGTTTGGAAGGAATAGAGACTGTTGAGACTGTTGCAGTACATTAATTAGTATGCCATCTCATCTATTTTATGATTAACGGGTTGAATGATATGCGCATTCATCTTATTTATTTTTTGCAAGATTTCCATTGCCACTTCCAGACTCTTTAATCCATCCAATGCCGTTACTCTGGGTTCTGTATTAAAGATTAAACTTTCTGCAAAACTATTCAGTTCCTCTTTTAATGCGTCATATTCTTCAGGAACCATTGTTTCCGAATTAAGATATTTTGTGTTATCCTGTAATCGCATGGGAATAGAATTATGCTTAGCTGTTTCAGATAACTTAAGCATCTCCGTTTCTCTGTGTAAAAAATCTAAAGTAATATGATTGTCTTTTTGAAAAAAAAGCATTTTACGCATTTTTTGTACAGACGTTCTGCTGGCAGTAAGGTTTGCTACACAACCATTGTCAAATTCAATCCGTGCATTGGCAATATCGATTTGATCTGATAAAACGGAAACACCGCTGGCATTTATACTTTTTATATTGGCTTTCACCACCGATAAAACAATATCGATGTCGTGTATCATTACATCCAAAACTACAGAATCTGCGGTACGTTTGGCATCAAAATGTGATAAACGGTGTGCTTCAATAAACATTGGATTTAACTCTAAGTCCCTTAATGCTAAAAAGGCGGGATTAAAGCGTTCAATATGTCCTACCTGAAACTTAATACCAGCCTCCCTGACCAGTTCCACCAGTTTCTTGGCCTCCTCAAAATTATTGGAAATCGGTTTGTCTATAAAAACATGTTTTCCATGTCTGATAGCCTTCTCCGCATAATAGAAATGAGAACTGGCAGGAGTCATAATATCAACGGCATCACATTTGCTGATAAGTTCATCTACATCTGAAAAACAGCTTACTGAATAATCCTCCTGAATGCGTTGTAATTTGGCTGTATCGGCATCAAAACACCCTACTACCTTAAAATAGTCAGATTCCATCAGCTTTTCCAAATGCTGTGAACCTAATCTTCCTATTCCGATGATACCTATTTTTATCATTGTTACATTAAAAATAGTTTGCTATTTGATTGTATCACAATTAATTAATCCACCAAATGTGTATTATAGCTTATAAAATGAAAATAAACACTTAAGAAACTTAAGAAACAGAGATTTAGAATTAAATAAAATCGCTATTTGTACTTATTTTTTTTGTTTTTCTTCCGTTTAGAGAATTTGAGAAAACTTAAGTGCCTTAAGTTTCTTATGTGGTTTTAATAATTTATTTATGGTAGAATCTGTATTTTTGCACCGTGGTAATCGATAAGAAAATAGCATTTCACACGTTAGGCTGTAAGTTAAATTTCTCGGAAACTTCAGCAATTGCTCGCCAAATGCAGGAGCGTGGCTTCTCTACGGTGGATTTTGATGAGCCATCGGATGTATATGTTATAAATACTTGCTCTGTTACAGAACAGGCAGATACCAAATGCCGGAATATAGTGCGTAAAGCTATGAAGCAAAATCCGGATGCTTATGTTGTAGTGGTGGGTTGCTATGCTCAACTAAAACCGAAAGAAATCGCATCTATCAAAGGAGTAGATTTGGTGTTAGGTGCTTCAGAGAAATTCAAGTTACCGGAAATAATTATGGATTTAACTAAAAATCCATGCGGACAAGTGCTGGCTTCCGAAATATCAAATGCAAATTTCTTTGTGGACGCCTATTCTGTTGGTGACCGTACGCGTTCTTTTTTAAAAATACAGGATGGCTGCGATTATAAATGTTCCTTTTGTACGATTCCTTTAGCGCGTGGAAAAAGCAGAAGTGATACACCTGAAAATATTGTAAAGAATGCAAAAGACCTGGCTGCAAAAGGAGTGAAAGAAATTGTATTAACAGGAGTGAATACCGGAGATTATGGAAAAGGCATAGCAGGTGATTATAATTTTTTTGATATTGTAAAATTACTGGATGAAGTAGAAGGCATTGAGCGTTTCAGAATTTCTTCTATAGAACCGAATTTACTGACGGATGAGATTATAGAATTTGTAGCACGCAGTAAACGTTTCATGCCGCATTTTCATATTCCGTTGCAAAGCGGGAGCGATAAAATGCTGAAACTGATGCAGCGCAGATACAAAAGCGATTTGTATAAAAGTCGTGTAGAAAAAATAAAACAGGAAATGCCCCATGCGTGTATTGGTGTAGATGTTATAGTAGGGTTTCCTTCGGAAAAGGATGATGATTTTTTAGATACCTATAATTTTATCAATGCGCTCGATATTTCCTATCTGCATGTGTTTACATACTCAGAAAGACAAAATACCAAAGCGATAGAAATTGAAGGTGTAGTACCGATGAATATTCGCAATGAACGCAACGCGATGCTGCGTACGTTGAGTGAAAAGAAAAAGAGATTTTTCTATCAACAGTTTCTAGGTAAAACAGCAATAGCATTGCTGGAGCAGGAGCGAAACGGAGACAATATGCATGGCTTCACCGATAATTATATTAAAGTCACGGTTCCTTATAATGCAGAGAAAGTAAATCAAATAGTATCAGTTCAGTTAGATGATTTTGATGATGTTGGAAACTTGCATGCATCGTTGGTGTAAATTAAATCACATTAGACTTTTAACGAACAACTTACGATCCAATAATATTCTAGCTGGATGTAATTTATATCAGTAGCTATAACTGAAAGTTTGTTCAACAGGAATTCTTTAGTTGGAAAGTTTTTTAAGACCAAATGAGATGTCCCGTCTTCAAGCATTCTTGTTTGATAAGTATTGCCATGTTCATCAGTATGTGAGACTCTTTTTTTATCGTGTATTGTATCATCAACCGGGTTACTATCAATAAATACCAGTATTTCATCTTCTGTGAGAAGATCTTTTAATTTTAAAAGAAATCTGTCTAGATCTTGTAATAATATATGGCTCCAAATAAATCCGCCAAATATTCCCTGATATTTCATGTCAGTATTCAGATGGTACATATCAGCAACATTAAATCTGACATTATTCTTGGTTTGCCTTCTCAATGCAATTTCTACGACACTCTTATTGATGTCTGTTGCAAAAACTGAAGTTGCTGTCTTTGCTATTCGTTCCGTCCAGTATCCGGTACCACATGCTATTTCTAATACAGTTTTGTCTAAAAATAAATGTTGAAAATAGTCAACAGCAGTTTTTAAGTCATCTTGTTCATCAGGATTATGATATACCTTTTCATACTCTTTAGCTCTTTGGTTATAATATGTTTTTATGTCGCTATTCATTAAATAAATCTTGAGCAGAGTAACTAATATAATTTCTTAACTGAGAGCCTGTTCAAAATCCGAGATAATATCTTCAATATTTTCCAGGCCAACAGAAACACGAATCAATCCATCCGTAATGCCATATTGCAGGCGTTGTTCTTTCGGTACATTTACATGGCTGGTGGAAGCGGAGTGTGTAACTAAAGTATCTGCAGTTCCTAATGATGCTGTTAAAGTACAGAATTTTATTCCACGCATAAAATTCATACCTGCATCCAGTCCGTCTTTCAATTCAAAACTCAACATCCCGGTAAAACCAGTCATCTGGTCTTTCGCTAAAATATGGTCTTCGTGATTTTCCAGTCCTAAATAATTTACGTTAGAAACTTTCGGATGATTTGATAAAAACTGAGCTAATGCCATCGCATTCTTTTGATGTTGCTCCATTCTTAAAGGCAATGTTTTTACACCATTATTTAATAAGAATGCTTCAAATGGCGAACAGATTCCTCCTAACATTTTTTGAATGCCGTAGATTTTTTTATAGGTTTCATCATCCATCTTTCCAACCAAAACACCTGAAGTTCCTGTACCGTGACCATTCAGAAATTTAGTGGATGAATGTACAACGAGATCAATTCCGTACCTTAAAGGTTGTTGTGTATAAGGAGTCGCGAATGTATTATCCACTACTGTTTTTATTCCTTGATTTTGTGCAATAGCAGCTAATCCATCTAAATCATAACATGCAAGAGTAGGATTTGCAGGCGTTTCGATGTACAGCAATTTTATTTTCTCATCGTTGATGATAGCATCTTCCACAAAATTCAGATCTTTTAAGTCAGCATAAATTGTTTCTACTCCAAAATCTTTTAAAATGGAAATCAGTAATTCGTTGGTAGTACCGTATAAATTTCCTTGTGTAATCACTTTATCGCCGGTTTTTACATTGGCAATAATAGCCGCTGCAATAGCCGCCATTCCGGATGCAAACAACATGCCGACATAATTATCATTTTTATCCGCAATCCCATAAGATTCCAATGCAGCTATTTTATCCGCTACAAAACGTACTGTTGGATTTCCTAAACGGGAGTAAGTGTAAACATCCTTGTTTTTTCCACCGCTTTTAAAAAAATCAAAGGCAGCATCTAAATTCTCATAAGTAAATGTAGATGTTGCATAAATTGGCGGGACATGAGCAGCAAGCCCATCAATAACAGGATCTTTGACACAAATGGAATGAAAGCCTTTTTTAAAATCTATATTCATGTATCAAAAATAGAAATAAATACGCTTTAGAATATTATCCTAAAGCGTATTTAATGAAATTAATACTAGTATTTTTTAACTATTTATTGTCTTTAAAATTAAACAACACCTTTCCATACAGAAACATACCGCCGAAACCCATTTGTGCAGCATCCCACATGCCTCCGCTTTCGCTCCAGCCCATATCATGTGCTGTTGGATAGGCATCTAATAAATTATTGCTGCCAAACACCAATGAAACATTTTTACAAACATCATACGCCATAGATAAATCCAATGTTACTCTTGGTTTATACACATCTGTAATAGCAGCATTATATGCAGCCATATCGCCTGCAGCTAATGCCGCATCTGCAATGTCACCATCGCCGTATGCTCTGTAATTGATTAATTCCACTTTGTCGAAGAAGTTAATACGCGGCTGTATGCTAAAATTGCCTACTTTATACTCTATCGCCAAATTGAATTTGGAGCGTGGTGCTGAAGCGAGTAAAAATCCTTTATCACGAATACCGAAATAGGTATCTTCTTTTCCAGCCAATAAATCGCTGGTTTTAATTTTACCCAATAACATTTTATTGTAATTTCCGGCAAACGTAATATTTAAGTTGTGTTTTTTCCACGCATGATTATATGCAATAACTAAGTCCACACCAAATGTTTTCGTATCCAAAGCATTTGTAAAAAACTGTGCAGCACCCACATTTAATGCAGTTAAAGCGGGTCCAATATCCGGGTCATCTGCGGAGAAAGCTCCGGTTAATACGATTCTGTCTTTGATGCCTACATAGTAACCATCCGCTGTAATGCTCAGTCCGTCAGCCGGTCGTGCGGTAAAGCCAAAGCTTCCGTTCAGTGATTTTTCCTGTTTTAAAGATGGAATGCCTAATGCTTTTACAATATCACTTTTGTTATTAGAAATAACTTTGTCTACTATATTTCCGGCCACCACATCTGTAAACGTAGACTGGAAATAAATTTGTGCTAAGGATGGTGCTCTGAAACCTGAACTAACAGATCCTCGTAAAGTGAATTTTTCCCCGAATTTATAACGGGTAGCAAATTTGAAATTCACGGTATGTCCAAAATCGTTATAGTATTCATATCTGATGGCGCCGGCAATTAAGAAAGATTTGGTGACATCTAATTCTACATCGGTATATAAGCCAACGGTATGTCTGTTTTCATTAACTTCGTCAGTTGGTCTGAAGCCCGGGAATCCTTGAGATCCGCCCGGACGATAGGTGATATCAAAACCTGTGAAATTACCCTGATCATCAAACAAAGAATCTCTGCTGAATTCAACAGGACCGTATGTCTTCCAGCTTGCTTCCTCACCTGCAAATATCTGATAGTTTTCTAAACGGTATTCTGTTCCGGCTGCAAAGTTCAATCCTTTTAAAACTTTTTCAAAGTTTTTTGTTACACCCAAGTTTACGGTATTTTGAATAAACTGAAATCCGCCATCATCAAAACGAGTAGGAGAAGCATCTTCTAAAGAAGCATTTAAGGTACCGTCGCCGAAGTAGTGCATTCTGTTAATGCCAAATGTATTGGACAAATCCAATTCCCATGTTTTTATTTTTCCTTTAGCGCCTAAAGAATAATTTCCATCATAAATTTTGGATTGAATATGCGGATCAAATCCATCCGGATAAATAGATGTTACATTTCTTGCACTTTCAGCATCTCTGGTATATGCAAAGGCATCTGTATTTCTGAAATTAAATCCGCCAAAAGAATAAATGCTCCATTTGTCAGTAATTCCAAAACTGGAATTTAAATAAATACTTGGACCGTAGTTGGAAGCTTCACCGAATTTCTTCCTGTAATCATCCGGAAATAAGTCTGTATTATTAGGTCTGAATGTTTTCTTTTTAGACAATACATCAATCGTAAAATTTACAAAACTATTTTTGCATGGTCTCCAACCATAATTTATATTGATATTAGTGGTTACACCATCATTCAATCTTGGTAATACCTTAGTGCCGTTAATTTTATTAGTTGGTCCGTAACCTGTAACGTTAGCACCTACGGTTATACCACCTGTAAATTCGTTAGGATTTGACTTTAATACAATATTCATCACACCGGCAATGGCATCTGAACCGTATTGTGCGGAAGCTCCGTCTCTCAGTACTTCAATTCTTTCTATGGCTGAAGCAGGAATAGTATTTAAATCGGTTCCTGTATTTCCTCTGCCTCTGGTGCCATATAAATTAATTAACGAAGTTTGATGTAATCTTTTTCCGTTGATTAAAACAAGTGTCTGGTCTGGCCCTAAACCTCTGAGTGTTGCCGGGTCAATATGGTCTGCACCATCAGCACCCGATTGTTTATTTGAGTTAAAGGAAGGAGCTACATATTGCAGTAATTGGTTTACATCTGTCTGTCCCATAAGTTTAGACATTTGCTTAACTTGTATTATATCTATCGGAACAGCTGTTTCTATGGCTGTTCTTTTTAAGCTGCGCGTGCCAACCACCATTACATCATTCAGGTTAACCGGAGTTTCAATAAGCACAATATCAAATGATACATTTGCAGTTGCTTCTTTTTCCAACGTATTGAATCCGACATAACTGATGATAAGAGTACCGGATGTCTGTTCTGCTGCAAATGAGAATAACCCGTCCAAATCAGTTGTTGTACCAAGGTTTGTTCCTTTGAGCTGCACAGATGCACCGATTACTGGCTGTCCATTTGCATCATTTACCTTCCCTTTAAAAAGATTATTTTCTGCTGCAAATAAATAAACCGGAAATAAAATGCTGAGCATAAATAAATTCATTCTTGTTTTCATATGCTTTAGTTTATGGGTAATTTTGAATATAAATATGATTAATAAATTAGTCATTTCAAAATATCGTGAAAAAAAGTAGTAAACATATTCACAATTACATTTGTGCTTATTACCGAATACTAAGTAATCTGTACCGCTTAATAAGTATATAATTTAGATTCTCACAAAAGAGATAGATTCGCATTGCAAATACCATAAAATTTGTACTGCTGTTGAGAAACAACTTCTTTTATAAAGACTGGTTAGTTATTAATTTAACGGAGAACGGCTGAGTACCGTTCTTTTTTTATCCTAAAATTTAAGTCAATAAATTAGAGAACAGGGTTGAATAGTAAACGTTCGCCTTTTTTACTTTCATTAAATATTCCATTGTCATAAACTAAATGCCCGTTCACAAAAGTTTGTTTTATTTTTCCCTGAAAGATATGTTCTTCCAATGGACTCCATTTGCATTTGTATAAAATATTTCCTTTTGAAACTTGCCAGGTTTCATTTATATCTACGATGGCTATATCAGCAAAAAAGCCTTCTTTAAGATACCCACGATTTTCAATGCGAAAACAATCTGCAGGAGCGTGACACATTTTTTCAATGATTTTTTCTAAAGTGATTTTACCTTGCTGATAAAATTCTAACATTATATTTAAGCTATGCTGTACCAACGGTAATCCGGATGGTGCTTTTAGATATGGATTGTTTTTTCCTGCCTGTCCGTCAGGCAGGTCTTCTAACGTATGCGGTGCATGGTCGGTGGCGACTACATCTAATCTGTTATCCAGTAAACCGGCAAGTAAAGCTTCTTTATCGCTTTTATATTTAATTGCCGGATTGCATTTTATTTTACTGCCAAGAGAAGCGTAATCACGTTCATCAAAATATAAATGATGCACACAAACTTCAGCTGTAATACGTTTTTCTTTTAAAGGAATCTGATTGGTAAATAAGGAGAGTTCTTTTTCTGTCGAAATATGAAAAACATGTAAACGGGAATGATGCTTTTTTGCTAAATCAACTGCTAATTTGGAAGATAAGTAGCAGGCTTCATCATCGCGGATAATTGGATGATAATTCATCGGAATATTGTCACCGAACAATGTTTTGTATTTTTCTGTATTGGTTTTGATCGTATGTTCATCTTCGCAGTGCGTAACGATAATACCATTTACATTCGCGAAAATTTTAGACAAAACATGTTCATCATCTACCAGCATATTACCGGTGGAAGAGCCCATGAAAATTTTCAGAGCACCCACTTTGCTGAAATCAGTACGTAACACTTCCTCATAATTATCATTAGAAGTACCCATGAAGAAAGTATAATTCGCTAAGGATGATTGAGCGGCAATCTGATATTTTTGTTCCAGTAATTCCTGTGATAAAGCAGCAGGTTTTGTGTTGGGTTGTTCCATAAAAGAAGTAACACCTCCTGCAACAGCTGCCTTACTCTCAGTATAAATATTGGCTTTATGTGTTAAACCGGGTTCGCGAAAATGCACCTGATCGTCAATAATACCGGGAATGATGTATCTGCCGGCTGCATCGATTACAGTTGCAGTTGCATCAGAAATATCTGTGTCAATTTTTGCAATAAGAGTCCCTTCAATTAAAATATCTTTTTGTTCAATTTTTCCTTCATTGACAATGTTGCCGTTTTTGATTAGATATTTCATGGTATAGCTAAAAAGATGATTTAATAATTTTTATTGATTTAATTATCCTGTCAACCTTTTCTTTTGATTTTATTGAATTTGTTCCATTAATATAAAAATAAAATATTTCATTAGGATATACAATTATGAATGTAGAATTATAAAGAAATCTTCTTTGGTTTTCCTGTCTGTTATGAAATTCACCAAAGGTATTAATTGTTATTGTATTCTCTTTAATATCAATTTTTGAGTCTCTATTATATATTACACAATCTGGTTGTTTCCAATTATAAGATTCTAATTCTGTTTTTAATACAAGCGATAAATTATTAATACTAGCTATTGATTTTTCATGTGATACAAAAATTCTATTATACATAAATCCTTTACCATAGTAAGCTTCGTTTATTAATTTATTATCTTCATCTGCAAAATGAATTAGGGTGTCATTATTTTTCCAATCATCAGGAATGCTTATCTCGACTTGATTACCTAAAATCTTTATTTTTTTGAACTTAGTTTGATTTGTTTTACATGAAATAAAACTAATTAATATAATTCCATATAGAACCTTATTCATCATAAAGAAGTCTATGACACTTTTTCTCTTCCAACTTTATGACCTGCAACAGCATAATACAGGATGTAAAGATATGCAGGTATCATCATTAAATATGCCAGTTGTTTATCGTTTATAATTTCTGAAATTTTGCCATACAATGGTGGTAAAATGGCACCTCCAACAATTCCCATAATTAATAAGGCAGAACCTATTTTTGTAAATTTACCTAAACCATCAATTGCTAATGGCCATATAGCTGGCCACATGACTGCATTAGAAAATCCTAACAGCATAAAGCAGGCTACTGCTGTTTTCCCTGTTGTGAAAACAGCTAATATCACTAAAATCATACATAAAATAGTTAAACCAAACATAGCTTTTTGTTGCGAAATATACTTTGGAATCGCTACGATATTAAAAATATATCCGGCTAATAAAGCATAGCCTGTATAGGTGGCGAAATTTTTTGCAATATCTAATGGAAAGCCTAAATGTTCGCCAAAGCCTGCAAAAGTATCATAACTGATTACTTCAACACCAACATAAAAGAAGATAGCTAATGCACCTAACAATAAATGCGGAAACTGAAAAATACTGGTTTTCGTTTTAGATAATTCAGAATCTACATTGGTTTCTTCTTCATGTACTTCAGGCATCTTTACAAAAAAGATAGCTATCGCTAAAACAGTCAATGCAATTGCCAGAAAAGTATAAGGTTGAATTACGCGGGCGGCAAGATTGTCTAATTCAACAGCTTTGTCAGCAGCATTCAATGTCAGTAATTTTGCTTTTATCTCATCAGCATTTTTTAAAGCAATAGAACCTAAAACATAGATAGCACAAATGCCGGCAATTTTATTGCAAATTCCCATAATAGAGATACGCTGTGCCGCACTTTCAATTGGTCCTAACACGGTGACAAAAGGGTTTGCAGCAGTTTGTAATAATGCCAAACCTGTACCGATAATAAACAAGCCTAATAAAAATAAATTATACGTTCGGGTTTGTGCAGCAGGAATAAAAATTATTGCACCAACGGCCATAATAAACAAACCTAAAGACATGCCATTTTTAAATCCGGTTTTTTTTAGAATCATGGAAGATGGAATTGCCATAATAAAATAAGCTGCAAAAAAAGCTGTTGCAACATAATACGATTGTGTACTGGTCAATTCACAGGCAATTTTTAAATAGGGAATTAGTGTGCCATTCGCCCATGTAATAAAGCCGAATATAAAAAACAAAACACCAATAATGGCGATTTGATAACTTACGGAAACTTTTTTATCTTCTGACATATACTTGTTTTTTGTGATGTAATATCAAATATACAAAACCACTTTGGAGTTCATATCGAAAGTTATCAAGAGGTTGTTTGGTAAAAATGTTTGATTTTAATGCCATTTCCTTATATTTACCCTTTGTTAATCCTTCCCGAAATGAGAAAACGACTTATCAGTTATACTTTATTACTTTTACCATTTCTGCTGTCTGCACAGGGTACCTATATTCCCATTGGCTCTGAAACGAATTATTACCTTCAGCGTTTGGAAATTAAAACAGGCTTAGTTAAAGGATTTCATACCTCCAACAGGCCTTATGACAGAAAAATGGCCGTGGATTATGTCAATAGTATCGATACCTTAAGTGATATGGATTTGGATGATTTGTCCAAAATGGATAAAGAAAACATCAATTATATTTATAAAGATAATTTTGAATTTGATGATGACCATATAGAATTGACGGATAATCCAAAATTGAAATTTTTGTACAAACATCCCGCACACTTAATCAGTGCAAAAGTCCCGCACTTTGCTTTCTCTGTGGACCCGGCAATACAGATTCGTTTGGGTGGCTCTCTGACAGATGAGGCTACTAAAAAAGATAAATTCAAATATTTAACGTCAAAAGGATTTGAAATCCGCGGCCAGGTGGATGATGTGTTTGGTTTTTATGCGTTGTTTTTATCCGAACAGGGAAATTTCCCAAACTATGTACAGGATTATATTCGTCAATCACAAACACCACCGGGTGCAGGTTACTGGAAAGAATATAAACGTGGCGGCTATGATTATTTCCTTGCAAAAGGATATGTTACGATTACTCCAACCAAACATTTTCATATGCAATTCGGATATGATAATAACTTTATTGGCGATGGAATTCGTTCGATGTTCTTATCTGATTTCGGTGCTAATTATTTATTTCTGAAACTGAATACCAATGTTTGGAAATTTAATTATCAGAATATTTTTGCAGAGCTAACTAAATATTATCCTCGCGGTGGAGACCGTTTGCTGACAAAAAAATACATGGCGATGCATCATTTGAGTATTAACGTTACTAAAAATGTAAATATCGGTGTTTTTGAAAGTGTTATGTTTAGAAGAGAAAATACATTTGAACTACAATACTTAAATCCTATTATTTTCTATCGTTCCATCGAACAAGCACTAGGTTCTCCAGATAATGCGTTTATCGGGTTTGATTTTAAAGTAAATATTCCGAAGCATGTACAAATCTACAGTCAGTTTTTGTTAGACGAATTTAATTTCAAGAAAGAATTCAGCACTCCTGGTAAAAGCAAAATTTACAGTTTGTTTCATCCGAGAAAATGGTGGGGAAATAAATTTGCCGCTCAATTGGGTATCAAGTATATCGATGCTTTTGGTGTAGATCATTTAGATTTACAATTTGAAGCTAATATTGCACGACCATACACGTATTCCCACTATGATACCATTACATCGTGGACACACTATAACCAGCCACTAGCGCATCCGCTTGGCGCAAATTTCAAAGAAATTATATTTCAGGTGAAATATCAGCCAAAACAAAATCTATATTTTTCTTCCCGCTTTATATATGACAACAAGGGCGAAGATAATGACAGCACAAACTGGGGAGGTAACCCGTTAAAAGTGTATGGTACATTTGAACGTGAGTTTGGTAATACTACAGGACAAGGTGTAAGAGCAAGGACTTTTTATGTCGATTTTGTTGCAACATACGAACCATGGCATAATGTTTTTGTGGATCTTACTTACGTTTATCGTAAAAAGAAAAGTGATGATATAGCACGAAATATGCAAACTCATTTCCTTAATTTAAGTTTACGTTGGAGTATACCTTACAGAAGGTATGATTTCTAATTCTCTAGTCCATAATAATCGGAAACTCCATATGTATTCTGTAGTTCCGTGCGTTTATCATATTATTCTGAAACTTACCGTTCAGTAAGTCAATAACTGCAATTACCGATTTTATATGTTCATTATTTAAATCAGTACCGATATTTGTATGTTGTATTCTTATTTGAGTTTCATTTATAGAGGGAATAACATAGACACTGATACTTACTTGTGTTGGTTTTGTTTCTGAAAAATAATCAACAAAATATTTAAGTAAATCATAAATCAGTTGCTGTGATACAAATGATAAGTTTTCCGGTATATTAAAATTGTAGATTAAGTCAATATTTTGCTGCTGCCTGAAGAGTTCTAGCATATCTTTTACAGCAATTTGTACGCCGAATTTCTTTAATGTAGGCGGTAGCAGTGTGTGCGAGAACGTACGAATATTCGAACAGATAGTATCTATATCTCTTGTAAGATTTTTTAAATTAGCTTCGTCTTTTTTGTCTGTAACTTTTAAGGAGGACATTTTCATTTTTATCGCAGACATCATAATACCAATGCCGTCGTGAAGTTCCCTGCCAACACGTGTGCGTTCATTTTGCTGACCCTGTATTAAAGAGAAATTGTTGTAAGAATTGATAATACTCATCTCTTTTTTTAGCTTTTCATTTTCTTTTATTATTTGTAATACGCGATATACAGTAGAGATGCATATAATAGTGGCAATAATGAATGCATTGCTGTACATATAAATCTGTCCGATGTAAACCCCAAAAATATCACTTCCGAATTCAGGCTGAGGATAAAATAGAAAGAAAGAGAATGAAATAAAATACAATAAAGTAAATAACACCAACGAGCGTTCATTGATATTAAAATAGACAAAGATAAATGTTATAATAACGGTGCTCAGACACACAATGGCAAAAATATTCTGTATAACAATAAACGTTTTTTGTGCAGGAGCACTTAGTAATCCTACAAGTAAAGAAACAAAAATCAATACAATACCGAACAAAATGAAGTAACGCAGTATATTTTGCAACGTCGGAAGGTTTATTCTGCTTTTTATAAAACCTCTTAAAAATAGGATAGAGGTGATTAGGTATATAGATAACATTATTTTCTTAAGAAATAAATCAACACCAGGATAGTCAGGCCAGAGTAATTCATATCCTAGATTATTTTTTACAAATAAATACACAATACCGGCAATAAGATAGAGCAGGTAGTAATAATAATTTCGAACATTCAGCAAATAGGTAATGAGGAAACATATAAAAGTATAGAGTATAAGAATGCCGTAAAACACACCTCGGGTTAGCTCGAGTGCCTGGGTTCTGGTTATTTTTGCGTCTTTTTTCCAGATTAACATTTCGGGTTTAAAATAATTATGAATGTCTTCTTTGTGGAACCGGAATAAAATGTGGTTTGCTGAATTTTTATTAACGGAAAACGGGAAAAGAATGTTTCGGTCGTAATAGATACGCTGGCTTAATTTCTTGGAATCAAAAGTGTAATTTTTTAGAATTTGATTTCCTTCAATTTGCTGTATTTTTATTTTTTCAATTTGTTGAATCGGAATCTCAATAAATATTTCCTGAGCGGAGGTTTCTATATTTTTTAGTGCCAATGAGTAAGTAAGTGTGTCTGTGCGCTCATCATCTGTTCTTATCAGGTATTTAGCTGCCGGTTTACATCGCATAGATTTATTGATAATAAAAACTTCTTTCTCTTTTTTATTGCAACTAATTACTGATACTGCCTGCACTAAAAATAATATGTAATAAACTCTTTTCATATTACATCATTTAGTGAAAAAATCAAATGCATTACAGAACCACTTCTTTCATTGGATAGTAAATAAAAGTGCCCGTTCAGACTGTTCATCCTTGATTCAATATTCATCAGGCCGATTCCTTTACTATTTGTAATTGATTCGCCAAATCCGATGCCATCATCAGTGATTTTTATTTGAAGCGATTTACTATCTTTTACTGCTGTTATAGTTACTTGTCTCGCCTCAGCATGTTTTATGATATTGTTGGAAATTTCCTGAAGAATGCGGTATAAATTGATATTGGTTACGGCATTCAGAGATAGCTGCTCATTAATTTTAGTAAAATCATATTGCACATGAAGTTCACTGTAGAGTTTATCGGTTGCCGTTGTTATAATGGAAATTAATGACATCTGTTGCATATCAGGTGCAACATAATTGTTCGTAATATTTCTTATATCCTCTAATGTTTTATCAATTTCATTTAAAACGGTCGGTATAATTTTCTTTTCATCTTGCCGGGGATGAAAAGTCAGTAATTTCTCTTTTAATTGTTTGATGTCATTGGAAATAGACGATTCAATTTCTTTTGATATCTTTTCGCGTTCTGCTTCTTGTCCAACTACAAACGTATTGATATTTCTTTTTTGTAAAAAATCCAGACGTTGCGTAGAAATATTATTCTGCCTGATTAATTTATGATAACTTATGGAGATAAAAATGGTTATTACAAATATTTCAAGCATTGTAATAAAGTAATTTAGTTGCGGAACAAAAATATTACTTGTAAATAATTTCAAATTATCTAAGAAGTTGAGTGGTTTTAAAATCCCGAATTCATTATTTATAAATAACATCCAGTTTAATAAGTGAAATATCATGCCTATAAAAACCCAGATGACTTCCCTTTGTCTGGATACTTTATAGCTATACATACACAGCGCCATCACCATCAAGCCATATAATAAGAAGAGCGCATTAAATAATATATAGAACAAATAAGTATGCCCGTAACCAAATGAACGGTTAAATAACTGAAACAAAAATAAAATACTAAACACGATAAATATATACATCATAAAGCGTAGCGCCATTCCGGATAAATTGTTCTTAAACTGAAGTGCAAAGAATGCGCGTACAAACGAAATATGTGTAATTAGATAACCCAGGACAGCAATCATTGTAACATAGTTTTGAACGCCGGTTGAGTAAAACCAAATGTATTGAAAGCCTGTGCCGCTGTACTGGAATATCAGGAGCAGCATAAATAAATTAATCAAAAGATAAATGGTAAAAAAGGGACTTTTGCTGAAAATATAAAAACAGATCAACAATAGAAAATACATAAAGAAAATACCAAAGAAAATACCCATGAAAAAATTATCATGATTGGTGGTTTTGATAAATGTATTTTGTGAAGCAAGATTTACCCTGAAATTAATGGCCTGCCATTGTTTCTGGACAGTTATTTGTATTCTTTTATGTTGATTTGCTGCTAGTACGATTGGATATATGTGATTGTAATGTTTGAATTTTCTTTTATGAAAAGGGGTAAGGTCTCCTAAAACGACAGTTGTACTGTCGTCTAGAATGATAATTTTATCTATAGTTGGATTTATAATACTCAGATATAACTCTTGCTTGGAAGTAGTTACATTATTTAATTCTAATGATAAAGAAACATTTTTGTCCGAAATATTTTCATCGTTCTGAAGTGCGTTATATAAATCAACAGATGAAAAATTGTCAGTAATTTTTATTTCGCTTGCAGCAGATATCAGCTGCAGGAAGATACAGCAAGAAAATAGTATGTATTTTATCTTCTTCATTTATAATGCTGCTAATTCTAACTGCATTTTTTTTGTTAACCCTTTCACTACTTCATCGTAAGAATGGTCTATCATACTGTAAAACTCTTTTTCAGAGAATTCATTACAATAGGTTACCGTATTCCACATTTTTTTATTCATGTGATAGCCGGGCTGTACACTTTCGTATTTTTCCCGTAATTCAACAGCCAGTTCCGGGTCGCATTTCAGGTTCACAGAAATTTCAACATCATTTATATTAGTAAGCAGAAACATCTTGCCCATCACTTTAAACACCAGTGTTTCCTCATCAAATGGAAAATCCTCCGTAACTCCTTTCTTCTTCAAACAATAACACCGAATATCCTCTAAATTCATCTGTTGTTATTTTTTAATTTATATTTGTGAATATGCTTATTTTTAAGCTGCTTAAAAATACTACAATAAATGATAAATCAGGAGACAGTTCATACCGTAGCGGCCAATATTGCAGATAAATACGATATTTTATTAACTGCTTTTAATGATATTACACTCTGCGCAAAAGAATATTTTGAAAAACGGATGTACAAAGATTTGTTTGTGCGCCAGCAGGAAAGATACAGATTGTACGGTAAGTCCGTAAAAGAAGTATATACCAGAACAGAAGAATTATTGGGTGATAATTTATACAACATTAACTATTGGAAGGCAATAAAAAAAGATTTTCATGCTATTACAAAAGACAAACCGCATCGCTTAAACTCAGAAACATTTTACAATTCCATTACCAGAAAAGTATTTGTTGACAAAAGCTTTAATTCAGATTATGAGTTTTTTGATTATACGGATTATAAGCCGATGCCGAAATATGATAAGGAAATTTTTGATGTTATCGAATGTACTCATTTTTCGAAAGTGGCTATCAAACAAATCTTACAGTATTTTAAGTTTACGGTGCCGTTTGAAGATATAGACCGCGATGCACAGCGCATCTTTGACGAAATGGCACCTACCATTATTCACCAGAAATCCAACTTGTTTTTAGATAGAATTGAAATTTTAAAACCCGTTTTTTATAGAAACCGGGGTGCTTTTGTGGTTGGAAGAATTTATTACAAAAACTGGTCGATGCCGATTGTAATTCCTTTGTTGAATGAAGAAAATGGCATCTTTGTTGATTCCGTAATTTATATTCCGGCAGATATCAGTATTATTTTCAGTTTCACACGAGCTTCGTTTTTTGTGTACACCAAATATCCGGCACAACTAATTGATTATTTAAAGGCGATGCTTACGCATAAAACAGTAGGAGAGTTATACGATTCGATTGGATATTATCGGCACGGCAAAACTATCCTATATCGTGATTTGATGAATTACATTCACAACCACGATGACAAATTTATCATTGCACCCGGTATCAAAGGGATGGTGATGGCAGTGTTTACCCTCAAGTATTACAATTTTGTATTTAAGATTATCCGCGATAAATTCGAAGCACCGAAAAACTGTACACGAGATTTTGTTATTAAAAAGTATGAAGAAGTAGAAATTAACGACAGAGTTGGAAGAATGGCTTACGCACATTTATTTGAAAACCTCGAATTTCCACGCAATTTGTTTACGCATGAGTTGATTAAAGAATTAACAGACTCCTGCAAGGAAACGGTAGAATTCAAAGGAGATAAAGTATTGATTAAGCACGTATATATTGAACGAAGAATGACACCGTTGAACATTTATCTGGCAACCGAAGCCAATCCTATTAATACCTGCCGTGTAATTTTAGATTACGGTTTTTGTGTAAAAGAATTAGCGGCAGCCAATATTTTTCCCGGTGATTTATTATTGAAAAATTTTGGTGTTACGCGTCACGGCCGTGTTATTTTTTACGATTACGACGAAATAGCAAAAGTAACGGATTGCCGTTTCCGGAGAATTCCGGTGCAAAGTGAGGAAGATGATACACGTGGTAATTTTGAAATGATAACTGCTGAGCCGAATGATATTTTTCCCGAAGAATTTAAAGCATTTATGGCACCGGATGGCCCTATAGGCGAGATTTTCCTGGCAGAACACAATGAAATTTTCGATCCTAAGTACTGGCGCGATATTCAGAAACGCATCGAAGCAGGTGAGTACCTCAGCTTTTATGCATACGATCAGTATAAGCGTTTTAAAACAGATTAGAATTGTTTAATGGATTTATTCAGCCCGGAACCATTCTCCAACTTGTTGCCTTCTGATGGCACCGTAATTTATTATGGAAAAGTGCTGAATCATGATGTATCCATAAATTATTTTGATGCTTTGATGCATAAAATAGAATGGAAAAACGATGAAGCAGTCATTTTCGGCAAACACATGATTACCAAACGTAAAGTTGCCTGGTACGGCGATACCAATTTTACATATACTTATTCAAATATTACCAAAGAAGCTTTGCCCTGGACAAATGAATTACTGGAACTAAAACAGTTGGCAGAAAAAATTACAAAAACTACTTACAATTCTTGTTTACTAAATTTGTATCACAACGGAGATGAAAGCATGGCATGGCACAGTGATGATGAGAAAACATTAGGTAAGCACATGAGTATTGCATCTTTTAGCTTTGGAGCAGCACGCAAGTTTTCTTTCAAGCACAAAATCACTCATCAGAAAGTTTCTTTAATTTTAGAGAATGGCAGTTTACTGGAAATGAAAGATGCTACGCAGGAAAACTGGTGGCACCGATTGCCAAAAACAAAACTCATACACCAGCCAAGAATAAACTTAACGTTCAGAACAATAGTTTTATAACAAATATGCAAACCTTTATTTCAATTTTACGGGGCATCAATGTGAGCGGGCAGAAGAAGATGCTGATGACAGATCTAGCAAAACTATATGAAGATTTGGGTTTTAAAGAAGTTGTAACATATATTCAGAGTGGTAATGTCATCTTCAAAACGGATAAAAAGTTTACAAACGTGAAACTTGCAAAGCTAATCGAAGATAAAATTGCTGTCACCTGTAATTTTCAGGTGCCGGTAATTATAAGAACGCTCAATGAACTACAACACATCGTTGCTATAAATCCCTTCATAAAAGAAGATATTGACAGTCTATATGTAACATTTTTGTCAAATTCACCCAATGTTGTTAATCTGGAGAAATTAGATAATGTGAGTTTTCTGCCGGATAGATTTGAAATTAGAGATAAAGAAATCTTTTTGTCTGTTTCCTCTTATGGTAGCACTAAACTCAGTAATAATTTTTTTGAAAATAAGCTAAAAGTAACAGCCACCACAAGAAATTGGAAAACCGTGATTAAATTACTGGAGCTGGCAAATGAATGACCTGACATTCAATAATTGTACATTTTTATATCATTCATATAAAAATTAGTTCTCACTTTTTTTTTAGATTTTTTTTCAAAATACTTGCAAAGCTGAATCTAGGCATTTTATAAGCCAAATGAATGAAAATCCATATAGAATACTGGATGAGGTGATGTTATTTTCTCAATCAGAGGGCTCTGCTTTAGTTCATATTAAAAAGTTTGATATTCCTAAATTGCTTTTAGAAAAAGGAATTATTATTGATGTATTTTACATGGAACAAATATTAGACAAATTAGAGACAGAACGTTATCTGTACAAGGGAGGTTTGGTAGTTGTTAAACACCTTCCAAATGGAAAAGAATATGACAATATGTATAACCTTACATTTGAAGGTTTATTACTACTTAACAGCGGCGGTTACCGAGCAAAAATGAAAAGGGAGCAATCCTCTGTATTATTGAATTGGGTTTCATCATTGTCAATAGCAGTAGGAACTGTTTTAGCGGGGATTTACGGATTAATGGAGATTGTGCGGGTAGTTTATTGTCATTACTACCATAATTAAATATAGATTTCAAACTCCATGCAAAATATTTAAGTAACTTAATCATACGCTTGTGGGTTTGTCAAGTATATAATCTCCTAAACTTATATTGATTAAGTAATTCAAGTCGTAATTTTGTTTAATAGCCACTACACGCAGTAGTGGCTTTTTTTATTTAATTTCTTTTCTATTTCCTTTTTTTAGTTTAATTTTAAGTTAGTTAATAGTAAATTTAAAATCACCATATGAACAATCTAAACATATCGTATTCAGATTTCTATTACAGTTGGAAGGCAAAAAATCTGACCGAAGAAGTATTTATTGATGAATTACGTCAAAACGGAATGGATAGTCTGCAGATTGTGGAGATATTGGATTTTTGCAAAAAGAAACGGAATGATGAAAAACAAAATACGGGATTCATCCTTACAGGAATCGGCGCATTTATAGGCTTTCTGAGTTGTGTGTTTACCATGTTGGATTTAATTCCAGAATTAAGGGGATTTATGTTGTATGGACTAACAAGTATCGCATTGGTATTTATTTTTATCGGGCTGTATTTTATATTTGAATAATCTGATAAGTAAATTTCATAAATTACAAAAGACCTGATAAAATTATTATCAGGTCTTTTTTAACATGAGATTAAAAAATTAACCCAACTGCTCATTTACATCATCGCCATACCATTTTATCTTACGCGATAGATACATAATAACACACAGTACAATAAACAAACCAATACTTCCGATTAGTAAGGCATAATCTTCTGAACGTAGTATCACAAATAAGAATCCATACAGGATGATTAAGATACCAGCCAGCAATGCCATTAACCTGTTTTCTTTAAATATCGTTTTCGAATACAAAGAAATCAGTAATATTATGGCACCACTCGAAATTAAATACGCGATTGTAAAACCTAACTGTTCTGAAATAGACAGCAGTAACGTATAGAAAATTATCAATGCTAAACCAACCAGTAAATATTGTACCGGATGAATCTTAAACCCGTTTAATATCTCGGTAAATAAGAAAACTAAGAATGTAAGCAATATAAACATAATAGCATATTTTGCAGAGCGCATACTTTTTTGATAATGATCTACCGGAATTAATAAATTTACACCAAAAGCAGCTTCGCTAATATTATAAGTACTATTCGTCCATTCCTGCGGAAAGTTTCTGTTTAAATTCAATACTTTCCAGTTGGCAGTAAAACCTTTATCATTTACAGTATTGCTGTCAGTTATGAAAGCACCGTCAAAGCTGGGTGTTTTGTAGGCAGATGCTAATGTTACATTAGTTTCTTTTCCGATTGGAATAAAATACAGAGAAGAACTCCCGTTTAAATCCAGTGTCATATTAAAATCAATTTTAGCAGCATCTTTTACATTTACTTTTGCACTCAACCCTGATGAGCCGTTGCTGCTGCTTTTTGCTGGAATCGTTTCAACTGCATATCTGTTGTAATTATCAGCGGAATTGTATTTATTACTTGATGAAACCAAAATATCATTATCCTCAATTCCCGGATTCATTTCCAGTGTATCGCCATTCCAGTTCAATACGACACGTTTATTAATTCCACGCAAATCCGGAATATGAAAAGATACATATGCTTTTTCCCACAGTACATTTTCTGAAGAAATGCCAAGTTTTTCAGCCGCAATTTTTGTAAAACTGCCTTTGATGTTTAGTTCAGTAGAGTAAACAACCGCATCGTAAATACTTCTGTGCTTTAATTCTGTTTTTACATTCCCACTAATATCTAATTGCTCAGGCAAAAAGTGCATGGTGCCGATGGTGTTGTTATAAACTGTTTGTCCTTTGTCATTTTGTGAAGCCACTACCTCTTTGTAAGGAACATTAATAATTGGCCCTGCAATAGTTTGGTCGTAACCCCATTTACTGCTGATTTCATTAATGACACTTTGACTTTGTGTTTGCCGTTCGGAAATTAATCCTTGTATCATGTAAGTGGGTATAAGTAACAATAATACCAGAATGCCAACGGCGGCAAACTTTACGGTGTGAGATGTTTTTACCCATGTAGAAAAATTGCTCATATATAATTTGATTTTAGTTTGTTAATTTTTTTGTAAAAGTAGATTGTATTTGAGTTAGTATATGTTAGATTATGTTAGAATACAGAAACGTTTATCCTAAAATATCTTAATTAAGAAAGTAATTGTATTTTTAAAGATAAATAATCAGCTATGTCAGTAAAAAATATAGCCGTCTTTACTTCCGGCGGAGATGCTCCGGGCATGAATGCATGTATTCGTGCTTGTGTTCGTGCAGGAATTCAGAAAGGATTAAAAGTATATGGTATTCTGAATGGATACGAAGGAATGATAGATGGAGATTTTACAGAGATGGATTCTCGTTCCGTAGGAAATATTATTCATCGTGGAGGCACTATCTTAAAATCATCCCGCAGTAAACGATTTACTACTATTGAAGGAAGGAAAGCTGCATATGAACAGTTAAAAAGCAGAAACATTGATGGAGTAATAGCTATAGGAGGAGATGGTACTTTTAAAGGTGCACAACAATTCACGTCAGAATATGCTATTCCTTTTATTGGCGTTCCCGGAACTATAGATAATGACCTTTTTGGTACAGAATATACGATTGGTTTTGACTCCGCTGTGCAAACAGCCGTTGAATTAATTGATAAAGTTAGAGACACAGCAAATGCATTGGGAAGACTGTTTTTTATAGAAGTAATGGGAAGGGATGTGGGAACAATCGCTTTGGCTTCAGGTCTCGCTTCCGGAGCAGAAGATATCTTAATTCCTGAAATTAAGACAGATTTGAATGAAATCTCAGAGAAACTGAAAAACAGCAAACAAAAAGAGTCTTATATTATTGTAGTGGCAGAAGGGGATGATGCAGGAGGCGTAATGGAAATTGCCGCACAGTTTAAAGAGATGCATCCTGAATATGACATTAAAACACTGGTGCTTGGTCATTTACTGCGAGGCGGCAATCCGTCAGCCAACGATAGAATACTGGCGTCCAGATTGGGTGTGGCTGCGGTTGATGCGCTTACAGAAGAAAATTATAATGTAATGGTTGGAATTCATCATAACAAAGTATTGCAAACCCCCTTAAACTTATCCGGCAAACATTTTATGACGATTAATCAGGAATGGAAGCACCTTATGGACTTATTATCTTGTTAGATTTCTTAATAAATACAAAATAAATTATGATTTCCGGTAAACATTAAGAAATCACTATTATTATAAGCATATTTGCATCTCATTTTTGATAAAAACTCAATTTTAGTAGATTTGTAAAGTATAGCTCGTAGCAAACCAATGTCAGATACAGATAAAAATCAAATTTCAGGTGCAGAAGCCGTCATCAAATCCTTGGTAGCAGAAGGTATAGATGTGATATATGGCTATCCGGGCGGAGCCATTATGCCTATTTACGATGCACTCTGGCATTACAAAGATAAAATCAATCATGTTTTAACACGACATGAACAAGGTGCCACCCATGCAGCGGAAGGCTGGGCGCGTGTAAAAGGAAAAGCAGCCGTTTGTTTTGCTACCTCAGGTCCAGGTGCTACCAACCTCATTACCGGTATTGCTGATGCCATTATGGACAGCACGCCTATGGTTTGTATTACAGGTCAGGTGCCAATGCACTTATTGGGTACAGACGCCTTTCAGGAAACGGATGTTGTCGGTATCACAATGCCGATTACCAAATGGAATTATCAGATAACTAAAGCTGCGGAGATTCCGGCTATTTTAGCAAAAGCATTTTATATCGCTAACACCGGAAAGCCTGGCCCGGTTCTGATAGATATTACCAAAAACGCACAGTTTGAACTGATGGAGTGGCAAGGTTACAAAGCATGCAATAATGTGCGTGGCTATCTACCCAAAGCAGTAATTGATATAACTAAAATACAACAAGCTGCTGAAATTATTAATTCAGCTAAAATGCCTTTAATAATTGCAGGTCAAGGAGTTGTAATTTCAAATGCTAGAAATTCTTTAGAGCAGTTTTCCACGAAGACGGGTATCCCGGTTACAACAACTATGCAAGGTTTGGGCGGTTTTAATCCGGAACATGAACATTATGTGGGTTTACCGGGTATGCACGGAAATTATTCTGTAAACATCAAAATGAATGAGTGTGATGTGATGATTGCCGTGGGTATGCGTTTCGATGACCGCGTGACAGGTGACGTAACGAGATTTGGAAAACAGGCAAAAGTCATTCACATAGAAATAGATCCGGTTGAGATTGATAAAGTAGTGAAAACAGCAGTTGGTATTTGTGCAGACGCAAACGAAGCATTGGAAGCGTTGTTGCCGCTAGTGAACGAAAACAATCACAGCGATTGGATACAAACATTTAAAGACTTAGATAAACAGGAAGAAATAAAAGTTATCCAAAATGCTATTCATCCAACTACAGGAGGAATAAAAATGGGTGAAATCATGCATTTGATTGATGAGAAAACAAAAGGCGATGCCATTATAGTACCGGATGTTGGACAGCACCAGATGTATGCTATGCGCTATTATCATTACAGAAAACCGAATTCCTGGGTTTCCAGTGGAGGACTGGGAACAATGGGTTTTGCCTTACCTGCAGCTATCGGCGCACAAATGGCTGCACCGGACAGAACGGTTGTGGCTATTATAGGGGATGGCTGTTTTCAAATGACGCTTCAGGAATTGGGTACTATTTGGCAAAATGACTTAAATATAAAAGTGGTTATTTTTAATAATAACTATTTAGGAATGGTGCGTCAGTGGCAGCAATTGTTCTTTGATAATCGCTATTCACAGGTAGAATTAAAAAATCCGGATTTTGTGGCTATTTCCAAAGGATTCCGTCTGGAAGCAGCCAAAGTGGAAAAACGGGAAGATTTATCTGCCGCATTAGATAAGATGTTTGCACACAAAGGAGGCTATGTGCTGGAAGTGGTAGTGGAAAAAGAAGAAAACTTGTTCCCGATGGTACCCAGCGGCAAAGCCTGCAGCGATGTAATTTTAGAACCTTAATACTCGAATAGAAGTGAAAGCATATAAAATACAATTTGTTTCCTATAATCAACCGGTCTTAATTGGTCGGTTTATGCTCATTTTTTCACGCAGAAGAGTAGATGTTACGAATTTTTCATTTAAAAAAGTAAATGAAAACGATGGCGAATTCACGATTGAATTTAATGCAGAACAATGGGCAGCCGAAAATATTTTAAAGCAAGTACAAAAACAAATCGATATTTTTGAAGCTAAATTAGTTTCATAAATCTCAAATCCTAAATCTCAAATCTAAAATAACAAAAGTATGGCAGTAATGAACTTTGGCGGAGTAGAAGAAAACGTGGTCACCCGCGAAGAATTTCCGTTAGCAAAAGCAAAAGAAGTATTAGCAAACGAAACAATAGCCATTATCGGCTATGGCGTTCAGGGTCCCGGACAAGCATTAAACTTACGCGATAACGGTTTTAATGTAATCGTTGGGCAGCGCAAACCTTCTAAGTCATGGGACAAAGCGGAAAAAGACGGTTTTGTACCCGGACAAACTTTATTCGAACCGGAAGAAGCGTTGGAAAAGGGAACCATCATCATGTATTTACTTTCTGATGCCGCTCAGATAGAAATGTGGCCAACGGTGAAAAAACACCTTACTGCAGGAAAAGCATTATACTTTTCGCATGGTTTTGGCGTTACCTATAAAGAACGTACCGGCATTATTCCGCCTGCAGATGTTGACGTCATCTTAACAGCACCAAAAGGTTCAGGAACCTCCTTGCGCCGATTATTCTTAGAAGGCAAAGGTCTAAATTCATCTTATGCCATTTTTCAGGATGCAACAGGAAAAGCGTACGACAGAACTATCGCATTAGGAATCGGTATCGGCTCAGGATATTTATTTGAAACTACTTTCCAGAAAGAAGTATATTCAGATTTAACCGGAGAGCGTGGCGTATTAATGGGTGCCTTAGCCGGTATTATGGAAGCACAGTACAAAGTGTTACGCGAAAACGGTCACTCACCATCCGAAGCATTTAACGAAACCGTTGAAGAACTGACCGAATCCTTAATCAAGTTGGTATCTGAGAATGGTATGGACTGGATGTATGGAAATTGCTCCACTACAGCACAACGCGGAGCCTTAGACTGGAAAGGCCCTTTCCGTGAAGCAGTATTGCCGGTTTTTAAAGAATTGTATGCAAAAGTAGCCGCAGGCGAAGAAGCACAACGCTCTATCGATACGAACTCACAGCCTGATTACAGAGAAAAACTGGAAGCAGAATTAGCAGAAATCAGAAACTCAGAAATGTGGCAGGCCGGAAAGGTAGTGCGTAGCTTACGTCCGGGAAAATAATGTTGAATTAAACGTCATCGCGAGCGATACAAGGTGAAGCGTGGCAATCTGTTCAATAAATATAACAAAGAGAAGGCATCGCTTTAAGTGATGCTTTCTCTTTTTTGAACTTAAAATAAAAATAACTTGTTAGCTAGTATATATGGAAATCACACTCACCACACCAGCCATTTTATTTTCAACCGTATCCTTATTATATGTTGCTTACACTACTCGCTTTGTGGCTATTTCTAATTTAATTCGAACACTGAAAACACGCTTTGAAGAAGAACACGAAGCGGATGTATTGCAGCAAATCAAAAATTTACGCACGCGCGTTTTATTAATCAGAAATATGCAGATGACAGGCATCATTTCATTGATATTAAGTGCATTTTCTATGGTGTTTATTTATTTGGGAAGTCAAAATGCAGGGTTTATTATTTTTGGATTGAGTTTGATATTTCTGATTTATTCGATGCTGTTAGCAGCCCGTGAAATTCTCATTTCTGTGCACTCACTTAATATTGAATTGAACTCAATACAAGAACTAAAGAAAGATACCACTGAAGACGGATTACTTATCTCTCACAATATCAAGAAAATAACGAAAGCAACGAAAGAACTTTTTGAGCAAGACGGAGAAAAAGATTAATTGTAAACAATTAACTGAATACTTCCTCACAAAAGTGTATAAACTTCCATTTTTTACACGCTAAAAATATTTCATCTTTAAGTTGGAATAATATTTGTAATTATTCGTTATCATTCATAATTAAACAGCCGTTATGCGAAAAATCTTTTCGTTATTTATTTTACTAACTGTTCTCTCTGCTTCTGTATTTGCACAGGCAACATTCAGACAAATCGATATTTTAAAATCGTATAAAGAAGCCGAAGAATTGGTGAACTTAGGGAAGTATGCTATAGCACAACCTTTTCTGCAAGATTTTATTCAGAAATATGAGAATAAGACATTAGACAAATCCAATCTTATTTATGCGGATGCCATTTTCCTGAAAGCATTATGTGAAAAAGAAACAGCTTCACCGGAGGCGGAAAAGGATTTACAATATTTTGCAGATAATTTTAAAGGACATCCCAAAACGAATAATGCGTATTTCCATCTTGGTGATATTGCATTTGGAAAAGCAAATTACAACGATGCTTTAGCATTTTTTGATAAAGTAGATGAAAAGTCACTTACCGGAAAAGATGTAACAGAGTTTCAGTATAAACGTGCATTCTCTTATTTCGCATTAAAGAAATTCAGTCAGGCAAGAATGTATTTTAATCAGATTGCAACGAATAAAAAACATCCGTATAATGAAGAAGGGCATTATTATTCAGGTTTGTCAAGCTATTATTTAAAAGATTATAATGCTGCCTACAAAAGTTTCCAGCAATTGGAACTGTCTAAAAAATACGGAAAGATTGTTCCTTATTATATTGCTTCCATCAAATTTATAAATAAAGATTATAAAGGTGTGGTAGAGTATGCGGAACCTAAACTGAAAGAAAACGTAAGTTATCAGAATGAAATTACTCACTTGCTCGGTAGTTCTTATTATGAGTTGAAAGATTATGATAAGGCTTTGTATTACCTGGAAAAATATACACAAAATGGCTCCAAAGTAACACCGGAAGATTATTATGCGTTGGGATATGTCCAATCGCAAAGAGGGAAATGCGACAAAGCCATTGAAAATTTGATACAGTTATCTCCTTTACAAACAGCACTCGGACAGAATGCCATGTTTTTACTGGGTCAATGCTATGAAAAAACCGGAAATAAAGCCGATGCTCGTACGGCATTTTTGCAGGCAGCACGTATGAATTTTGATAAAGCCATTCAGGAAGAAGCATGGTTTCAGTATGCAAAGCTTTCTTATGAATTAGGGTACACAAACGATGCATTGGTTTCTTTGAAAAATTTTATTGCTGCATATCCGAAATCGCAATATAACTTAGAAGCAAATGAATTGCTGGCTGATTTATTCCTGATGACACGCAATTACGAAGAAGCCATGACCATCATTGACAATCTTCCAACTAAATCGGATAAACTCAAAGATGCTTATCAAAAAATGGCATACTACCGCGGAGTAGAGAATTATAATGATTACAAATTTGAAAATGCTGAAACGTTCTTTGATAAATCGTTGAAATATCCGAATTCAAAAAGTATTGAAGCCTTGTGTTATTACTGGAAGGCAGATATGGCATATCAAAAATCAGAGTTTGATAAATCCATTGCGTTAGTGAATAAATTTATTCCGATGGCTTCCTCCGTAAGTACGGAGCATTCGGATAAAGTAAATGCAGGAACAGCGAATTATTTGCAAGGGTATAATTATTACAAAAAGAAAGATTATAAAAACGCGGATGATTATTTTCTGAAAGCGGTAACGTCTTTAAAGAATGATAACAATATTACCAATAAACAAAATGTGTTGCCGGATGCTATGATTCGTCTGGCAGATTGTTATTTTATGCAGAAACAGTATAAATCATCTTCACAATACTATGAGGAAGTAATAAAAGCCAATGCGCAAGGTGCAGATTATGCCTTGTATCAGAAAGCAATTATTGATGGATTAGGAGGCAACTACAATGAAAAAATTGCCGGTATGAAAACTTTGGTTGCACGCTTTCCAAACTCAGCATTTGCAGATGATGCAATAATGCAAACAGGAAATGCATATATGGCGCAGGATAAAGATGATTTAGCAATTGAAGCATTCAAGTCGTTGTTTGTTAAAAATCCGAAATCTGATCAGGTGCCGGATGCCTATTTGAAATTGGGCTTGATTTATTTTAACCGTGACAGTTATGATGAATCATTAAGCTGGTACCAAAAAGTTGTACAAAATTATCCTTCTACTCCTGCATCTAATGAAGCAATGCTGGCTATAAAAGAGATTTATATTGCTAAAGGTGACCCTAGCGGATACATCACCTATGCAAATAAATATCCGGGCTCAAAAGTAACGGTATCAGAACAAGACTCATTGATTTATTTATCTGCGGAAAAACAATTTTTTAACGGAAGTATAGACAATGCGTTGCAAGGCTTTACCAACTATTTGACACAATTCCCGAACGGTTATTTTGCATTGCAGGCTAATTTTTATAAATCCGAATGTTTGTTTACAAAGCAGGATTTTTCAAATGCTTTGAAAGGATATGAATATGTGATAAATCAGTCACAAAACAGATTTACCGAGCGTTCTACGGCTCGTGCTGCTAATATTAATTATTACGACTTGAAGAATTATGTTCGTTCATATGAGCTGTATTCAAAATTACAAACGATTGCCACACTGGATGAGAATAAAAGAGAAGCACTTATTGGTTTAATGCGTACTTCTTTCTTTCTGAAGAAATACCAGGAGTGTCTGGATAATATTACAAAGGTGGCCGTGTTGCCTGCTTTACCGGAGTTTTATAAGGCTGAAATGGCATATTATAAAGGAATGAGTTTATATGCACAGAAAGATTATGACAAATCATTGAAGGAGTTGGAATATGTGGTAAAAAATGCAAATAACGAACAGGCGGCAGAATCGAAATATACAGTGGCTAAAATTTATTATCTGAAAGGAAATAAAAAACAGGCAGAGAAAGATTGCAACGATTATCTGGATAAGTTTCCTTCTTATGAATATTATTTAGGTAAGACATTTATTTTGTTGAGCGATATTTATAAAGACGATAAAAAGCTATTGCAGGCAAAAGCAACCTTACAGAGTTTGCTGGATAATTATTCACAGGAAGATGATGTGAAAGCGGAAGCACAGCAAAAACTGGACGCTATTTTAGCAAGCGAATTAGATGGTTCAAAATTAAAACTACAGGACAACGGTACACAAATGCAATTTGATAGTGGTAAATAATTTGAAAATCAAATCATTTTTAGATTATCACCGCCATTAATAAAAAATAAAAATAATAAGATGAAGTATATCATTTCAAAATTTTCAAATTTTCAAATTTTCAAATTAGCTTTGTTTTTTAGCGCTTCGCTCTTAGCTTTTGATTCATTTGCTCAAAACAATGTAGATACCTTGCCGAAGTTAGATGAAGTTGATATTGTGAAAGCCTATGAGCCGATTTTAATTTCATCGAATAAGGTTCCGTTTGGTCCAAATTTACCGAACATTGTAAAAACTAAACCTGATGCTCAGACATATTCCTACTCTGACGTAAAAGGAAAAATTAATTATGCACCTGAAGATATCAGACCCATAAAGGCAGCAGGGAAGAAGCCGGAAAAAAATCAATTTTTTTATGCAAAAATTGGTGCAGGATATCCGTTATCAGCTTTGACAAAAATAATTATTACAAATCCCGTTCAGACAAAATACCGTGCCGGTTTGGATGTTGATTTTTTGATGACATTCAAAGACAAAAAAGAATATAAAAATTTTACCGACTTTAAAGTTAAAGGCTTCGGTGAGTATTTTATTAAGAAGAAAGCATCGATTGGCGGTGAACTATTTTATCGTCTCAACCAAAATAAATTTTATGGATATTCAGATGTAATTGCTGAAAAAGATTCTTTAAAGACAAACTTTAATCGTTTTGGTGGTGCCATAAAATTACGCGGCATTGAAGAGTCTGATTATTACTACAACGGTGAAGTGAATTTTACATCTGTCATCAATAAAAATGTATTTCACAAACCTAAAGAACTTACCATTGGTGTAAATGCGGAAGGCGGTTATAATTTTAAAAAGAATTACTGGCTTGGTGCAAAAGTTAGCGTGACGAATGTTTCTTATAAAGACAATTATAAAGATACTACGTTCTTCGCTTTCTTAAATAATCAGAACCATTTTACTGTACAGGCAATACCATACGGAAAAATTAAATTTAAAATCTGGCAGTTGAAAGCAGGGCCTAATTTGATTGTAACAAACAGAACATTTTACATTTTACCGGAAATTGAAAATCAGTTGCAGATTTACAAAGACTATTTAGTGATGTATAACGAATGGAAAACTCAGGTGAAGATTAACAGCTTGAATAATCTTTCCTTGGAAAATCCATTTATCGTAACCGATAATTACGATAATTCAATTGATGAGATTCGCACCATTGCAGGTTTACGAGGAAGTGTAAAAGGCTTTGGTTATGATATTCGGTTTAGTCAGCTTGTTTCGAGAACTAATGCGCAGTTTGTTCATAATTATCTCTTAACCACTTCTACTGCCGACCTTGGATTTGATGTACAGTCAGTTTATAATTTAAAAGCGTGGAATCCGCATATTGGACTTTCTTATAACAAAGGAAATCAGTTTGGTGCAAAAGCATGGTTTGATTATTTTATCTATAATAAAAATACAGCATTTGAATTATCATATGTTCCTAAAATTAAAGCAGGATTTTCCGCATTTTACAACTGGAAAGAGAGATTATACGTCAATGCAGATATCACAGGACAAAGCAAAGTAAATGCAGTACGAAATGATTTTGGCGGAATTAATCCGGATGCACAAACATTGATACCAATTAAAGGATTAATTGATGTGAATTTATCAGTAAACTATTTCATCACCAAAAATATTGGCATTTTCGTGGATTTGAATAACCTCGGTTTCCAAAAATGGCAGCGTTTTTACCGTTATCCAACTTATAGCTTTCAGGTTATTGCAGGCGTGAAACTCAGCTTTTAGTGATTTAACCGTCATTCCGAACATAGTGAGGAATCTGTTGAATAAATGAACATTCTTGATTTACGCACAATCTGTTGTATTATTCGCAAAAAAAATTAACTTTGCTTCAATGGTAGAGTTGATTCAACAGTTGTTGCTGACACATAACTGTGTTATAATTCCAAATTTCGGAGCATTTATCGGAAATTATAATCCGGCAGAAATTCATTTGATGGAAAGAAAAATATTTCCGCCTAATAAAATGATTGCTTTTAACCGGTCCCTGCAAAACAATGACGGTATATTAATAAATGCTGTCTCACGCGATTTCTCTGTTTCTTATCATGAAGCGGAAATTCGGGTTGCTGATTTTGTAAAACAATGCAACGATTCATTATTTCAGAATAAAAGTTTTATTTTAAATGATATTGGAAGATTGGTTGTTGATACTGAAAATAATATTCAGTTTCAGCCCTATTTTTCAAAAAACTATTTGTTGGATAGTTTCGGATTGCCGGTTATGAGCTTACAACCCGTTCAACGATTAAAAGATGCGGAAAGTATTATAAAAGAGAACTATCAGCGCATTTTACATCCGGAGCTAATGGAAGATGCGGTTACCCCAAAACGAAAATCATCATTATCTTCTTATGGGTTCTCTGCAGTCTTGTCTATTCTTTTTATTGGATTTACAATAGTAGTAAACTTGCAGAGAAGCAGCCGGAATGTAGATCAGGCATCCTTCATTCCGGTATTAAGTCAGCCATCTTCTATTGTACCTTTACAACAACCAATGCAGGTTGCTGAAGATACAGTTATTGCAGAAGAAACAATAAAAATGGAAACATTAAGCACAACAACTATTGAAAATGATTTGAATAACTTATCCTTAGAAAATACATATGTAGTAGTTGGTGCGTTTTTTACGGTCGCCCGTGCTGAGAAATTAAAGGAAGAAGTTGAAAAAAAAGGGTTTTCGGTGAGTATTATAAAAGATAATTCCGAAAAATATTATCATACAGCGATTAAGTTAGAAAGCGCAGGAGCAGATACTGTTTTACAAAAGATTAAGACAGATATAAATCCGGGAGCATGGATTTATTGTATTAAATGCAGATTATGATTTCCTGTCAGAATATTTACAAATCCTACGAACAATTGCAAGTATTAAAAGGTGTCTCACTGGAGATAAACAAAGGTGATTTAGTTTGTATTGTCGGTCCATCCGGTGCCGGGAAGTCTACTTTATTACATATAATTGGCACCTTAGACAAAGCTGATGCAGGCAGCGTAAGTATTAATAATCAGGATATTTCTGTTTTAAGAGATAAAGAATTATCCGATTTCAGGAATAAGCATTTGGGATTTGTTTTCCAGTTTCATCATTTGTTACCCGAATTTACAGCTATTGAAAATGTCTGTATTCCTGCTTTTATTGCAAAGAAAGGAGAAACTGAAACAAAAAAGCGTGCGGCAGAGTTATTGGATTTTCTCGGTCTAAAAGACAGGATGCATCATAAACCGAATGAACTTTCCGGGGGTGAACAACAACGTGTTTCGGTGGCTCGCGCCTTAATGAATCATCCTTTGGTTATTTTAGCAGATGAACCAACCGGAAACCTGGATACAGAACGAAGCGAGGAATTACACCGGTTGTTCTTTGATTTGAAGAAAGAATTCAATCAAACCTTCATAATTGTGACTCACAATGACTTGTTAGCCGACAAAGCAGACAAGAAATTTGTCATGAAAGACGGTTTGATTATCTCCTAAACTGACTTTTTCAGGTTAAGTTAACATCATTTTCAAATTAGCAAATTAGCTAATTAGCTAAATATTTTTATCTTTGCACTCCAAATTTAGCTGGACCTGTAGCTTAACTGGATAGAGCATCGCACTACGGATGCGAAGGTTAGGGGTTCGACTCCCTTCAGGTTCACTAAATTTTTGAAATAGTTCTATTCTTATGTTTTATGTGTATGTGCTTAAAAGTCAGAAAACTAAGTCTTTGTATAAAGGACAGACTGATAATTTAGAAAATAGATTAAAAGAACATAATACAGGAAAAGTAAAATCTACTAAAGGTTTCAGACCTTGGGAAATTATATATTATGAAGAATTTCCAGAGAGAGAAGATGCTGTTAGCAGAGAAAAGTATCTTAAATCAGGAATTGGAAGACAATTTTTGAAAGAAATTATAAATGATTAGTGCGAAAGTTAGGGGTTCCCTGTCTGCCGAGAGGCAGAGACTCCCTTCAGGTTCACTAAATTTAGTTTTTTGATTGTAAACAATTGTGTGTAAGCTGTTTGGAAATAATAGAAATATTTCCGATATTTGCACCTCTTAAAAGAAAAAATTATGGCAAGGTTTTGTGATTTA
>DAORIK010000006.1:0-1733 GCA_035438465.1 Chitinophagales bacterium | reverse complement strand
TTTCCGATATTTGCACCTCTTAAAAGAAAAAATTATGGCAAGGTTTTGTGATTTATCAGGAAAAGGTCCAATGTCAGGAAATAGTGTTTCTCACTCAAACATCAAAACAAAGAGAAGATTCTATCCTAATTTACAGAAAAAGACGTTTTTTATTCCTGAATTGGACAGATGGATTGAATTGAAAGTATCTACTTCAGCAATCAGAACCATCAACAAAAAAGGTATTTACACCTATTTAAAAGAATTACAGAAAAAAGGTGAAATTCAATTAGGTTTCTAAATTAAGCAACAATGGCAAAGAAGAAAGGCAATAGAATTCAGGTAATATTAGAGTGTACAGAACATAAAACATCTGGTTTAGCCGGTGTTTCCCGTTACATCACTACTAAAAACAGAAAAAATACACCTGAGAGAATCGAGTTGAAAAAATTCAATCCGATTATGAAAAAAGTAACTGTTCACAAAGAAATAAAATAATAAGTCATGGCAAAAGTATCCAAAAACGCGAAAGTAGACAGAGGTAAAAATGTGGGTGAATCCAAAAATATGGTGAAAATCATCAAATTTGTACGTTCTGATAAATCAGGCGCATATTCTACTCGTGAAAAAGTAGTACATAAAGACTTGCTACAGGATACTGTAAAAAGTATGTAATTGATTTTAAATCAACTAAATATAAGCTTCTCTGAATCGAGAGGCTTTTTTGTTTATATTTGATTTTCATTAAACATTTATCATCCACCATTTAATATTCTTACTTTGGGCATTTTTGATAAAATATTCGGCAAAACAAAATCAGCAGAAGAACTGCAAGCGGAAGAGAATCAACTGAATGAAGGCTTGGAAAAGACAAAACAAGGTTTTTTTTCAAAGATATCGAAAGCAGTTGCAGGTAAATCTACCGTTGATATCGAGTTTTTAGATGAACTGGAAGAAATTTTGATTTCCTCGGATGTTGGATTGTCTACTACTATCAAAATTATTGATAGATTAGAAGCGCGTGTTTCTAAAGATAAATACCTGAATGCAAATGAGTTAAATAGGATTTTAAAGGATGAAATTGGCAATATTTTAGCAGAAAATAATACGAAAGACTTACTTGATTTTATCCCACAGACAGATAAAAAACCATATGTGATTATGGTGGTTGGGGTAAATGGTGTTGGAAAAACAACTACTATTGGAAAATTAGCATACCAGCTAAAAAAAGCAGGAAAGGACGTGTTATTAGGTGCTGGTGATACCTTTCGCGCAGCAGCAGTAGAACAATTAAATCTTTGGAGCGATCGCGTTGGCGTGCAGATTGTAAAACAGGCAATGGGTTCAGACCCGGCGGCTGTAGCATTTGATACCGTTCAAAGCGGCGTAGCAAAAGGTGTAGATGTAATTATTTTAGACACGGCAGGTCGTTTGCACAATAAACAAGGGTTAATGGATGAACTTTCTAAAATCAAAAAAGTGATGTCGAAAGTCATTCCGGATGCACCACACGAAGTATTACTGGTTTTAGATGCGTCAACGGGACAAAATGCGCTCGAACAAGCCAAGCATTTTTCGGCGGCAACTCAGGTAACAGCATTAGCTTTAACCAAATTAGACGGCACAGCAAAAGGTGGTGTTGTTTTAAGTATTGCTGATGAATTCAAGATACCTATTAAATACATTGGATTAGGCGAAAAAATGGAACAATTGCAAGTGTTCAACAAAAAGGCTTTTATTGAAACCTTGTTTGA
>DAORIK010000005.1:0-61289 GCA_035438465.1 Chitinophagales bacterium | reverse complement strand
TAAAGGAAAGAAAAAAGGGCTAAAACCTAAGAAAAACAAGCACTTAGAAGAAATCGGAAAACAAATTACTTTCCGATACAGAATTTTGAAAAGATATTATCCAGCAGGTCATCTGTGGTAATCTGTCCCGTAATTTCTCCTAAAGCTGTTAATGCATAACGTATGTCTTGCGCCAAAAAGTCTCCTGTAGTTTTATGATGTAGTGCAAGGGTTACTTTTTCCAGTGCATGAAAACAATTGGACAAGGCTTCAAAATGGCGTATATTCGTTACTATTGTGGAGTCTTGTAAGTGTTTATGCAGTCCAACAGCAGTAAGCAGATACTCCTTTAATTCATTAATATTTTTTTGTTTAGTTGCACTGATTTCGAAAATTGGATAGGCATTTTCAGTAAGTTCATTAATGGAAAATTCCAGCATCCCAAGTGCGTGTTCATCACATAAATCACATTTGTTGGCTACTAACAATACTACCAGATGCTCGTGTTTAAGTTTTAAAATATCCTCCAGAATCTCAAGTTCTGACATTGCATTTACATCAAAAACATACAATAAAATGGCAGCATTTTTAATTTGCTCATACGTTTTTTTAACACCTATTGCTTCTATTTTGTCAGATGCTTCCCGGATACCGGCAGTGTCAATAAGCCTGAATATGGTTCCATCTATATTGATTGGCACTTCAATCGTGTCGCGTGTAGTACCTGCAATATCACTTACAATGGCCCTTTCTTCCTTCACTAATGCATTTAATAGAGTGGACTTTCCAGCATTGGGTCTGCCTGCAATTACAACCGGGACACCATTTTTTATTACATTTCCCACTCTGAAAGATTCCATCAACTGATAAATATTTTTTTGGAGTTCACTGATAATGGATTGCAAATCATCTCTGTTTGCAAACTCAACATCCTCTTCACTAAAATCAAGTTCCAGTTCAATAAGGGAAGCAAAATGAATCAGCTGTTCTCTCAGTTTTTTAATTTCCGTTGAAAATCCGCCTTTCATTTGAAGTAAGGCCGTTTTATGAGAGGCTTCGCTATCCGATGCAATTAAATCTGCTACTGCTTCTGCCTGAGAAAGGTCAAAGCGACCGTTCAAAAACGCCCGCATAGTAAACTCACCGGGTTTTGCAGCGCGTGCTCCGCTTTTAATTAGTGCTTCAATAATCTTTTGCTGAATATACAGGGAGCCGTGGCAGGAAATTTCCACTACATTCTCTTTTGTATAAGAATGAGGTGCAACAAAAAGACTGACTACTACTTCATCAATGGACTGGTTTTGGAAAACAATTTTGCCGAAATGTATGGTGTGAGTAGCTTGTTTTAAAAGATTTTTTCCTGAAAAGATTGAATTTACTATTTCAATGGCATTTGTACCGGAAAGACGAATAACAGCAATTGCTCCTATCCCTTGCGGAGTAGAAAGTGCAACAATCGTATCTGAAAAATCATTTTTAGACATAAGATATTAATTATTAATGCATTACATTTTAAGTAACAATTAATTTCAAAATAAATCTGTTGCAAAACTAATTGAAAAGGAATGATTTTTCAGCATTTAAGAATTGATAATGATAAAAGAGTTTTAATAAAATAAATTTTGAAATCGGCGATTATCTCTCTTAACAGGTATAGATTACTGATAACATTATTTAAGAAAGATGCTGTAATGCTTAATAAACATTTCACTATATAATTAAGACATAGTTTATTACCTTTGTCAATTCAACAACCCACTATTAATGAAAAAATTAGTTACGCTGTGTTTTCTAATATGCTCAGTATTTGTAGTTTATTCTCAAAACTTAGGTAGCCTTACCGGAACGAATGCGGGGGCTTCCGTTACATCTGCGGCTTCTGCAGCAGTAAAGCAATTACAATCCTTGCATGCTGATAATCCAACTGCAGTTTCAAATTTGTCACAAATGCAGCTTTTAGGTTTGGACCCTGCAGATATCCAAAAGTATTTAAAAGCAAATTCAGCATCAGGTGCAACTCCCGGTCAGGATGCAATGCAGATGATTATGGAAATGAAAGCACAACAAGATTTGATGCAGGAAGCAATGGATAAATTGCAAAAAGCTAGTGAACCTAATGCTGAAGTGAAGCCCAATGAAATTTACGGGCATGATTTTTTTGGAACGGGAAAGCTCGCATTGTTCCTGAAAACATCAGAAGCCAAAGCACCGGACTCCTATATATTAGGTGTGGATGATGAAATTAGTATTGCTGTATGGGGTTATGCGGATTACAATAATAAGTTTAAAGTGAATGAAGATGGCTATATACAAATTCCCGAATTTGGACGTATATATGTAAAAGGCTTAACTTTTGGTGCAGTAAAATCACAAATTGGCAAACGACTGGCTACCTTTATAAATCCGGCAAACACTAAATACGAAATAACACTAAACTACTCCAGAACAATTGATGTAAACATCGTTGGAGAAGTAAAGTCACCAGGAACCTATCAAATACCTGCCATAAATTCGGTATACAATGCCATAAACGCTGCTAATGGAATAACTGATATAGGTAGCGTGCGTGATATTCAGGTGAGAAGAGACGGTAAAACGATAAAACGTCTGGACGTTTATGAATTTTTATTCAATCCTTTGCTTCAGGAAAATTTTTATTTACAAAAAGGGGATTTCATTTATGTTTCTACGCAAAGCAAACTGATAAAGATTACAGGTGCGGTTCGTCGTCCTGCAAAATATGAATTACTGAAAAATGAAAACCTGAATGAATTAATTAAATTTTCCGGAGGGTTTGCACCGGATGCTTATATCAAGACCATACAGGTTACCAGAACCAATAATGATAAATCTCAAATTATAGATGTAGATTATGAACAGCTGGTAAATTCAAATTTTGAACTTAAAGATGGAGATATTGTAAATATTACGACGATCCCAAATGGTATAGAAAATTATGTAAATATCAACGGTACGGTTCGTTATCCGGGAAGATATGAGTTGAAAGACGGTTTCAGAATTGCAGATATCATTAAAGCTGCAGGAGGCATAAAGATTGAAACGTATTTAGAGAGAGCTTATATTAAAAGAAAAATGGATGATAATACATTTATCAACCAAAAATTTTCGTTGAAAAATATTTTAATAGATGAGAATTCACCGGACAATTTATTATTAAAACAAGCAGATCAGATTCAGTTGTTTTCAAAAGAAGATTTTATTGAAAAGTTTATGATTAGCATTGACGGTTCGGTTATCAAACCAACTGTGATGGAATTTACGGATGGAATAACGCTGAACGATTTATTGTTTTACGCAGGCGGACTAAAAATAGAAGCAGCTAACTCAAAAATTGAGATTTCACGTGTAATGAATATCGATTCGAGCTTAGATAAAAAGTTTAAACCCCAACATGTCGTTATTAAAACTATCAAAATAGGTCCGAATCTTGAATTGGATGATGCTTCCAAAGCATTTGTATTGTCTCCGATGGATAAGGTTTATGTAAGAAAAATTTATGGATTTGACGAACAGATGACCGTCACCTTAAAGGGAGAAGTAAAATATCCCGGTATTTATGCCATATTGGATAAAAATGAAAAAGTACTGGATGTAATAGAAAGAGCAGGAGGTCTGACTCCATATGCTTTTATAAAGAATGCCAGATTAACAAGACCTGATAATGGATTAACTCAAACAATTTTTCAGTTAAAGGATGCATTTGCAGATACGGCGTCACGGGCTAACTTAATTTTAAAGAACGGAGATTTAATAGAAATACCGACAGTTAATCAATTAGTAAGCATAAAAGGTGCTATACGTTATCCTGATCTCGATTCAACAGGAACGATTAACGGTAAATTTATTCCGGGTAAAACTGCACGCTGGTACATAAAACACTATGCGGGCGGGTTCAAAAAAGGAGCAATAAAAAAATCAACGATGGTGATTTATCCAAACAGAAAAGTAGATTATACCCGTTCTTTTATTGGAATAAAAAATTATCCAACAGTAGATATAGAAGGTGCCTTAATTACGGTTGATATGAAAAATAAACCACCTAAACCACCTAAAGGTCCGGAATCAAGGCTGAACTGGAATATAGTTTTACCGAGTGTAATTGCTGCTATTACATCTCTTGCTACTACCATAACATTGATTTTTGTTTTGAAAAACTAATATACATGCAACAACAGTTTTCTGAAGAAGATATTAGATTAGTAGATGTTCTTGAATCTTTCAAGAGCTATTTCTTTTATTTATTAAGAAAATGGTATTTGTCTATAGTAGGAGTTGTTGGATTAACTGTAGGTGGTTATTATTTTGCAAAATTATCTGACCCAACATATATTGCCAATGTTTCGTTTAATGCTGTAGATTCAAGAACAAGCTCCATGGGCGGCATTATGTCTATGATGGGTGTCTCCTTTGCCGGAGGTTCATCTAATGATGTGTTAACAGGTATATTTACTTCCAGAAATATTTTCCTGAATTCAATGTTGACGGATGTAGAAATTAACGGCAAAAAGGATAAACTGGCAAACTTTTATTTTCATGCCTATGAATATGATGGTGGATTTGAGGACGATCCTGTTCTCAAAGATTTTAAGTTCAGAGCCAATTCCATAAAAGAAATAAATAAACAGGAAATGGATTTTCTGGGTATGATGTATGATGATTTTACCGGAGGAATTATGACGGCTGAGTATGATATACCAACTGGTATGATAAAAGCAGAAATTGAAACACCCGATTATGAAGTTTCAAGAGTGTTGGGTTCTGTAATGTTGAATAATACAATTAAATTTTATCAAAATAAACAGGTCGAGAATGCCAAAGTTTCATTGGCAGCTGTTGAGAGAAGATTAGATTCTATATCAGGAGAAATCAAAAGCAGACAAAGAATCATGGCCGAATCACAAGATCAGAACATGTTTAATAAAAAGCGGATAGAAGTGGTCGATCAACAGAAAATAATGCAAGAGATTTCAACGCTGAATATAATGTACAATGATGCAACTACCTCAAAAGAAAATTCGAAGGCAGGTTTGATGTCACCAAACAATATCGTTCGAATCATAGATGACCCGATGTTTTCGACTGCTCCAAAACATAAAAGTAAATTACTGTTTGCTGCAATTGGATTTGCAATTAGCCTTGTATTTATCATTATCCCGCTCCTAATGCAAAAGGCAATAAACGACGGACGTGAAGAAGACAAATTGAAAGCATTACAGAACGCACAAACAGCATAGCATTTTTTATTCTTCCTTAAAGAAGAATGCTTAACTTTAAGAATATTTTACTCTTAATTAAGATACATGAAAGACATCGAATCTTATGAAGTAAATTTTGTAGAACATCAAGAGGTTTCTACAAATGCCACTTTTCAGTCGGACGATGCTTCTATTCTTCGTTCAGAACCTATTGCTATTATTGGCATGGGAATGCGTTTGCCCGGAAATGTAAATAATGCGGAAGATTTATGGAATTTACTGATTAACAAGAAAGATGCTATTTCAGATTATCCAATTTCAAGAAATGGCGATATTGATGCAATAGTTGATAAAAACAAAGGCAAGAATAAGATAATAACCAAGCGAGGTGGATTTATTGAAGGTGTAGAATACTTCGATGCAGGATTCTTTAATATTTCTCCATTAGAAGCAGAAAAAATGGATCCCGCTCAAAGATTATTATTAGAAGTCGCTCAGGAAGCAATAGAAAATTCCGGATTAAAAGATACAGACCTGAATGGTACCCAAACGGGTGTTTTTATCGGCAACTGGACAAGTGATTATGAACATCGCTTAGAACAGGCAAATGAGGATATAGATGTATATGCCACAACAGGTAGCGGAAGATATGCCTTATCAGGAAGACTTTCTTTCTTTTATAATCTACAAGGCCCATCTCTTACGTTAGATACAGCCTGTTCTTCTTCAATTGTTGCACTAAATATTGCTTCGCAAAGTTTAAACAGTGGTGAATGCAATATGGCACTTGTTGGTGCATCCAACACCATAACAGATTTTTTTGTAAGTAAAGGATATTCGCGTTCAGGATTACTTTCTGAGTATGGAGAATGCAGGTTTGGAGATATAAAATCCACAGGCTACGTGCGCAGCGAAGGTGCAGGAATGGTTGTGTTGAAACGATTAAGCGATGCAGTTAAAGATGGAAATCATATTCATGCTGTAATACTGTCAACTGTTACAAACAGTGATGGACGAGCGAATAAAAATTTATTTGCACCCAGTGCCATTACTCAGGAAATAATGATTGCCCAGGCAATAAAGAAAGCAGGAATTAATCCTGCGGACTTAGTATATGTGGAGGCGCACGGTACCGGTACAAAAGCAGGGGATCCAACCGAAATAACATCCATCTGGAATGCCGTTTCAGAAAAGCGTTCAGTAAAGGATAAAATATTTGCCGGCTCTATAAAAACAAATATCGGGCATACGGAAGCAGTTGCAGGCTTAGCCGGTTTGTTTAAAGTAATCCTTTCTTTGAAACATAAGACGATTTTACCAAGTTTACATTTTGATACGCCCAATCCAAAAATTGCATGGGAAAACATAGGATTAACCATTCCGAGAGATAGTATTTCCTGGCCGGCAGATAAACCGTTAATTGCCGGAGTAAACTCTTTCGGTATCACAGGCAGCAATGCGCATGCGATAATATCTTTAGTACCTGAAGGCACACCGCCAACTAATAAATTTCTTTCTGTAAGGAATGATATTTTTATACTGCCTCTTTCTGCAAAAAATATAAAATCTTTAAAAGCACTGTCAAAAAAGTATGCCGATTTTATATCTCATTCGGAACATAAGCTGGAAGATATTTGTGCGATGGCAGCATTGCGCCGAACTTCTTTTGAAATGAGAAAAGTTTTTGTGGCAAAAGATAAAAGTGAACTGCTAAATAAATTAAATGAATTCAGCACAGAAGATTTATCGGAAAGTGAACAAACATTTGACAATGATGATTCAGTAAAAACGGTATTTATTTTTCCAGGACAGGGCGCCCAGTATATACAGATGGGAGTAAGATTAGCAACATCAGAAAATGTATTTAAAGAGGCATTAGAAGAGATTAGTAGTATTTACAAAAAATATATTGATTGGGATTTACTAATCGAAATTAATAAACCTGAACACGAGTCAAGATTAAATGAAATAGACATAGTGCAGCCTGCTTTAGTTGCAATCGAAATTGCTTTGGCGAAGTTATGGATAAGTAAAGGTGTGGTGCCGGATATGGTGGTCGGGCATAGTATGGGAGAGGTTGCTGCGGCGTGTATTGCAGGAAATATTACACTGGATGAAGCTGCACTGATTATAATTACTCGTAGCAGGCTGATGAAGCAATTAAGCGGAAAAGGTGAAATGGGTGTAACCGATTTAACGGTTGAGGAAGCAACAAAGATTTTGGAAAATTATTCAGGCCAATTATCAATAGCTGTTTTAAATAGTAAAAATTCAACCGTAATATCCGGTACATCCAATGCATTAAATGAAGTATTTGAAACACTGGAAAACCAAGGCAGGTTTAATAGAAAAGTAAAAGTAAATGTGGCCTCGCATTCACCTCAAATGGATGAAATCACAAATCCGCTGGAGCAATCTTTATCTGCGTTAAAACCTCAAAACACATCGGTTGTTTTTTATTCCACAGTAACTAATACTATAAAAAACGGAGAAGAACTGAATGGTGCTTACTGGGCTGCAAACCTCAGAAATACAGTTCAGTTTAGTAATGTTATTCAGCAAATTTCGAAGGAGAATAATGCTGTTTATATAGAAATGAGTCCTCATCCTACTCTTATTCATGCTATAAAGGAAAACCTTGAGAATATAGATACAAAAACATTAGTCATTGGTTCTTTCTCTAAAGAAAATGAGGAACAGGTGCAGTTTTACAATAACTACACCAATTTGTTTGCAGCCAATATAAAATTTGACTGGCATACTATTTATCCCTCTATAGGTGAGTTTATTGAGTTGCCAACCTATGCCTGGCAAAAAGAATATTATTGGATAAAGAAAAGTACAACCTCTAAAAGTTTACTTACACAGTCATCAGGAAAACCAGCACACTCTTTCTTAAATTCATTTCTGAAAGTAAATGCCGGATTGCCCGCCTATTGTTGGCAATCAACAATTAATTTGTCGGATTATCCTTATCTGGAACATCATAAAGTTTCCGGTCAGATTTTATTTCCTGCGGCAGGATTTTTAGAGATGATAAACGAAGCGACAAAACAAGCATTTCCCTCAGTAAATATTGTGTTACAAGATGTTTTTATAAAGAATGCTTTGGTATTAAACGAAAATACAGAACAACTCATTCAACTTACAATACAACAGCAGATAGGAAATACTTATGTCTTTCAGGTAGAAAGTATAGCGGAAAATAACGAATTTATAAAACATTGTAATGGAACTATTCAGTTGAATGATTCAATTGATATAAATGAACTATTGACAGAAAATCTTCATAATGCAGTATCAAAACAGATGCATTACACTGCCACTTCTGGTATGAACTTACAGTATGGCGATGCATTTCAGCAAGTGGAAAACATCAGTTATAAGGATAACATATACAAAGCTGTGATTGCTGCAGATAATAATATTCAGAAAGATTTAGATGCTTACAACTTTCATCCATCACTGCTGGATGCTTGTTTCCAATTGTTTTTGACAGCGGCATATACAAAATATGATAATGTACTTTTTATTCCTGCTTCCTGTCGTGCATTCCAGTTTATAAATAAACAGGAAGCATACTCAAAAATTGAAGCAGTAGTACAGATTACTGCTGAAACTGAAAACCAGCTTACGGGAAACATTCAGATATCAGACGAACATAAAAGAATTTTGGCAATTGCCACTGATATGGTTTTTGAACGAGTGGATAAGAAAGCTGAAAAAACAATTCATGATCTTTTTTATCAAATACAATGGATAAAAGCAGAAGTACACAATAATGTGCCGATACAAAATAATATACTTATAATTCATAATAATACTTACTCAGAATCATTAAAGGAACATTTCTTAAAACAAAATGCCAGTGTTCATTTAATAGATATAGATTCATTTGAAGTAAACGATTTTCAAAAAGCTATATTACAGTTTAAAGACCAAAAAAATTACCTATTTTTTGTATTAGACCGACAAACTAATTCAACAGAAATAAATGAAATAATCGAAAAACAATCACAAAATGCATTTGCTGTTATTAATCTGATTAAATCAATAAATAATTCTGCATTTAGTATCTCACCTCGGTTATGGATTATAACACAACAGGCTCAATCCGTCAAAGAAAATGAACCTATAATTCAGGAACAACATCAGGTAGTTGCACTCTGCAGAACAGCCTGGAATGAGCATTTTGAACTCCGCCCGACAACAATTGACATTTCATCAGAAAATGAACTGGATTTAATTCCTCTTATAGTTGCACAAAACAATAACGAAAATGAAATTGCAGTGAGAGGTAAAGATGTTTTTAATGCACGATTGGAAAAAATATCAGTCCCACCTCAAACAAACAAGAAGGAAGTAATGGCAGGTGATAAATCGTTTACAGTTTATCTAGATGAAATCGGCGTGATAGATAATCTTAAATTCAAACAGATTGCATTACCCGAAGTATGTGAAAATGAAGTGTTAATTGAGATAAAATCCATTGGTATCAATTTTATGAATTTAATGTCAGTGCTTGGAATTTATCCGGGTAAGGAACATGGTTTTGCCACTTTGGGTATTGAATGTACAGGCATTGTAAAATATGCGGGAAATAATATCTCTCATATAAAGGTTGGTGACAGCGTAATGGGAATGGCTTACCACACAATGGCATCTCATGTAGTTGCTGATGGAAATGCATTTCGCAAAATACCTGAGCATTTGTCTTTTGAGGAGGCCGCAACAATTCCGGTTGTTTTCCTCACAGCATATTATGGATTAGTAGAATTGGCGAAAATAAAAAAAGGAGAGAAAGTACTCATACATGCTGCAACAGGTGGTGTTGGTTTGGCAGCTATTCAAATTGCAAAATATTATGGAGCAGAAATTTTTGCTACAGCAGGAAATGAGGACAAGCGTGCTTATCTGCGTTCATTAGGTATTCAGCATATTTACAATTCAAGAAATATTGATTTTTATGATGAGATACTAAATGACACAAATTGTGAGGGTGTTGATATAGTATTAAATTCTCTGACAGGTGATGCGATGTATAAAAGCATGCAACTACTGAAAAACTTTGGAAGATTTGTAGAGATCGGAAAAAAAGATGTTTATGAAGATTCTAAAATAGGGTTGCACGTTTTTCAAAACAGCCTCAGTTATCATATGGTGGATTTGGAAAAAATGCTGTTTTTAAGACCTGATATTTTAGGAGAGATGCTTCAGGAAGTAATATTGCTGTTGAATGAAGGAGCGTTGACACCTTTGGAAAAGAAAGTTTTTCCCGTTCAACAAATAAAAGATGCATTCAGTTATATGAATACATCTAAACATATTGGAAAAATTGTTATAGACTTTTCTGCAAAAGAAGATGTTGCAATAATTCAGCTGCCGCTACAATTTCAAAAAGATGCTACGTATTTGCTTACAGGAGGATATGGCGGATTGGGATTGACTTTTACAGAATGGATGTTTAAGAATAATGCACGAAATTTTATTTTAATTGGCAGAAATAAACCTGCAGATACAGCACAAAATAAGATAGATGATTTAATCAGACAAGGTGCATCTGTAAAGTGTATCCAATGTAATATTTCAGATATAGAAGAACTCCAAACAGTAATAAGTGAGATTCCGGAACTGCTTCCGTTAAAAGGCGTATTCCATCTGGCAGGAATTTTGGAAGATGCCTCGATTCAAAATATCAGCAGAGAATCTTATGGTAAAGTACTGATGCCAAAAATTTCATCCTATAATTTACATCTCTTAACGCAACATCTCTCCTTAGATTATTTTGTTCTATTCAGTTCCAGCACAGTATTGTTTGGTTCTGTCGGACAGGTTGCTTATGTTGCGGCAAATGCATATATGGATGCACTGGCAGTTTACAGACAAAGTCAACAATTGCCTGCTTTATCTATACAATGGGGAACAGTTGCTAATGTTGGATTGGCTGCGCAAAAAGCGCTAAGAGGAGATAGATTGGAAAATGAAGGTATTACACCATTACAGCCTGAAGAATGCACAGCAATCTTTGCTGCGCTTTCCGCTTATTCCGGTTCAACTGTCGGTGCATTTTATTTTGATATAAATAAATGGAAGAATCATTATACTTCCGCCAAAGAAAACCCGTTCTTTAATCAGTTGTCTGATTCGAAAACAATCCCCGTCAATAATCTCCAATCAAGTTTTTCGGATAGAATTAAGAACCTATCTAACAGTGAAGCTCAGGTTGAAATAGAAGAATTATTAAAAGAAGCTGTCAGTCAGATTACGAAAATAAATAAGCAGAATTTACACTCAGATGCTGCTTTCAAATCATTTGGAATAGATTCTCTGATGTCCGTTCAATTAAAAAACAAACTTGAAAAAACAGTTGAAATACCATTGTCTGTTACTGCTTTCTGGACATATGCAACTATAAAAAAATACACAAAATTTTTATTGGATAAACTTATACAGCAACCGGAAGTATCAGATAAAATTAGTGTGGCAGAAACTACAGAAATACAAAATCAAACACCGGTTATTGCTTCTTCAGACAACGGGGATAAGGATTTAAATCCTGACACAATTTCAGATGATGAGGTTAGCCGCTTGTTGGAAGAAGAATTGAAAAACTTGTAACGTATGCAAGATCAGGATAAATTAATACAACAACTGAAAGATGCTTTAGTAGCCATAAAAAAGCTAAAGAGTGATTTGTTATATGAAAAAGAAAAAAACAATGAACCAATTGCAATTATTGGTATGGCAATGCGTTTTCCCGGAAATGTAAATAATGCAAATGATTACTGGAATCTGTTAATAAATAATATAGATGCTATTGAGGATATTCCGGACTCGAGATTTGATGTAAGCAGATATTATGAAAAAACTCCTCAACCCGGTAAAATTAATTTAAAACAAGGAGGATTCTTAAAGGATATAGATTTATTTGATGCACCGTTTTTCGATCTTACCAGAATAGAAACTGAAAGTATAGATCCACAGCAAAGGCTGCTTCTGGAAGTATCGTATGAAGCACTGGAAAACGCAGGTATCAATATATCGGAATTGACCGACAGTAATACCGGAGTTTTTATGGGAATCACAAATGTTGATTATCAAAAAAAACATTTTCGTTCTACGGATGCCAATCTGGTAAATCCATATTCATACACCGGTGTAGCTGTAGGCGCAAATGCAGGCAGAATATCTTATGCGTTTGGACTTCAGGGACCAGCTGTTGCATTAGATACCGCTTGCTCTTCTTCACTAGTGGCAGTACACACCGCTGCACAATCTCTTAGAAATAATGATTGTAACATGGCAATTGTCGGTGCTGCAAATATTATTCTGGAACCGGAATTAAGTATTGTTTTTTCAAGTCTGAATGCACTTTCTTCCGATTCAAGATGTAAGCCATTTTCAAACGACGCTAATGGATTTGTGCGTTCAGAAGGCTGTGCTGTAATTATTCTGAAGAGACTCAGTGACGCACAAAAAAACAAGGATAATATCTTAGCCGTCATTAAAGGCTCCGCAGTAAATCAAGATGGTCGCTCTAATGGATTTACAGCACCAAATGTATCTGCTCAGACGTTATTACTAAAAACGGCATTGTCAAATGCACGTATCCAACCTAGTGAAGTTTCTTATATTGAAGCACATGGAACCGGAACTAAAATTGGTGATCCAATAGAAATGGAAGCCATCTCAACTGTTTTTTCAGAACATAAATCAACTGAAAATAAACTTAAGATAGGTTCTGTAAAATCAAATATCGGACATACAGAAAGCGTTGCAGGTTTATCTAGTATTATTAAAACAGTATTGTCTTTAAATAATAATTTGCTGCCGAAGAGTCTGCATTTTAACTCACCTAACGAACTCATCAACTGGAATACGATTCCAATAGAAGTGGTACAAAAAAACACGCCATGGGATTTTGATAACACATTTGCAGGGATAAGTAGCTTTGGCGTTACGGGCACAAATGCACATGTTGTTATTGGTAAAGAGAATAAAACTGTTGATACAGAAAATAAAGAAGCACAAAGAAAGGATATTTTTATTTTGCCACTGTCTGCTAAAAATGAAAATGCATTAAAAGAATTAGCCAACAGATATTTTGAATTCATTCAACATGCTTCACATAGTCTCGAAGATATTTGTGCAATGGCAACACTTAGAAGAGCTGTATACGATTACAGAGAAACTTTTGTTGCAGTTTCAAAAGAAGATATGCTGGAAAAATTAAAAGATTTTCACGATTCTTCAATAGAAATACAAAAATCTAAATTTAATAGCGAGGATACAGTTAAAACAGTTTTTGTATTCCCGGGCCAGGGTTCGCAGTGGGTGGATATGGGGAGAAGCTTGATAGAAAATGAGGCTGTATTTAAAGATACGTTAGAAAAAATAAATCAACTTTTGAAACAATATGTTGACTGGGATTTATTTGATGAAATTCAAAAAGAAGATACGCGTCTGCACCAAATTGATATTGTTCAGCCCGTATTAACTGCAGTGCAGATTGCGCTGGCAAATTTATGGATATCCAAAGGTGTGATTCCGGATAGTGTAATCGGGCATAGTATGGGTGAAGTGGCGGCAGCATACATTGCAAAAAAGATTTCGCTGGAGGATGCCATACGGATTATTTGCATGCGTAGTCAGTTGATGAAAACGGTTAGCGGTAATGGAGCAATGGGTGCAACAGATTTATCTGTTGAGGAAGCAGCAGAATTATTAAAAGGGAAAGAAGATAAACTTTCTATTGCTGTTATTAACAGTAAGAATTCAACCGTTTTATCCGGAGATGAAGAAGCCTTGAATGAAGTTTTCAGTGAATTAGAAAAGAAAGAAAGGTTTAATCGAAAGGTAAATGTAGATGTCGCATCGCATTCTCCTCAAATGGATATTATTTTAGATGAATTGAAAGATAAACTTGCTTCTGTGAAATCTGTTGATTCAACTATTCAGTTTTATTCAACAGTAAGAAGCAGGCTAGTTTCTAACGGTGAATTGAACGCGGAGTACTGGTGCGCAAATTTACGCAACCCGGTTCAGTTCTTAAATGCCATACAATATGCCTTGCAAGAAAAAAATGTAGTCTTTATAGAGATGAGCCCACATCCTACATTATTGCATGCTATAAATGAAAATATTGAAGCTGCAGGTGCAAATGCTGTGGCTGTTGCATCGTTTGTAAAAAATAAAAATGAGCAGCAGGAGTTTTATAATAATCTTTCCGAATTACATGATTTAGGTTATCCTGTAGATTTTAAGCATTTTTATCCTTCGATACATACTTTTGTTAGTTTGCCAAACTATGCCTGGCAAAAAGAAAGATATTGGTTTGATACGAAACCTGCAAATTCAACAATAGCTGTTCCGTCGAGGAGTCTGAATAATAAATATTTTTATGAGATAAACTGGCAGGAAATCTCACCTGCTTCTGATATAAAAGCGGCAAATGTTCTATTGATTAAAGACGGTAATGAATATTACAAAGAAATAGAACAACATCTGCTGAGTCAAAATTTCTCAGTAAGTACTATCAGTATTGCAGATGATGTAGCTAATGCAACTATTGATATAGTTATACATGCAGGTGCTTTGAATAAAGATGAAACATTTGATTTGTCTTTAGAGTCAGGGATTTTGTCTCTGCAAAAAATCATCAAACATTTTTCTGGACAACCTAAAAAACCGAGTATTTGTTTTGTCACTAATGGTGCGTATGTATTACCTGATGATAAACAGATAAATTTAAATGCAAGTTTAGTTGCAGGTGCTTTAGGAAGTATTCAAAATGAACATCCTGAATTTAATTTCTTGCATGTAGATATTTCATTTGGTCTTATTCAGGAGGAACTTAAAAGCTTGACGACATTGCTGAGTACGGAGCATAAGTATAAAAATATCGCGCTTAGAAATCTGAAAATCTACACGCCCCTTTTAGAAAAGCTGGAGACTCTTTCGCGCAAATCTGTAGATATTGTTGCAGATGGAACCTATTTGATTACAGGAGGAACAAGTGGTTTGGGCTTGGAATTTGCAAAGTGGCTTAGTGTGAACGGTGCACGAAATATTGCATTGGTAAGCAGAAGCGGAGAGCATCCGGAGACAAAAGCTGCAATTGATTTCATTGAAAAGAATAACACGACTGTATTTGTTTACAAGGCAGATATAAGTCATTTAACTGAAGTAACAGGATTAATTAATACTATTGAGAGTGCTCAACCGAAAATTGCTGGAGTTATTCATGCTGCCGCAGTTTTAGAAGATGGATTATTTTTGAATTTAACAGAGGAGCAATTTATTAAACCTGTATTGTCTAAAGCAATAGGTATATGGAATTTGCATGTTGCATTAAAAGATTATTCGCTTTCCTGTTTTATTACCTTTTCTTCAGCTGCTAATCTGCTTGGAACTTCAGCTCAGGCAAATTATAATGCAGCTAATCAAATGACAGATAGTCTAATTCGCTACAGAAGAAATAATAACCTGACCGGAACTACTGTTAATTGGGGCAATATTGCTTCTGTAGGCATGGCAGCACAGGATAAAGTACGAGGTGAACGTTTAGCGGCTCAGGGAATTGATTTAATTTATCCGGATGAATTAACTGCTTATTTTGATTTAATTTTTTCTGATGAAACCGGACAGGTTATACCTTTAAAAATAGATTTTGAAAAATGGTCAGAAACAAATGAGTTTGTAAAAAATAATTATTTCTTCTCAAAAGTATTACAAGTAAAAGAAACAGCAAACAATCATAAGGATATTTTTAATCAATCTTCACTGCACAGCGCCACTCATCTTATAAAGCAGGTTATAAAACAAAACATTTCAATTATAACAAAAATTCCTGTTCCTAAAATAAAAGAAGATGATACTTTTAAAAGTATTGGAATAGATTCATTGATGGCGTTACAGTTGAAAAATAAGTTGCAAACAATTTATTCCTTATCTTTAAATGTTTCCAGTGTGTGGGCGCACCCGACGGTTGAAAAATATACAACTTTCATTGCAGAAGAATTGAAATTGCCGGAGAAATATCAGGCGGCTGCAGATAAACCTTTGTTAGAGGAAAATAATTCAGAAGATTCAGTTAAAAAACTGTCATTGGATGAACTAATGAAAGAGTTGAACAGCAAAGTAAATTAAGAAATAATAACCTCTTTGAAGTATGAGTGAACAAATACAACAAATGCAGGAGTTGCTTCAAAAATCTTTAATTAAAATTAATAGTTTAGAAGCAGCACTTGAAAAGAATAAAGGACAACAAACTAAAAAACACGATCCGATAGCTATAGTCGGATGTGGAGTTCGTTTGCCGGGCAAAATAAATAATACCAAAAAGTTATGGAACTTACTAATTGAAAAGAAATCAGTCGCAAAAGAAATACCTGCCGAACGTTTTAATGTCAACAGTATATTTAGTGAGAATCCGGAGACGCCCGGAAAAATGAATGTGCGTTACGGTGCCTTTCTGGAAAATGATGTCCGTGCATTTGATGCCTCTTTTTTCAATATCTCACCACGTGAGGCGAAATCAATGGATCCATTACAGCGTATGATTCTGGAAGTGGTTTATGAAGCATTTGAAAATGCAGGCATTGCAACAGACAGTCTCAAAGGAAGTAAAACAGGTGTTTATATAGCACTTGGTAATTCTGATTATATTCAGGCAAGACTAAGGAATGGAAATTTAGAAAGTATCGATTTATACGATGCTACCGGTATCCCGTTTGGAACTGCCGGCGGAAGAGTATCATACTTGTATGATTTCAAAGGTCCCAGTTATAATGTTGATGCAGCCTGTGCTTCAGCGATATTAGCGATTCATTTAGCAAAACAGGATTTGCAAAATAATGAAATAGACCTTGCTGTGGTATCTTCGGCAAATCTGTTACTCACACCTGAGATATTTATCGGATTGTCAAGATTGGGTTCTCTTACATCAACGAATCAATGTAAAGCATTTTCCAATGATGCAGACGGATATATACGTGGAGAAGGATGTGGTGTAGTGATAATGAAAAGATTAAGTGATGCTGAGAAAGACAACGACAACATAGAATTAATTATAAAAAGTTCTTCCGTAAAACATAATGGCAAAAGCAATGGCTTTACTGCCCCCAACCCTGAAATTCAAATCGCTACAATCAAAGCCGCATTATCCGAAGCAGCATTAAGCGTAGATGATATAGATTATATAGAGGCGCATGGTATCGGGAATAAAGTTACAGATGCAGTAGAAGTGCAATCTATAAATGATGGGTATAAAAACAGGCTGCGTCCACTGTATATTGGTTCTGTGAAGGCAAATATCGGGCATCTGGAAGCAAGTACCGGTATGCCTATGTTGTTTAAAATCATTGAAATAATAAAACATAAAAAAATTCCGGCCCAGATTAATATTACAACATTAAACCAAGATGTGGAATGGAATAAAATAAATGCAATAGTTAGTACTGAAACAATTGACTGGAAAAATAAAGATGATAAACCGTTACGTGCGGCAATTAATTTATCCGGTTATAGTGGTACGAATGTGCATATGATTTTTGAAGAACCTGCTGCTAAAAATAAATCAGATGCAATAAATACACCATTCCATTTTATTTTGAGTGCTAAGGATGCGATTGCATTAAAAAATACCGCACAAAAATATCTGCATGAAAATGAATGGATGGATAGTTCTCTGACGGAGATATGCTATACACTGCAAACAGGAAGAAATCATCTTGAATATTCAGTGTCTATACTGGCATCTGATAAGCAAGATATTATTGATGGGCTGACTGATTTTGTAAAAGGTGAAGTTTCTGAAAAATATATTATATCAAATCCAGAAATGGAGAGAAATAAAGAAGTAGCGTTTTTATTTACCGGTCAGGGTGCTCAGTATTTCGGCATGTGTAAAGATTATTACGATACATTTGCTCTATTTAAAAACACTATTGATGCCTGCGATGAAATAATAAAACCAAATCTAGGTCAATCTATAAAAGATATATTGTGGAATGATACTATCGATAAGAACCTGATACACCAGACAAAATTTACACAGCCTGCATTGTTTGTGGTAGAATATGCATTATCAAAATTATGGATGAGTTTTGGTGTCAGGCCTTCTGCTTTAATCGGTCACAGTATTGGTGAGATTGTTGCCCTTACAGTTGCCAATGCGATAGATTTACAGGATGCTTTGAAGTTAGTCATTGCACGAGCTGCATTGATGAATTCGTTGCCTTTAAACGAAGGCACTATGGCATCTGTATTTTGTAATGAAGAAAATATCAGAGAATTATTACAGCATTCTACCGTTGATTTAGCAGCCGTTAATTCAGTTAAGAATTGTACAGTTTCCGGAAAAAAAGAAGATGTAGCTGCGTTTATAGAAAAACTTAGAGAACATAAAATAAAGGCAGTTACGTTAAATGTTTCGCATGCTTTCCATTCACGATTAATGGAACCAATTACTGAAAGATTTATTGCTTTCGCAAAACAGTTCTCTTTTCAACAACCGGAAATTCCGGTAATCTCTAACCTCAGCGGAAAAGAAATTACAAAACAGGAATTGAGCGCGGAATATTTTGCAAATCATATCAGAAATGCTGTGCAATTTTCAAAAGGCATAGCGTATTTACAAAATGAACTGCCGGTTGATATATACTTAGAGGTTGGTCCTAATCCTGTTTTAATTAGCCTGGCAAAACAAACCAATATTAATGTTACTGCACTCTGGTTGCCTTCTGCAAAAAAAGATGAAAGTGATGTTCAACATTTTCATAAAACATTACAGCATTTATATGTTGCAGGCACCCGTATTGATTGGAGGCAATTCTATCAGCATAAAAAAATAAACAGAGTGTTGCTTCCTACATACGGATGGAATCATAAAGTATATTGGGAAAATCCTGTTAGACAGTCAATAGTTGATAGTCAAAGTCTGGCAGGTAGACAGATAGGCGTATCAAATGACATAAAAAGTGATTTAGTAACTTCCAACTATCGACCATCGACTATCGACCAAAAATCCAAAGCAACACGCGAAACTTTGCTGGCGTATATGCAAATTGAAGCAGCAAAAGTTTTAGGGCTTGAGGCCGGACAGAAAGTAGATATTAATAAACCGTATCGTGAACAAGGTTTTGACAGTATGATGAGTGGTGAGTTTTTAAGCCTGATGGAGAAACATATAGGATCGGAATTAAAAATGGATTTTATACATCTATACAATACACCAAAAGATTTACATCGTTTCTTGATTGATACGTATTACGGTGGTGGAGATATTGATACTTCTCAGGCGATTACAATGGCGGATATTATGTTTAATCAGGAAATGGAACATACACATGCTGGTGACTGGCATGAAATAAAACCGGAAGACGGGAAATTGCTGAGATGGTTTAAAAAGATTGACAGAAAAATTCCGCAAGTAAAATAGATGAAGGCAATTTTATTACATCATGCCGGTGGTGATAAGTACGCATTTAGGAATGTACAGCAGCGGCTGTTGCCGGAAATACAAAGTATTGCATTTGAATTGCCGGGCAGAAGTGACCGTTTTTCTGAAGGATTTATAAAAAATATTGAAGATGCCGTAAATGATATTTATGAGCAACTTATAAAAGACTTGCCGGAAAAATATTGCATTATCGGGAATAGCATGGGTGCTGTTATTGGTTTTCTGCTAACACATAAATTAAAACAGGAAAATAAAATATTACCCGCATATTTATTTTTTGCCTCACGGTTAAGTCCGGATGCGTATAGAAATGAATCAAATTTTGTTCAACTGTCTTCAGATGATTTCTGGAAAATTGTTCAAAGATATGATGGCGTGCCTGAACAATTACTGGCTCACAAAGAATTAAAAGAGTTTTACGAGCCGATTTTGCGCGCAGACTTTGAGATACTGTATCATTTTAATCAAACATTTTCAGATGTTCAACCAATTAATATTCCGGCTTCCATATTATGTGGTAATAATGACGCAAGAAATATTACGCCGGAAAAAGCGGAGGGTTGGCATAAATTCTTTTCAGCAGACTTTGAAATAAAATCATTTGAAGGTGGACATTTCTTTTTGTACGAGAATGAGGAAGCAGTAAAATATATCAAATCAAAAATACAAATTGGAGGATAAAGTAATCTATATATTTTATACTAAACAAACAGCGATTTTGGAGGAAAATATTTTTCAAAAATTTCTTTTGCAACTGCCGCCGTTCTTACAACAAGAGATAAAAGCCTATAAACACAGAGAGAATGCACAGGCTTCCTTATTTGGTAAAATACTTTTGCAGTATGCATTTAAAAAAATGAACGCTGATTATTTGTTGAACCATATTCAATTAGGTGTTAAAGACAGGCCATTTATAAATGATAATTTGGATTTTAACATTTCACATTCCGGAGATTATATTATAACTGCAATAGCTGAAAATTCAAAGGTTGGAATTGATATAGAAAAACACAGAAATTTAAATATCAGTTTATTTAAAAAATATTTTAATGACAGTGAATGGAATGACATACAAACAGCACAAAATAAATTAAAAATATTTTTTGATTACTGGACAATAAAAGAAAGTGCTATAAAGTGTGACGGACGTGGAGTTGAAGTATTGTCAAAAACGCATACTCTTAAGCAAAAAGTTAATTGTGACGGAGTTCTATTCGACTATAAACAACTCTATATAGAGGATGGTTATTCATGCGCTGTTTGCAGTACAAATAATTTTACAGTAAAATGTACTCCTGTTCTTTTAAACGACTTTTTACAGATTTAACGCTTCATCTTCTCACGTAATTCTGTCATTGGGTGCTCAAAGTATTTGTAAACCAACATAGACAAGAGTATAGTGGTTATAAGATATGCAGCAAATAAACTTACATTTCCTAAGATGGTAGTTGGTTTAAAAAACTTATCAAAAAGGTAAAACACCACGCTTCTGTGAAAAATATACATTGAATAGGAAATTAAACTTATTAGTGTTATAAATTTTACAAACCAGTTAGTTGATTTATTTTTTACTCCTTTCATATATACGGTAAGGCAAAAACAGGCTGTGTTTGATAAAAGAAAAATTCCGAAATGGGTAATAAAATTTGATTCAATCGAATTATTTATAAGATTAGGAAGAATGAAAGTGTAAAAACAATATAGATAAGACGACATAAAAACAAGAAATAAAATACCAAAAATAAGTCTGTATTTGGATAATAAATCTTTGTTGTAAAATGCAATCCATGACATAAAAATGCCGGTTGCAATAGTGTCTAATCTGAAGAAGACCATACGTGAGGAATCCATCCATTCTAAGTCTACTTGTTTTGTGTAGAGAAATATTCGTAAAACAAAAGGAATACAGAATAATATTAAAATGGAAATAAATACATTTTTTTTGATGTGCGTGTTGTTATTTCCTGCAAGTAGTTTATTTCCGAAAATTAAAAACACGGGAAATAACAAATAAAACCATTCTTCAATGCACAATGTCCAAGACTCCATTAAAAAATAACCGGGCGGTCGTGTAACTGTCTGAAGAAATAATAAATGAGTATAAAAGAATGGTTTTACAAACATATTTTCGCTGCTGACCGTCCACAAGATAGCGGTAACAAAAAGAGCAAGATAATAATTGGGCAAAGTCCTGAACCATCGTCTAATCCAGAAATTATAGGCTGTCTTGAGGTTAAATGTTTTTTCTTTCTCATAAAATTTTATTACAATCATTCCGATTAAGTAACCACTTAGCACAAAGAATAAATCCATTAACCAGAAACCGATTACAGAAATAAAATTATTAAATGCAGGGAAGTATTGCATGAACGAACGACCATGTGCATACACTACAATCAGGATTCCGATTCCTCTCATAATATCAAAACCGTAAATACGATTTTTGTAATCGATATCTATTTTGAAAAAACGGATGATACTATCTAGCATGAATAGTGTTTAATGTTAAATGGAATCTCTGGTTGAAATTATCAGGTTTGAAAATTGATTACCAAAGTCATTACTTAAAATAACAGCACCTTTGTGATTTAAATGATGAAAATTATAACCATAATTCACATCATAATATTTTGGATATTTCCTCGGGTCGGCGAATGCAATTTGAGAATTTACAGGCATTGCATAAAAAACAGGTAATAATAAACTATAATCAGTTCTTGCTCTCGGAGGCAGCATAAAATATACCTGTATGCCTCTCTTTATACATTTCTTATATGCATCCATCAAAAGGTTCACCATAGCGGTATTAGCAATATCTGTGGATTTATAGTTTTCGAATGCTTTAACAACAGAAGCAGTTAAACTATCACGCTTATCTTTTTCGCGTTCATACACTCTTTTTGATTCGACCAGCATGGTATCCTGCCATTTATATTCAGCCATCAGGTTGTTCATTTCCTCGTCGTATGGATAAAACCCGTTTTTATCTTTGCCCAGATAGAAGTCTGTGTTTGTATTATTCTTTGTGATTTCATAATTAATGACATCCGGCATTGCACCGATTTTAAAAATATTTTCTATCCAGCTTAATCCATAATAATAAGAAAACTTTGCTTTGTTGCGTATAGGATCGTTCAGAGTTGCAATGGTTTTTACGGCTCGATATGTAGAAGATACATCCTGCCATGCAATCCATTTAGTGGTATGCATATTCAGCGGATAAAAATATGGGTCACTGCTGACACTCAAAAAAACATATTTTAAATTCGGGTTTTCAATTTTCAGCAATCCTTCCAAATCTGTCATTTGCTGTATGATGCCATGTCCGTCTATTCCCATATTATATGAATGTAAATCGATACCATTCTTTTTTGCAATGCTGTCTATAATCGCCGGGTCAAGATGCCGGTACTCTAAGCTGCCACCCAGATAAACTGCATTAAACTTGCTGCTGTTTTTCTTATAATATTCAAATTTAGTGGCTTGTGTGGTATCTCCCCAGTAAAATGGAAGAAAGAATTTAAATATCAGTGAAATCAATAATAAAATTGAAGACAACAATAGAATATTTTTAATCAATTTTTTCACAAACGTATTTAATATTGAAAGTAGACAAACGATGTATTATTAAAAATTCCAAACCAAACAATGCTCATTATTAATATTGAGTAAATAGCCCAGCGGGTAATTTTATTTTTTGATAAAACAATATTTTCAATTTTAAAGTCACCGATGATTGCTTCCGTTAAAAACAAAATAAAAATGAAAACCAATAGAACAATAAACTGAATGCTGCCTTTGATAAGTATCCATTCATGAAAATAATTAGCGGTATTCAGCTTAAATAAATTTCCATAAATGTCTTTCGCAATAGTTGTCCAACTGGTGAAGGTGCCGGGATTGGCATGATTAATAACAACCTGCGCAGTATGCACTCTGAATAATAAGAAACAAAACAAAAATAAAAAGATGGTAACCAGTGTGTGCATCCAATCTGGAAAATACTTATCAAATAACCGGTAACTGTTACTTGGTTTTATAACACGCACAATATTCGTCTGCCACCAATATCGGATTGCCATAAATATACCAATTATCGTAAAGGATAATACCATTGGCCAATTTGCACCATGCCATAAGCCGCACAGCGCGAGTACAAAAATAACATTGAAGATTACTTTACGGCTGCTTGCTTTATATGCTCCGAGATAAAAAAACACATAATCTGTCAGCCATGTGGAAAGAGAAATATGCCAGCGTGTCCAGAAATCCGCCAGGTTTTTTGAAAAGAACGGTCGCTTGAAATTTTCCATTACATCAATTCCAATCACTTTAGCGGCACCAAGTGCAATATCAGAATAGCCTGAAAAATCACAGTACACCTGAATGAAAAAAAACAAACCACCCATCATGGTTGTCCAGCCGGAAATTTGATTGTAATGCAAATACATATCATCTACATAAAAAGCCAATCTGTCTGCAATCACTGCTTTCTTAAAAACTCCCCATCCCATTCTGAATAATCCACTTCGTATTCTGTCATAATCAAAACGATGTTCCTCTTTTATTTGCGGCAATAAATTTTTCGCACGTTCAATTGGTCCGTTTACCATTACCGGCCAGAAAGCAGTGAAGGAAGAAAAATAACCGAAGTGTTGTTCTGCTTTTGTAATTCCTTTATAAACATCAATTGTATAGCTTAAAGATTGAAAGGTGAGAAAAGATACACCAACGGGAACCACCCAGTTGTTAAACCAAACTTCGGGAACTACCCATGTAATGTGAAAGAGGGTTAATAATGCTCGAATGTTATTGTCGACAAAATCTAAGTATTTAAAAGTAAATAAGATGCCAAGATTTCCCAAAATGCTAAGTAACAGCCATTTTTTCTTTCGCTGTTGAGATGATTCTTTGTCCATCATTTTTCCGGCCAAAAAATCATTGCATGTGATTACAAATAGGATAATAGCAAAAAACGGACTGAAATTTCCATAAAAATAGTAACCACCTGCTACTAAAATTTTCCACTGATGTTGTTTAGGAACTGACAAATACAGATAACAGAAAATGGGAAAAAAAAGCAAAAAATGGATAGAATTGAATAACATGCTCTGTTTTTGTCTTTGAAATTTAAGCTCGCTAAATGTATATTTTCAGCTGCATTCAAAAATAATAAAAATAAGTGATGAACATCTATTAAATACAAATGCTATTTTTGTATTTATACACAAAGCCGTTGAAAATTCCATTCTATAAAGAAAAGTTTGAAAAAGCGTTAGAAGACAAAAATTTCAATTTTGTATTAAAAGGCAGTTTGTCAACGGCTATCACTCTGTTTTTTGTACAGGGATTGCGTTTTATTTCAGGCGTTTTGATCGGAAGATTTTATGGGGCTGAAGCATCAGGAAGATTAACGCTGATAGTAACAGTAATGGGTATTTTTGCCATCTTTATAAATTTTGGTGTAAAAGATGCCTTACAAAAGTTAATACCGGAATACAAAGAAAAATACAATACTAAAACCAGCTATTCACTCTTTCTAAGAGGTAATGAGCTTGTCTTTTTCTTTTCATTTATATGCGCGATAATTTTATTTTTTATTTCGCCATGGTTATGTGAATACTGGAAAGAACCTGACATGCTTTGGCTGTTTAGAATATCCGGTTTGTTTTTACCGTTTTTGGTTTTAGGGGATTTGAATTATTTCAGTTTACGTGCTGCATTGAAAGTACATACGGCAAATATGTCGCTGGTTATACCAACAATCATTAGAGTAGTTCTTTTACTGATAATAACGTTTTATTTTTTTAATACCTACAATCCCATATACCTGCATTGGACAACGCTTTGTGTATTACCCTGGATATTTTCCTTGATACCGATTTATAAATATTTTGTAAAACCCTCTAAAACAGAACCAACTATAAAATCGATTTCCTATCAGGAGATTTTGACAATGGCATTTCCAATGTTGCTTACATATATTGCATTCCTAATCAATAATAGTGCGGATGTTTTTTTATTAAAGTCTAATCAAATTGGAACGGATTTGGTGGGAATTTATAAAACTTGTGCTAATATTTCTATGTTGGCAGCAACTTTGCTGGTTGCTTTAAATACTACCGTTCAGCCAAAAATCACGCAATTGTTTACGCAAAATAATTTAACTGAAGTGCAAAAAATTACTCAAAAGTCATCTAAATTAATTTTTTGGGTAAGCTTGCCTGTTTTTATAATTTTATTGTTTTTTTCGAAGTATGTAATGTGGTTATATGGAGAGGAATTTATGAAAGGCGCTATTTGTTTGTCCGTACTTACCATTGGTCAGGTAATAAATACAGTGTGCGGTCCGGTAGCGCAATTACTCAATGCAACGGGCTATCACAAAGCATTCAGAAATATTTCATTTGTGGGGGCCGTAATAAGTATTATTGCTAATTTATTACTGATTCCGGGATATGGAATTTTAGGTGCTGCCATTGCAAATACTATCAGTATGATTGCCTGGAATCTTATCGCTACTATCTATATAAAAAGAACATTTGGATTTTTTATAGGATATTTTCCATTTTTAAAATAGAAAAAACAGAACAGTAAACATGCGCATAGGAATCTGGAAACCACAATACGATACCATGAGTGTAAAAATTTACACTGATAATATTGTGTCCTATTTGCAAAAGCAACCCCACGAATTATTCTTTTTTGGAAAAGAGGATGCTATTCCGGAAGTAGATATAATCTGGGATCCGACCTGTACAGGTGCAAGATATCCGAACCGGAAAATATTGCAGACAGATATTCCGTGGATGGTAACTATGCATGGCGCAGCCAATTTATCGAGACCGTTGGAAGAAACATTCGGTAAATCATTTATGAGTAAGCTAAAAGGTTTTTTTATTAATCTCAAACGGAGATTAATGTGGACGATCTATAAGCATAAAGTTGCGCATATCATTACGGTTTCCAATTTTGCAAAGAATGAAATAATACAGGAATTAAATTTAGCAGAAAATCAGGTATCAGTAATCTATCATGGGTATGATGATAATATTTTTTTCAGACAAAGCGGACCCAAAGATTATTTATTTCACGTTTCCGTTTATCAGCCAATCAAAAATATCGACAATATGATTGCTGCATATCAAAAGATTGAAGATGGAAATAAATTGCCTTTTATTATTGTTTGCCCGAATTATAAGAGTGAAATCTCAGATGAGAAAGTTCAACTAATTACAACATTTACAGATAGCAAACAAATTGCAAAATATATGAAAGGTGCCTATGCATTTGTCTTTCCTTCTTATCGTGAAAGCTTTGGAATGCCTTTACTCGAAGCTATGGCATGTGGTGTTCCCGTTATCACAAGCAATACTTCTGCATGCGCTGAAATTACTAAAGATGCGGCCGTATTAATCAATCCGGATTCTATAGATGAAATTAAAGATGCCATGCAACAGTTGATGAATGATAAATCATTACACGATATTTTAAGTAAAAGATGTTTAGAAAAAGCTGCTACATTTAGCTGGGAAAAATCCGGATTTCTGCATATGGAATTATTTAATCGCTATGCTAAACAATAGGTTGCAGCCTCCATTTCTTTTCTAAATAAGCATACACTTTTGATTTGTTGTTTAATGCTTTCTTTTCTACAAGGTGCCATGAGAGCCATGCAAATATAAATATAAATGGCGTTGCGACCAATGTGAGCTGTAAACAGCTAAAAGCGAAAAAATGCATAAACGTTTGTTGTATCGGGAATCCGTAAATATAAACTCCGTATGATAAATCACCGATAGTTTCACTAATGTTGTTAAGGTATTTCGTAGAATATGTTCCAAAAAATAATACTATCACCGGGAATAAAAAATACTGAATAAGCTCAAAATTTGGATTTTCTAATAATAGTAGCCAGGCAGCAAAACTTGCGATTAAAATGTATGGTTTAAATTTTATTTTATTTATATCGTAAGTAGATAATAAAGCACCTACATAAAAATAGATAGCATTGTGTGCAAATATATACAATGAAAGCGTTCCGATATGTATTGTTTCGATATCTTCCTGAAATGCACGGATAATGAAAAATATTGCAATAAATAATAATAATAATCTGCGTTGCAGCTTCATGCTTTTTTGACGGATAAAAATAAAAAATGCAATAGTACAATACATTGTAAATTCATATACAATTGTCCAAAGAGAACCATTGACAGCTCTTGGAAATATATTGTTTTCAAAAACACCTGAAATATGATTTTGTAATTTAATTAAGCTTAAATTAACCGGAATATAGGTGTATACCTCTCTATTGCTAAAAAACGATAAAATGCTTCTGTTATATAAAAATACTGAAAATAAAAGAGTGATTAAAAGCACTACAAATAATCCCGGGTAAATGCGAAGCACTCGTTTTACAAAATAATCTGCAAGATTTTTGGAGCGCATGAGGCTCGGAAAAATCAAAAATCCGCTAATTACAAAAAAACCGCGAACACCAATATAGGAGAATGATAATAATCCATTTGTTGCATAAAATAATGAGTCCTGTTCAGAAGCGCCGGATAGTGGAAAACTATGGTGTACTACCACCAGAAGTGCGAATATCAGCCGTAAGAAATCAAAATTATTTTTATGCATATATAATAATCCCGTAATTCGACTGCAAAATAGTTAAAAAAGAGGTAGTGTTATTCTAAGAATTGAATTAATTATTTTTAGTAGATTCAAAATTAAACTATCTTCGCTATACATGCCATCTGTCTGGAAAATAGTCGCAAAAAATAAAGAACAGAATTTTTTAAAATTCGACAGGTTTCTCTTATTAGGTATAGCATTACTGATAATTTGCGGTATAAAAATTTGCTGGAATCTTCCGGCTTACATGGATGTGCTTTTTTGGGATGAATCTTTATATCTGCACCGAGGAACCTGTATGTTTAATTACATTCCACACGACTGGGGTCCGAGTTATTCATTATGGTATAAAACCCTGTCAATATTTATTCCCGATAAAATAGATTTATACTATTTTAATTTCAAATTCACCACTATCTTAATTGCAATTGCATTCTTTATGCTGCTACTGTCCTGTGGTATTCAACGCATATTATCTTTTATACTGTCAATGTTTTTTCTTTCAAGTTTTGTAAACCTGCCTGTTTGGCCAAGGATTTCACATTTTTGCATACTTGTTGTTATAACTGGAATTATTGTGGCTAAACATACCAAAACCACACTTCTGAAGTTTAGCGTAATGTCTTTCGCATTTTTGATATGTTCATATGCCCGCCCTGAATTATTCTTGCCGTTCTTATGTTGTTTTGTATTGTCATTGCTATTGTTTTTGATAAAAATAAAGAAAGCAACTAGGGCTGAATTCATTGTCTTACTTTCTTTGTGCAGTATGTTCGTATTCTTGTTTATCTTCTTTAAGACACCATTAAACAATGGAGATTCAGCAAGAAGCATACTTGTGTTTTTACAGCATTTTGCATGGAATGCAGCTGTATGGAAAAATGATCATTCCCCGTTCTGGCTGGATTTTAATGAAACAAATAAACAATACTTTTCAGATGTTTCTTCATTGAGTGCTATTATTCATTCTAATCCATCTCTTTTTTTTCATCATATTTTTTTCAACCTTAAACATTATGTTTTACTAACCGGTAAAGTTGGTGTCAGCTTCTTTTTTCCTGTTTTTACTAAAGATTTTCATTGGTTGTGCATGATGGTCAGCAGTATGTTTCTGATTATTTATTTTTCCCATGGTGCAACAGCGAAACACTTCTATAAACGGTTTCTGATATTGATTAAAGCTAATCTGTTCACCTTATTTATGTTTTTGTTGCTGATGGGACCAACCGTTTTGATTTGCATTTATGCCTATCCACGACATCACTATGTATTATTGCAGGTGCCATTTTTGTTATTATTCTGCTCCATAATACTTTCCTCTTTAAATATAGAAATTGAACAACCCATGCACAAAATAACAGTACTTGCATTTATTTGGTTTTTTGTGACGCCGGAAGCAGAAGATTTTGAATATTATACATTATTCAGACAACAAGACGACAGGAGTAATCTCTCATCCATTCAATATATTAAAAAGAATTTTACAACAAAAGATACCATTCGTGTTTTTGATCTCGAGGGTGGGATGACTAATTTATTGCCGGGAAATTTTATCAATTCCAATTACAGTTACTTAAAAGACAGGAATAAAATTCCCTTGAGCAGTTTTCTGCTGACTAATAAATTTAACATAATTTACAAGACACCTACTCTTACTTCCATAAAAAGTGTTCAGAATGATACTGTATTGTTCGATATGCTTAAATATCCAGAGAAATATGGTTATTTTGAACGAAAAACGGGTAATTTTGCACCTACCTTATTAATTAGAAAGCAGTAATGAATTTCGCTTACAAGCCAATATATACAAGAGATCAGCCATTTTTTGAAGCAAAAGTTATTGGCTTGTTTTTGTTTAGTTTATTTTTTTCAAGCAATATTTTATTGCAGTTTAAATCTGCCAGTGAAGCGATCAGTGCGATTGTTGTTTTAATGCTTCCATTTATCTTTATATCTTCCGGAATTTATTATTACTATAAAATTTTTCAACTTAAACAACTGAATCCGATAGATGCTATTATTATCTTGTCTTTTACACTTCTGATATATAATGCTGTCACGGTTCACGTGATTTTTAATGTAAAAATTGTAAAAACACTTTATGCCGGCTCTCCCAGATTTTATGTGGTTATGTGCAGTTTGGTATATTATGTTATTCGTTCTAATAAAGTAACACTTAAACAATATGTGTATGCAAATTTGATGTTATGCTGGTTTTGTTTTGTGTTATATACTTTTGTTTCTCTTACTGTTGATCCGGCAACATTCCAGGATTCATTAGGAGAAGGGTTGGTGGGATATAATCCATCTAAAGGAGGATATTTATTCAGATTTTCGAGTGCCTTTCTTGTTTTTGGAATGATTTACTACTTTCTGAAATATGTGTTACATGGCAGCATTCCCAGTCTTCTGTTGTGGCTTGTTTTAATGGGTTATCAGATATTTGTAGATAAAGGGAGAACAGAACTGGTGTCAGAAGCGATACCAATGTTTCTATTTATGTTTTTAATCTTAAAATGGCATCAGATAATAAAAAAGCTTTTTGTTATTTTGATTTTTGTAGGCATTATATTATTAATCGCATATTGGATAGACCCGAAAATTATCGAGTTTACGGCAGATATGTACTGGATGTTTATTAAATTCTTTTTAGGAGAAAAGACAGGCGAGGGTTCTGCCGATATGAGATGGACAGAAATGGCAGCAGTGTATGATTATTTTCTGAAACACCCCACACATATTTTCTTTGGTATTGGTATGCCTAAAAAAGAAATTATGAATTTATATGTAGGTAATGTAATACTGGGAGATATAGGCATCGTCGGCGGATTATTATCACAAGGCATAGTCGGATTAATCATGTGTTATTCTGTGTTTTTATATCCGATATATATTTGGAGGAAAGTAAAGCATTATAAAAAAGATTTATTGTTTAATGTAGGTATACTCGGCTGCGGATTTTCTTTCATACAATCACTCTTTTCAGGAGGTATCTTTTATTCTCTGATGGGTATCATGTCTTTTTTAATAATAATTGAATATTACAGAGTCAAAGAGAATCTGTATTGGAAAGCACAAAAGGATACCAATTAACAGCAACATGAAGAAAAGCTATAAAATAATTATAGTAGGCATTATTGCTTTATTTATGTTGCGCGTATGTTTGTCTAAAGAAAAGAAGAAAGAAGATAATATACTGGTGCTGACGGATAAAGTAGTCCCGGTAAATATTGCACCTGATTTTTCTGCAATACAGCCAATCAACACAGCGATTTTCGGAGTTAATATCGGTTTTGCATTTGCCAGAGAATTAGACAAAGATTCCGGTTGTGTGCAACTGTTGCGAGAGATGCACCCGTCTTCGTTGCGCTTTCCGGGTGGAACAGTCGCTAACTATTACCATCCGGGCTTGCCTGTTTATGGATATAAAAAAGATGAAATTATGCCAAGTCTGGGCGGCTTGTATAATTTACAAACCAAAAGAACTGAAAATATTTTATACAATTATATTCGATTATGTAAGCAAACCGGAGCCAAGGCTGTTTTTTGTGCAAATGTACTGAACGGCACAACGGAAGAAACACTCTTTGTTATAGAAGAGCTGAAAAAAAATAATATTCCCATTTTAGGTGTTGAACTGGGTAATGAATTTTGCCTGATGGGATATCGGAAGCAATTCCCCGATGCGGCTACTTACATCAAAAAAGTAAAAGCGACAGCAATAGCTATTCATTCGAGATACCCTGATATAAGGCTGGCGGTTGTTGGCGGAGATGGAGTTGCCAAAACGGAAATGGATGCCAGAAGTAAATTTATGCGAAAATGGAATCAGGATATAAGTAAAGAAAGTTTTTATAACGCCTATACATGGCACCCGTATGCGGTATGTGCAGCCTGCGATAAGGAACTTTATTTTGATAACGTGTATACAAAGAATCTGTATGAATTAGCACCGCAAAAAAATAATTACCTGTATAATCTAAGCAAAAATTTTATTCATATTTATGGCAACAATAGGAAGTTGTGGTTGACAGAATGGAATATTTCCAACACAGACTACTTAAATAATACCTTTGTACAGGCAGCGTATGTTTCAGAGAACTTCTTGACAATAATTGATTTAAATACAAAATATGATAATTACATAGAGTTGACGAATTTACATGCAATAGAAGGATTAATCAGCACTCAAAAAGGAATCTTAAATCCTGTACTTCAAAATGGAGACGATATTGCTTCCACACAATATTTTGCGTTTAAGTTTTTAGCATCTACATTAACGCAGAATGTCTGTAAAGCGAATCAGACTATATCCTGTACAGATACAGTTGTTTCTAAAAATTTTGTTTGTAGTACTTTTCTGAGAAAAGAAGACAGCAGGGTTTTCTTGCATTATATAAACCGTTCCGGTAAAACCGTGCAACTAAATATCAAAACAAAATCAAACACAACCTTTGAAATAAACTCCATTGATGCAGACTATCCTTATGCTGCCGCAGGAAAAACAGTATATGAAAAAGAATATCCCAATAAAGTGAAATCCGTGAAATACAGATCAGAAAAATTTACAGGAAATTCAATAACTGTTGCCCCGTATTCGTTCGGCTGTATTTCTTATAATTTGTAGCAATTTTATTTCATCACCTGTTTTACGAGCATCAGTTTCCCATTATAGGGTGGATAACGTAAAGGTACATCCGGCCAGGTAACTTTATGGCAGATGCCTTTTTTATGTGTGAAAGTATCAAAACTGAATTTTCCGTGATATGCACCTACGCCACTATTACCAACACCACCAAAAGGCAAACCGTCATTAATAAAATGAGAAACGGTATCATTTACACAACCACCACCAAACTGAATAGTGTTCAAGCATTTTTGCTGATTTGAGTAGTTGTTAGAAAAAATATAAAACGCCAGCGGCTTCTCAAATTGCTTGATAATACTGATAGCTTCATCTATAGACTGAATGGTCAACACAGGCAAAATCGGTCCGAAGATTTCATCATTCATCAAAGGGTGTTCCAATGAATTTATTTCAATCAGTGTTGGTGCGATATATTTGGTATCAGCATCTGTTTTTCCGCCAACTATTACTTCACCCTCTTTTAGCATGGAAGACAAACGATTAAAATGTCTGTCATTAATGATTCTTGGATAATCTGCACTGTCCTGCGGATTGTTTCCGTAAAATTCATTTATTGTTTTAGCAAACGCTTTATAAAATTTTTCTTTCACGGAGTCATGCAACAATAAATAATCCGGTGCCACGCAGGTTTGCCCACCATTCAAAAACTTTCCCCAGGCGATACGCTTTGCAGCTACTTCCACATCTACTTGTTTATCTACAATACACGGACTTTTACCACCCAGTTCTAAAGTAGTTGGCGTTAAAAATTCTGCTGCGGCACGTGCAATCGTTCTGCCAATTTCCACACCGCCTGTGAAAAAAATATAATCATATCTGTACGACAACATTTCGCTATTGTCAGAATGTTCATCTAAAACGGCAATATAATTTTCATTAAAAGTTTCGCTGATAATTTTTTCAATCACATGATACGTGTTGATGGCTGCGCGCGGTGGTTTGATGATACAAGTATTACCGGCAGCCATCGCGCCAATAGCAGGTGCTAAGGTTAATTGCAACGGATAATTCCAGGCACCGATAATTAAGGTAACGCCATACGGATCGTGGTAAATATAATTGCGTGATGGAAAATTGGCAATAGTATCTTTTATCAATTCAGGGGTTGCCCATTTCTTTACGTTTTTCAGCATGCAGCTGATTTCTTCATACAACACTCCAATTTCCGTGGCAAAAGTTTCAAATTTTGATTTTTTAAAATCTGCATTTAGTGCTGCATAAATATTCTCTTCATTATCTTGTAATGCTTTTTTGAATTTCTTTAATTGCTCAATACGAAAATCAATATCACGTGTAGCATTGCTTTCAAAAAAATCACGTTGTTTATCTATTACAGATTTTATTTGTGAAATAGTCTTAGTTGCCATTTTTTTAAATTGTAGAATTATAGAATGCTTGAATAATTATTAAAAATAATTACTTCACTTTACTTTTCTTCTCCGGCACGCGCTCTTCCTTAGGTCTGCCTTCAAAGCTGTTCATCGAAGAATAAACACCTAAGAATCCTGCAACCTTATCAAATATTTTTGCGGGGAAAACACCTTTTAAGAAAGGAACAATATTTACGTTTTCAGGCATCATCAATATGTGATCGTTATTTTTTACTGCTTTAATAATTTTATTTACAGTGTCTTCCGGTTGCAACAAAGGAAACAATAACGGTGCTTTTACACCTTTAAACATGCCGGTATCAATGTAACTCGGACAAACGGTTGTTACATGCAGGTTTTCACCTTCGAGTTCAAATTCCATCCGTAAACTTTCGCTCCATCCTAAAACTGCCCATTTGCTCGAGGCATATACAGAACCTTTTGGTAATGGAATTAATCCGGATGCCGATGCAATATTTACAACATGACCTCTTCTTTGTTTAATCATGTCTTGTATAAACACCCGCGTTACATTCATTACACCACTCACATTTATGCTTAGTGTTTTTTCAATATCTTTTGCCGTATGTTCCCAGAATGATTTTTTGCCGGCAACGATACCTGCGTTGTTAAACAAGATATCAATATTGCCTATTTCCAGTAATACTTCTGTTGCCGATTTTTCGATGTCATCAATATTGGAAACATCTACCACAAATGTGCTTACATTTTTATAGCCTTTGGAAGAAAATTCTTTTTGTGTTTTTTCCAGATTTTCTTCATTGATATCCCAGAGAATGAGATTGGCAGCACCTTCTTGCAGGCATTTTAAACCCATTAATTTTCCGATTCCGTTGGCACCACCCGTTACCAATACATTTGCACCTCTAATTTGTGACATACTGTTAATTTTAGAACTTTAAATTTAATAGAAATTTGGCAGAGTTGGCAATAAAACAAGCTTATTTATCTATTGTTTAATTATTATCCCAGATTTCAATAAAATGGATAACTACTTTCTTCATTGCTTCCATTGCTTCAGGATGGATGCAATCAATCGTATCTAACCGTGTGTGGTAGCATGGGTCTAATTTTTCAGAGTCCATACCAATTATACAAATAGCAGGCAGCCCTTCAATAGCGAAAGCACTTCCGTCAGATGCACCGACGTGCAACCCTAATTTTTTATAGTTTACATGAGTCGCTTTAAAAGAAGCTTCGACTAAATTCACGTATTTTTCATCGTATTTCACCAAAGTATTTGTTTCTGATAAGCCGATTGTCAGGTGTTCCAAATCTTTGATGGTATCAATATTAAATAAGAATGCTTTTTCATCGAGTAATTGTTGTTTGTGTGAACGCGCATAGGCAAATGCACCTCGCAAGCCGGCTTCTTCGGCTCCAAAACTAATTACACGCAAGCGCGTATGTTGCAATTTTCTTTCGGAGAATATTTTTGCCATTTCTACTGCCATCGCAACTCCTGTCAGATTATCGGAAGCACCATCCACCACATTTTCACCATGCATATTATAGAACACAATTAAAACAGGGGTAGTGATGGCAAAAAACCACCAAATACTAGAAAACCAGGCAGCATGTATAAACAACAACAACAGCGCATATACTCCTAATAATGCAATTAAAAAACCTGCGATAACAGAAAGAGCGGCACCTGTTTGTTTTAATTTATACCACCATTTGAATTCTTTTACACTGTCTATATGTCCGGCAATAATAAGTGTGGATGTTGGTTTTTCTGTTGGTTCTATATCGCCGATTACATTCCATGAGGGTTTCTTATCAAATAAAAAATCCAGCCAGTGACGGTAAGTAACAAAATGTCCGAGAAACAAGACGCTGTTTACGATGCCGATAGCTGCTGCTACACGGATATCAATTTTGCAAAAAACTAAAACGATGATGTAAACAATGCAGAACATTTTTAAGGATTGGAAATGTGCTTCCAGTGCAGAATGAAATTCTTCGATTTCTACTTTATCACAATATTTTTTCAGGATAGATGCGGTATATTCCTGTGCTTCTTTTTCCTGCCGGCTTCCAAAATATCTTCCGCCGAAACGGGTAATAATATCCTGTATAAAATCTATCATATAATTATTGCTTAAAATCTATAGATTAATGTAAAAATTTAATATAACTTGTCTTAGTAAATTAGCACATATTTTTTAAATTACATACTTATAATATTCTTATTGCTGAGTTTAAACAAGAAATATTATGCGCATCTTGAGTTCTTATGTTAATGAAGTTATGAATTCCTGGAAATCAGACTGGGCTGTAAAAGGCTTCAGGAGTCATTTTTATTTAACCATATTTCTGTTTTGTTCTGTTTTATTTTTCTCCTGCTTGTTTTTAAGTTTATGGGAGACAAGAAACGGGCTCGTTATTTTCGACCCTGTTCTCAGTAGATTACATCCCAGAGAATTTTCTCTTCCAATTTTTGCACTCGTACATTCATCCATGCTGATAACATTAATACTGTTTTTGAAAAATCCGCGGTTACTATTGAAAGGATTGCAGGCTTATGCATTGTTGCTTTCACTTAGAACTATTTCCATTTATCTGGTACCGTTGGAAGCGCCGAGAGGCATGATTTTTTTACAGGACCCGATTACGGCATTTTTTTTAAATTCTATAAATACCGTCACAAAGGATTTGTTTTTTTCAGGACATATCTCTGCTATGTGTCTTTTTATATATTTTTCTGAAAATAAAATTTGGAAGACTTACTTATCTATAATAACACCGATAGTTGCAACCCTTATTTTATGGCAACATGTACATTATACCATAGATATTCTGGCGGCTCCTGTTTTTACCTATTTCTCCTGTAAATTAATTGAACGTATTAATGAACGATGGGAGCATGGAATTGATAATATTGAAATGAGTAAAATGGAAGTAGCCACCAGTGAATCTTAATTTAGTGTAATAGCTTCTTCTTTTTTGCTATGTTGTTTTAATTCGATATCCAAAATACAATCATAAGTAGCATTTCTGAGTGCCAATTCTCTTGGGTCGTTTGCGATATAGGTGCCCATTTTGTTCATTACATAGCCAAATGCCACCTGTTTTTCCGGGTCGGCAAAACCACCCGAACCGCCTGCTCCAAAAGAGCCATAGCTTCTGTAGTTGATACCGAAGTTCTGATATTCTGATGGTTTTGCAAATCCTAACAAGAAAGGAATATCCACATTTAATACCATATCTCTTTTTCCATGTTTGGGGTGCACCGGTGCTGCTTCCAGTAATGCTAATGTTTCAGGTCGGATATGCAAATTTTTTCCACCTGTTGCAAACTCATTATAGATTTGAGCAACAGACCGTGCATTGCCAAAGCCATGTGCGGAGCCGTTCGGAATCTCGACATATTTTCGTTTATTGAAATTATTCAGATTTAGCGCGTGCGGAGGATTCAACAGCGATTTATAAAAATAGGAGAAAGGATTTAAAATGCCTTTCATAATTGAACTGAAATCAGAATTACTGCCTCTGAGTGCTTCAGTGGGCATAAACGGAATCAAATGCGCCACACGATGCTGTGGAATATGCGCTGGCAAACCGATATGAAAATCTATATCCAACGCATCCGCAATTTCGTTTTTAAAAAACTGATGCAATGATTTTCGTAGAGGATCTACTCGCTTACAAATTTCATTCTGATACATCGCAATTGTCCAGGCATGATATCCCTTTTTTTCTCCTGGTGTCCAGTATGGTTTTTGTTTGGCAAGACTGATGGATAGTAACTCTTCATTTATTAATACCTCATAATTCAGCGTCTTGTCATTTGTAAACAATCCTGCCTGATGTGCTAATAGTTGACGAATCGTAATATTTTCTTTACCGTTATGGGCAAATTCCGGCCAATAGGTCGCTACTTTTTCTTCATAGTCAATTAATCCTTTGGAATGCAATAAAGCAAATGCCATCGACGAGATTCCTTTTGTGGTTGAAAATACTATGGCTATGGTGTCTTCTTCCCAGTATTGCTTTTTATCTTTATCGCGATAGCCGCCCCAGAGATCCACTACCTTTTCACCTTTATAATAAACACAACAGGAAGCACCTACTTCTTTTCGTTTAGCAAAATTTTCTTCAAAAGTGGTCTTTACTTTCTCGAAACCTTCTTTTACATAACCTGAAATAGGAACAGACATTTTCTTGTTTTTTTGGACTCATAAGGTACACGTTTTTTTCAACTTTTAATACAACCTTAACCAAAATTGAAAATATGAGCCGTGTAATTTGTCTAACTTGTTGGTTCAATTTTATAAATGGCAACAACATTATTCGACAAAATTTGGGATGCACATGTGGTACAGGCAATACAAAATGGTCCGCAGGTGATTTATATTGACAAACATTTTATTCATGAAGTAACTACACCGCAGGCATTTGCAGGTTTAGATAAACGTGGCATTAAGGTGTTAAGACCGAAACAAACTATTGCAACAGCCGACCATAATGTTCCTACAAAAAATCAATTGCAGCCTATCAAAGAAGCATTGTCGCGAAAACAAGTAGATACCTTAATTGAAAATTGCAAAAATCATGGTGTTGAATTATATGGTTTAGGTCATCCGTTTCAGGGAATTGTACATGTCATAGGTCCGGAATTGGGTATCACACAGCCCGGTATTACCATTGTGTGCGGCGATTCACATACTTCCACGCACGGTGCATTTGGCGCTATTGCCTTTGGTATCGGTACTTCCGAAGTAGAACAGGTTTTGGCAACACAATGTATTTTACAAACTAAACCCCAAAAAATGCGCATCAATGTAGAGGGCGTTTTAGGGAAAGGCGTTACTTCCAAAGATATTATCTTATATATCATCTCAAAAATTTCTACGAGTGGAGGTACGGGTTATTTTGTGGAGTACGCAGGCAGCGCGATTCGGAGCCTGAGTATGGAAGCACGCATGACGATTTGCAATATGAGCATAGAAATGGGTGCACGCGGTGGTATTATTGCTCCCGATGAAATTACTTTTGAATATTTGAAAGGCAGAGAATTTTCTCCTAAAGATTTTGATGCTGCAGTTGAAAAATGGAAACTACTAAAAACTGATGAAGATGCAGTATTCGACAAAGAATATAATTTTGATGCAGCAGATATTGAACCGATGATAACTTACGGAACAAATCCTGCGATGGGGATTAAAATTTCTGATACGATACCAGCGAAAAATGATGCAGGTTTGGAAAAAGCACTGCAATATATGAATTTTGAGAAAGGTCAATCGCTTAGTGGGAAAGAAATCGATTATGTTTTCTTGGGCAGCTGCACGAATTCCCGAATGGAAGACTTACGACTATTTTGTAATCTGATAAAAGGAAAACAAAAAGCAGCAAATGTAACGGTCTGGATTGTTCCCGGCAGTAAACAGGTAGAACAACAAGCTATTGCGGAAGGATTGGATGTGATACTGAAAGAAGCCGGTATGGAACTGCGCGAACCGGGATGTTCTGCTTGCTTGGGAATGAATGAAGATAAAATACCGGCAGGAAAATATTGTATCTCTACTTCTAACAGAAATTTTGAAGGACGGCAGGGACAAGGAGCACGCACCTTGCTGGCAAGTCCGCTTATGGCAGCAGCAACAGCCATTACCGGAAAGATTACAGATGTAAGAGAATTGATGTAATGTTGAATGATAAATGATGAATGTTTAATGAAACTTCTTAAAAAAAGTAACATAAATTATTAAGACTATAAAAACAACCCAACCAATTAAAAGTATGAAAACTAGTAATTTACTAAAGAATAAAATACAACCATCAGTATGTTCATCAATCTCACTTGAAATTTGTGAAAATGGCTTTTGACCTCTATTTATTATCCAAATAAAAATTGCAGCTATAAGAATTACCAATTCACCAAACATTAATTAAAAATACAAAAACTTATAACTTAATACTTACGACTTAGTACTACATTCATGGAAAAATTTACAACGATACAATCTCCCGCAGTACCATTAAACATGGAAGATGTGGATACCGATCAAATCATTCCGGCACGATTTTTAAAAGCAACTACACGCGAAGGATTCGGGGATAATTTATTTCGCGACTGGCGGTATAACAACGACAATTCTTTGAAAGAAGATTTTGTTTTAAATAATCCTGTTTACTCAGGAAAGATTCTGGTGGTGGGCAAAAATTTTGGATGCGGTTCCTCGCGAGAACATGCAGCATGGGCCATTCACGATTACGGATTTAAAGTAGTAGTATCCAGTTTTTTTGCAGATATTTTCAAAAATAATGCATTGAATAACGGGTTGCTTCCTGTCGTTGTATCACCCGGATTTTCTCAAAAACTTTTTTCAGAAATTGAAAAAAATCCAACCACAGAACTAAAAATAGATTTAGAAAAACAGGAAATTGAAATATTATCTACAGAAGAAAAAGAAACGTTTGAAATTAATCCATATAAAAAAACCTGCATGATAAATGGCTATGATGATATTGATTTCTTATTAAGCCTGAAAGATAAGATTGAATCCTTTGAAATGAGCCATTAGTCAATGCCTGTCTGTTAGTCAGGCAGGGGTAATAGTCAATAGTTTTTTCTATTTTTACATAGATGTTACTTGAGTTAAATCTTCAACCCAACAAAAAAATCTACTTCATTTCGGATATGCATCTCGGTGCTCCGAATTATTCAAAAAGTCTGGAACGTGAACAAAAACTCATCCGTTTCCTGCGATTTGCAGAACAAGACGCTCAGGCTATTTTTTTAGTTGGGGATACGTTTGATTTCTGGTTTGAATATCAGCAGGTGGTACCCAAAGGGTTTGTACGATTCTTTGCAAAACTGATAGATTTAAAAGAAAAAGGAATTGAGTTGTTTGTTTTCACTGGAAACCATGATTTGTGGTTGCGGGATTATCTGCAGCAAGAAGTTGGCGCACAAATTTTTCATGATAAGGTAGAATTGCAATCCGGCAACAGGATTATTTTAGTTGCTCATGGGGATGGATTGGGCCCCAAAGATAAAAAGTATAAGATTTTGAAGAAAATTTTTACCAATCCAATCTGCCAATGGCTGTTTCGCTGGTTACATCCGGATATTGGTATAAAAATTGCACAACTTTGGTCAAGACATTCTTACACAGATCCGAGTATTGAAGTATTTCATGGTGAAGACAAAGAATGGCTGATTCAATATTGTAAACGCAAACTGACGGAAAAACAGTATGATTATTTTGTGATGGGACACCGTCATTTACCCATGGAAATTAAGTTAAATGATAAAAGTGTGTATATTAACTTAGGCGACTGGATTGTGAACAGTAATTATGCAGTTTTTGACGGCAACGAAATGAAGTTATATAAATTTGAGAATGAGTAGTAAGTTTAAAGTAGTAAGTAATAAGTTTCAAATAAACAGATTAGCTGTCTTTATTAAGCTATTTATAACTTATTCCTTACTCCTTATTCCTTATTTCTCACAAGCAGCAGCTCCGGTTTATTTTAAAACTATTTCAAAACCATCTTCACAACTTTTTATAAATACTACTAACGATGTCTTCTTATTGCAAAAAGGAATGTTGGAGCGTTACAATTCCGACGGCACTTTTTTTCAGAATTATGGCAGTATTTATATCAATGAGCATACCGATATCATTAGTGTCAATGGCTTCAAAACGATTTTGTTTTCTCCGGATTTCGGTAAAATTATTCAATTGGATAATCGTCTGCGTGAGCTGGATATAATTGATGCGTATAATTTAGGAACTTATATCATTACTTGTGTGGGCACTTCCTATGATAATAATTTTTTATGGCTGTTTGATGCGGGTGCACAGCGCCTTGTAAAAATAGATAAAGACCATTTGCCTGTTTTTACGAGTAATACCTTATCACTATTGGTTGGACAAAAATTAAATCCAAAACAAATTATCGAATCGGGAATTTCATTATATCTCGTTGATGCAAAGTATGGTATTTTTGTCTTTGATAATCAGGGGAACTATATCAAAAATATACCGATTGAAAATGTAAAAAACGTAACAGTAATTGACAATAAAATTTATTATACAAAAGACAATTCCATTTACAGTTACGATAACCTTACTTTTTCTGAAATACGTTATACGCAAACGCCGGATTTGAAAAATATACAGATAGGAAAGACTATCATTTGCGGCTTGAATAACGAAGGGTTTACAGAAATCTGGAAATTTTAAGGAGAGTGAGATAATAAGAAATAAGCATCAAGATTTTTTTACTGTAAGTCTTACTTCTGACAATCTTATTTTTAAAAGGCTCTTTCTATCTCAATCTATCCATAGATTTTACCAATGCTTCGTCATGTTTTATGCTTCCGTAAGCCAGCATATTGAATAACAATATAAAAACGGGTAATATAGCACCAATCTTAAAAACATAGTTTTGTATGCCAATGTGTTGAGTGAGACCAAAAAGAAATAAACCGATTAAAACAACCGAAAGTACGATATTCACCAGTACTACTTTCATTTGCGTTTTTCTGTTTTTATAAAGAAAAATGGAAACAAATGCAAGTACAGCAACCAAAATATCCTCCGCCATAATCGGGACGACTTGTTTTATTGCCCAGGTTTCCAAAGTACCATCCGTATTCTTAATCAGCCCGAACGGAACAAAAATATATGCTACACAGGCAATAACAACCAAAAGCAAATAAACTGATTGAATTCGTTGTATCATATCATGGTATTAGATGTGAGAAATAAATATTAAGTATTAAGACAAAAGTAATAGAAAAAATCAGAAGGTTTATATAAATTAACTAATTTTACTTACTACTCAATACTTATTACTTTCTACTGAGAATGCGTTATTTTTTACAATTATCCTATAATGGAAAAAATTATTCTGGTTGGCAACGACAGGAAAACGCTGTTTCTGTACAGGAAATTTTAGAAGAAAATCTAACAAAGATATTCGCCTCTGTTATAGAAATAACAGGTTGTGGCAGAACGGATGCCGGTGTGCATGCAAAAGAATATTATGCACATTTCGATTTGGATAAAGATGTGCCTGAGAATTTTTTATACCGAATTAATAATATGCTGCCGGATAGTATCGCTATACAAAAGATATTTGAAGTGAAACCGGATATGCATGCAAGATTTGATGCCATTAGCAGAACGTATAAATATTTTCTTCATTTTGAAAAAAATCCTTTCTTAGAAGAATACAGTTTTTTAATGAATCAACAACCAAATCTTGAAAAAATGAATCACTGTATTCAACAATTAATAGGAGAATACGATTTTTCAACATTTGAAAAAAAAGGAAGTGATAATAAAACTTCAGTTTGTAAATTAGAAAGTGCAGATTGGATGACAACAGAAACAGGTTTGGTGTTTACGATTACAGCGAATCGTTTTTTAAGAAATATGGTGCGCCGCATTACCGCCGCATTATTAATGGTGGGTTTAGATAAAATGAATGAACAAGATATTATCAATGCGGTTTTAAACGAAGAAAGGTTGGAAGTAAAATTGGCAGTTCCTGCAAATGGATTATTTTTGTGGAAGATTGAGTATGGGTTTGATAAAGATTAGATAGATAAAACTCTTTGCGCACTTTGCGTTCCGATAGCTATCGGAATTGCGAGAAAAACTAAATAATGACAACGAAACAAAAAGGCAACGATTGGCAAACACTAAAACGTGTAATAAAACTGGCATGGCCATTTAAAAATCTGTTTCTGCTTTCTTTGATGTTAGGAATTTTAGTTTCAGTTGTTACTCCATTACGCCCTTATATTATTCAGCTAACCGTTGATAATAATATTATAAAACAAAACGGGAAAGGACTGGAAATAATGGGGTTGATTTTATTGATGACATTAGTAGCGGAATTTTTTGTAAAATATTTGTTTGGATTATTCTCCACCAAACTTGGTCAGACCATTATGCTGGATTTACGTACTAAATTATTTAATCATGTGCAAACCATGCGACTTAAATTTTTTGATAAAACTCCTGTTGGTATTATCACTACCCGAACAATTAATGATATTGAAGCCATTAATAATATCTTTTCTGAAGGATTGATAACAATAGTTGCAGATGTGCTTACGCTTGTATTTGTAATAGCATTTATGGTGTATATCAACTGGAAACTGGCATTGGTTTGCTTAACTACTTTCCCGATTATTTTAGTGGCAACTTATATTTTTAAAGAAAAAGTACGGGTGTCTTTTAATGATGTGCGTGATAAAGTAGCACAATTGAATTCGTTTGTTCAGGAACATATTTCAGGAATGCGTATCGTACAGATTTTTAATGCGCAAGACAAGGAATTCAGAAAATTTGATAAGCTCAATCATGAGCATTATGCAGCAAATGATAAATCGGTATTGTATTATTCTATCTTTTTTCCTGTGGTGGAGGTTATCTTAGCATTGGCCATTTCATTACTGATTTGGTATGGTGCCAATCAGGTGATGAACGGATTTGCCACTGTGGGTATTTTCACATCGTTTATTTTATATCTGAATTTAGCATTTCGTCCGCTACGTATGCTGGCGGATAAATTCAATACTTTACAAATGGGTATCATTGCATCAGAACGTGTATTCAGGTTATTAGATACCAATGATAAGATAGAAGATGTTGGTACGATTGCACCTGCAACCATAAAAGGGGATATTGAATTTCAGAATGTTTGGTTTGCATACAATAAAGAAGATTATGTTTTAAAGAATATATCCTTTACTATAAAAGCGGGTGAAACCTTAGCAATCGTTGGTGCTACAGGTTCGGGAAAGTCTTCTACGATAAATATTTTGAACAGATTTTATGAAATCAACAGAGGAAATATTTTACTGGATGGCATAAACACCAAGGAGTATAAATTAAGTACACTTCGTTCATATATTGGTACCGTATTACAGGATGTATTTTTATTTTCCGGCTCTGTAATGGATAATATTACTCTCAAAAATCCGTTCATAAAAGAAACACAGGTAGTTGAAGCAAGCAAGCTGGTAGGTGCTCATGATTTTATTATGGAATTGCCAAACGGCTATCAGCATAACGTGATGGAACGCGGCTCTACGTTGTCAGTTGGACAACGCCAGTTAATTTCATTTATTCGGGCACTGGTGTATAATCCACAGATTTTAATTTTAGACGAGGCGACATCCAGTGTAGATACAGAATCAGAGAACTTAATTCAACATGCGATAGAAACAATGGTGAAAGGAAGAACATCTGTAGTAATCGCACATCGGCTGTCTACCATACAAAATGCGGATAAGATAATGGTATTGGAGCATGGTGAAATTAAGGAGTTTGGTACACATGAAGAATTGTTGAAAAAGGAGGACGGTTACTTCAGGCGATTATATGAATTGCAGTTTCAGACACAACGTGTAGCGTAAATTGTATATTTTATCGTCTTCTCAGCCATTCATACATGCTTATATTCATCAGCAATAGCAATAAACAATAAACGGTGTCTTCAACAGGTATAGAAAAAATACGGATACCTAAATTTTCAGCATTATTATATGTTACTACAGGTAAATAGGTTAAAATACCATTGACTATAAAGAATGGAATTAAAGAAAAAATATAACCGACATAAAACCTGCCCAGCCAATCTGGTTTTAAAATAAACTGAATGTATAATAATAGTACAATAGCAGAAATGAAATTAAATGCCGTATACGTTTTATCTAAATTCAAGATGGCAACGCTGCTGATTATAAGAAGCACCGCGCCGTTTATTTTGAAAGCATACGGTTGTAGAAAATCATTTTTAATAAAATAAATGACACATTCATAGATAAAGATGCAGGAAAACGGAACAAAAATAAAAAACAACCACTCTTCAATTGGTAATCGAAAAATTTTAATACCTAAGATATAATGTTCGTTAAAGCTCCAAACGCCGTATTTGGTAAATAACGAATCCCAGATAATAAAATACACAAGCGTTATGAGTAATGGGAGTGGTAAGAATTTCCACTTCTTTACAAATTGCACATGCTTACTGAAACTCAACAGCAATGGTCCGGCGAGTGTTGCCAGCATTAAGTACAAATATGTATAATGCGCGTTCATATTATGCAAACAAACCGAAATTTGATACGCTTATTAATTCGTTTTCCTGTAAATTTTCATCACGTAGAATATAATTAGCAGCCATAGCACCGCTTGTATAAGCAGCTTCCATCAGCATAGCCGGAGCAGGAAGTTTAACCCAATCGCCGGCTAAAAATAAGTTTGGGACTTCAGTCTTTACTGTCGGTCGGTTTTTGTATTGATGCAAATGAAAAGCAGGAAAATCATCACGGTGCTGAAAATACTGATGTTTAATTTCTAGGTGTTTCAATTCTGGAAAATAATGAAAGAATTCTTGTAATAGTTGTTCTTTGATTTTATTTTCATCTGTTAAAGCATCAGGTAATGAATAAGAATGGAGTTCAAAAATGCCACCATTGTTTTTTGTACTCCATTGTGCCGATTCTTTTTCCATCTTATGGTAAAATGTAACGCTATCTAAACATTTTAACCTGTCCGTGAAAATAAAGAAGGGTAAATCTTTATTCGCTTCAAAACGATCTGTCCAAATGCGCCATACCGCATAGCTGTCCGTACATTTTAGTCCATTAATTTCCTCATTAAAAATGTTGTATTGTTTAAAGCCCGTTGACTTCTGCACTAAAGGCTTAATGTGTTTTGCATCTAAACTTAAAATACAATAGTCAAATAACTCATTGTCAATTTCAAATTTTTCGTTTGTATAATTTATTTTTTCAATGTTGATATTGCATTTTACCTTCCCTTGATGTTGTTTGATGAATTTCTCAATCGGTTGCAAAAAAGTGTGTTCAAAATCATCGTTTAATACGTCATAAATTAATCCGTCATCGCTGCTTAAAAAATAGAAATGAAATCCTTTGATGAGTTCAGCCATACTTATTTTATTCGGCTCTGCAAAAAAAGCACGTGCAAAACTGGTAAAGACTAAACGCAAATGAGAAGGCATAGATGTTTTGTTTGCATATTCTTCAAAACTGATATGATCAAATTTCTCAAATGTTTTTTCAGGATGGTATTTTAATAAATCCAGATAATTTATCGATTTTGGATTTATAAAAGTCCGGTTGCTCAAGATTCCCTTCTTGCGTAAATCAAAAATATTTAAAGCCGGTGTATTGTCAATGCCTTTAAATCCTTGCTGCTTGCCGTCTTGATAAAAAATAATGTAATCATCAATTGGAATTAAGTGTTGGTAGATGTCCAGCTTTTTCATAAAGTTTCGCAAGTTGTAATACTGACGAAAAAATGCATGAAAACCGTGTTCTGCTCTTAGCACTTCATTATTGCTTTCAAATTGCCAGGAACCAACTTTGCCACCGATATAATTATTTTTTTCAAATAAGGTTACATCAAACCCACGTTCTGATAAATTCGCGGCTGCACTTAAACCTGCAATGCCTGCACCAACAATCGCTACTCTTTTTTTAGAAGAAATTTTTAAGGGCAGGGAGTTATCAGCTGTATTGATAATTACTTTGTAATTTTTAAGTCTTGTCTTTATTTTCTTTCGTAACCAATTCTTCATTTTATACGTCATTACAAGCGTAATGCAATGAAGCGAAGTAATCTGTTCAATAATTAGATTGCTTCGTTCCTCGCAATGACGCACTACTTATATTAAAACTTTGTTTTTCGCTTCCATAATTTCATGAATTCAAACGTTACTTCGTCTGATTTTATTAGTAAGTCGCTTTTACCGGTTTCCCGTTTAATGCGCTTGTTGTTTTCTAAGAAGGCAATATCCTCCTGCACAATATTAATGGACTTATTCAGCATAAATTTCTTAGCTAAAAATAAAGGCATAAATCCTAAAATGTTTTTCCATAACGTAATCTGACACATGCAAACTGTATTGTCATCCACTTGATAAAAATGTTCGTAGATGACCATGTGTCTATCTTTAAACCGAATATCTAACTTGGAAATATTGGGAAACCAAAACCCAAAATGTGTTTCCACTTTTTTGTTATTGCCAAAATAAATACGTTCAAATATACTTCTGTCATTATCGCGCCAATATTTTCCGGTAATAGAATTTTCAGATACTTGCAGATTGAAATCAATTTTTTCCTGATGTAAAGATCCCATCATTCCTTTAATCGAATTTCTGTGTACGTGATTGATATGATAAGCATCGAATAAACTTTCTGCAACTAAAGGTAAATCAGCATTGATGAAATGATAGTTATATACCATTGGATACATATTCATTTCAGTCATAGGTGGAATCAAAGATTTATCCGTTTTGTCTTCGTCGCCTATCCAAATCCAGACACTTTGATATTTTATTTCTACGATGTATTTTTTTACTTTGGCTGAAGCAGGAATGCGTTCATCATTTGATAATGATGGAATGCCCACACATTTGCCTTCACAATTATATTGCCAGCCGTGATAGCCACATTTTATGGTTTCACCTTCAATATAACCCAAAGAAAGGTTAACATTACGATGACAACATCTGTCTTCTATTGCACCAACTGTACCGCCTTTCGTTTTGAATAGTACGATTTCTTCACCGCAAATTTTTTTCTTTAAAGGATTTTGATGACTTAACTCCTCTAAGAAACATGCTAAATACCATTGATTCTTTATGTACACGTTTGTAATCAATTATATAGATGTTTGTAAATATTTAAAATGCCAAAAAACATGAATTGTGTCAGTAATACAATAACACCATAAGGATTGCTTATGTTTTTATTAATCTTTCTGAAAAAATAAAACAATATGAATGAAATAACAAACCATGCAATAAAATTCCGGAAAGGTACATCGCTTTGCCAATTCCAAAAATGTAAATAACCACAAAGAGGTTCTATTAAAGTATCCAAAATTGTAATTATGGCAGCGCCTGCTATGGAAAACAACAAGTCATTATCTATTTTCGACAACATGGTGGCTGTTGCATAAATTAATAGGAACCAGTTTAAAGCCATTAAGAGCGGTACTTCGAATATTTTATATCCAAGGCTTTTGCCATAAGTATAATTTCCAAAAATGTATCCTGTTTTTACGCCGATTACTTCTATAATAAAACCACCAATCGCAATTATTAAACTGCTCAGTATAAATTTTTGATTCCAGTTTTTGTGAAAGGATAAAAGCATGATGCTGTTTATAATCAGATTTAAGGGTGTAAGCTGCATAAATATAAATCGCTCTTCATTATTTTCGCTCAGAAAAATACCGCAAATACCAACAATGTATATCAGAAATATATTTGCAGTTAGGAGGTTAAAATGATTTTTTTTAAGGAATGAGATCATCTACAATTTTTGCTGATAATAAACTTAACGGGATGCCGCCGCCCGGATGTACACTGCCACCACAAAAGTACAGATTTTTTATATCACTGCTGAAATTTGCATGACGTAAAAATGCTGCAAACTTATTGTTAGAACTATTTCCGTATAAAGAACCTTGCCAGGATAAATTTCTGGTTTCAATAATGCGTGGTTCTAAAATATCTTCTGCTTCAATCAGTTCTTCAATATTGCAATTTAAAATTTCACTTAATTTTTGAATAATATTTTTGCGTGCATTTACAATGATTGAGTTCCAGTCTTGTCCTGTTTGAGGTGGTGTATTCACCATTACAAACCAGTTTTCACAACCTTGCGGAGCGTCTTCCTTCTCATATTTAGAGGTGATGTTGATATAAATTGTCAAATCATCATTTAATGTTTGCCGTTTGAAAAATGCATCAAATTCTTCTTTATAATTTTTGCTGAAGAAGATATTATGCAAACCTAATTCCGGAAATTCTTTTTTGATGCCTAAGTAAAATACTAATGCAGACAAGGCTCTGGGCTGATTCAGTGTCTTTTCAGGATGTTTTTGTGTAGGTAATAATTTACGATAGGTATATGCAACATCCATATTACTTATCACTAAATCGCAGGGTAAAAAAGTTGTCGTTGATATGTCTATATGTTGGTTGTTCTCACGTTTTACTTCGTTGTACTTGATTCCTGCGACTTTATTTTTTTCTACAATGATTTCGTTCACCTTTGTATTAAAATGAAATTGCACCCCAAGTTCTGTGGCCAATTGATAGCAGGAGCGTGAAAGTGATACCATGCCTCCTTTCGGGAAAAAGGCACCGATGTTATGTTCTAAATGCGGGATAATATTTAGTGTTCCCGGTGCTTCATAAGGATTAGAACCATTATAGGTGGCAAACCTATCGAAATATTGTACCGCTTTCTCGTGATTCTTTAATTTTTTCACGTTGGTTTCATGCATTGTATTGAAAATATCCAAAGTACCCAGGTTGCTTCCTATCTTCATTAAATCAAACGCAGAAAAATTCTGGTACGCATGAATAGACTGATGCAAAAATGTATCAGCAGTTAGATTAAATATTTTAGCACTGTTTGCAACGTGATTAATGATAAGTTGTTTGTCAATGTTTAACTTATCCTGCATTTCCTGGGCAGTTTTTTCTACGCTTGCATACGTATTGAAACGTGTACCATCTTTGTAAAAGTAACGAGTGATGGTGTCTAACTTTTGATATGAACAATAATCTGTAAATTTTTTTCCGGCTAAAGCAAATAAATCTTCAAAATATTGCGGCATTGTAAACAAGCTTGGTCCCGCATCGAAGCGATAATTACCAACTTGTATTTCAGTAAGTTTGCCGCCCGGATAAGAATTTGCTTCAAATACATGCACTTCGTAACCGCGCACAGCCATGCGCACGGCACTTGCCAAGCCTGCAATACCTGAACCTATGATGCCTGCTTTTTTCGTCATATAAAATTAATAAATGTAAATCTGTTACAATAAATTCATTGAGTTGCGCACCATAGTATTCATCAATAAAAATACTTTGCGTCTGTCGCTGACACGGATACGTTCAGCCAAGATTTTTTCTATGCTTGCTTTTCGTATTTTTTTATAGAGATTCAGATAATAAACATAGGCTAAATATACACCGCGACGTGCCCCGCTTGGCAGCATGCGAATACCGATTAATGCATTGTCAAAATCTTTTTGTATGTCTTTGAGAATTTCTTGTTTTGTGTATTCATCAAATTTTGTCAAATCAATCCCCGGGAAATAAACTCTGCCTCGCTCTTCTAAATCACTATTCATATCTCGTAAAAAATTTATCTTTTGAAATGCAGCTCCTAAACTTTTTGCATAAGGTGCTAATTCGTTGAATAAATTTGTATCTCGATTTGTGAATACCTGCAGGCACATTAACCCAACTACTTCAGCGGAGCCGTAAATATATTTGTTGTACAAAGCTTCGCTTTCATAAGAGGTTTTATGTAAATCCATTTCCATAGAATCGAGGAAATCAGTAATAAGCTGATGGTCTATCTCATATTCATTAACCACTTGCTGGAAAGCCTGTAAAATCGGGTTCAAACTAATTTTCTGTTCGATGGCTTTAAATGTTTCCTTTCTGAAATCATTTAATAATTCGTGTTTGTTATATTCATGAAAGGTATCGACAATTTCATCGGCAAAACGGACAAAGCCATAAATACTATAAATCGGATTTCTGAATTCTTTATTGAACACCCGAATGCCTAATGAGAAGGAAGTAGAATATTTTTTTGTGATGAGTTCACTGCATTCCACACAACTGTTTTGATATAAGGATAAACTATTCATAACTATTATTTTGAATCGATTAAAATTCTTTCTGTAACTAATTTGGAACTGATAACTACAATAGGCAGGCCTGTGCCGGGCACGGTACTTGCACCTACATAATATAAGTTACTGAGTTCTTCGTCTTTATTGTTTGGTCGCATGGCAGCAACCTGATTTAAACCGTGAGCCAGTCCTAAACCGGAACCACGATATAAGTTGAACATACTTTCCCAATCATCCGGTGCATAAATAGTTTGCGTAATTCTATTGGCAATTAAATCAAATCCGATACGCTCACTCATGTCTTTTAAAATGGTATCTGCTAATTGTTCTCTGTCACTCCAGTCATTCTTGTAACGTCTGTCAGGGACAGGACAAAGAATAAATAAATTTTCACATCCTTCGGGTGCACATTCTGCATTTGATTTAGAAGAAGCGTTTACATAATAATATGGTTTTTCAGGATTTACAGACAGTTTGAAGATATTATCTGCATATTGTTTGAAATTGTTTCCTAAAAAATAATTGTGATGATGTAAATTATCTATCTTTCCTTTTACACCTAAGTAAATGGTAAAAGGTGCCAATGTCCAGTCTTTTTTGTCTAATTTTTCCTGAGTATATTTTTTTCTTTTTAAAATCTTACCACGAAAAGCGGCAGCATCTGAGTTGCAAATAAAAATATCTGCATTCCATTCTTTTCCTTTAGTATCTCTAAAGCTGATTGCTTTTCCATCTTTCGTTGTTATGTCTGAAATCTCTGTATTGAAATGAAATTGTACGCCACGGCTAACTAATATTTTCTGTAATTCTTCTACAATTTTGTACATGCCACCTTTGATATTCCAGTAGCCATCGTGTTGAAGTTCCGTATAATTTAAGAGACTGTAAACAGCGGGGGTATCAAAAGGTGTAGAACCAAGAAAAAATGCAACTAAAGAGAAAATGACTTTCACATGTTCAGAATCAAAATGACGCTCTAATTCTGTCCACATAGAACGTACTAACTTTGGTGAATGTTTTAATGGAACCGTCATCAGGGCTAATACGTATTGGAATAAATTATCATAATTTCTTTTAATGATAACATGTTCTGTATCATGAAAGATGGCTCCGGCACTCTTTAGATATTTTTCCGCTTTTTCTTTAAAATTAGGTTCAATGTCAGCAAATTCCTGTGCCAGTTTATTTAAATCCTTATAAATCGAGTATGGTTCTTTTTTCCCGGCAAAATATACTGAATACACAGGATTCAGTTCATTCATTTGTAATGGATTCGAAAGATTACAGTAGTCGAATAATTCTTTGAACTCATAACTCATGCTGAAAAAAGAAGGACCAACATCGAATGTAAAACCATCTTTTTTTAATTGATTTAAACGCCCACCTGCCTGATGATATTTTTCAATAATTTCTACGTGATAGCCGTGTGTAGTTAATCGTAATGCAGTTGCCAAACTTCCTAAACCTGCGCCGATAATAATAACTTTCTTGCCATTGTCTAACATGTTCTTCTAACACTTGAAATCGTATTTTGTTTAATAAAATGGTGAAATAAAGGAACAATAACTTAATTTTGTTAAGGTTTAGTGCATTTTGTTTAATCTTTATGTTATTCCAAGCAAATCTGCATAAACAGAATATTGATAAGCATCTTCATTTTCTGTTTGAGTGAAATAAGCATCTTTATAAATAATATTGCTTACTAATGCAGCTAATCGTTCTTCGAAGTGCAATAAAAATGCTGTAGGAATTGGTTGTCCTTTATTTAGATAGGAAATACCGTTTTTCATCTTTTTTGCATGATGATAACCAACATAAATTTCTGAGCAGTTGAATAATTTGTAATACATCAATGCATACAAAATTCCCTGAAATGCTGCACTGTAATCTTTTTTATCGAAAATAAAGAGCGAATCCAGAAATGCCTGAATGCTTTCAATATCATCTGTTGCAGGAAATTTTGGCAACTCAATATGTCCTGTTTTGTAATCTAAAATACGGACTGCATTTTCGTTAACTTTGTCAATTCTGTCAAATGTACCCTGAACAGAGGCAAAAGAACCATCTTCCAGTTTTAAATTTTCCCAGATAAATTTCTCTTCTGTTTTTAAAACAATCAAAGACGCATCAACAGCATCGTTCTCTAAAATTTTTTGGGCAATACGTTCAATAATTTTCAATTGCAATTTGTTGCTTCCTTGTGTAACTTCTTTTGGCAGTTTTAATACATCACAAGCTTCTTTTATTTTATCTTGAAGAAACAATGTGTCTGTAAATGTATTGATTGTTTTAGCATCAATAGCCGTATTTAAGTATGGCTTATAAATAAGTTCTAAAATTTTGTGTAAAATTTGTCCGAATACAGCTGCATCAATTTCTTCAGACAATTCATCAGGCTCATCAACGCCTGCTACATATTTTAAATAAAACTGAACAGGGCATTTGATATATACTTTTAGTGCAGATGGTGAGAATTTTCGTTGACGAAGAGCGTCAATCATTTCGTCTGTCTTTTTAATTTGTATTACAGCTGCTGATTTCTCATCCGGCAGTGCAGAGACATCAGGGACGAGACTCTCAAACGTTGCAATAAACTCATTAATTGTATTTTCTTTTGTATCTAGATCATGTTGAATTTGCCGTATAAATCGACTTTTTTCGCTAGCATTATCACCGATTTGGTTGTTGTAAATAAGATGAATAGTAGAAGCGCGTTTTAATAATCTGTAAAAGTGATAAGCATTGATGCCATCAAATTGTTCAAATGTAGGCAAGCCAAATCCTTTACGTAAGTTGTATGGAATAAACGAGTTTGTCTTATTGGTGCCCGGTAAATTATCATCATTCAGAGATAAAATAAATAAATTGTCAAAATCCAGAATACGCGTTTCCAAAAAGCCCATCATCTGAATGCTGCTTTTTGTATTGGTTTCAAAAGGAATTTTTACAGCACTTAAGAACTGTTTAACAATAAATGGCAATGCATTTCTGTTTAGTATAATATTTTTTTCTTCAAGAGATTGCAGCAATGCGGTAAGTCTTATAACAATTTCATCTTTTATCGGATAAAAATAGTTGTCTTTAATTTGCAGTTTTTGAATTGCTTTTTGCACTGTTTTTAGAATATCGACAGCATTATCTGTAAATTGAAAAATGTCGGGCGGAAAATATTTTGACAGCATTTCCTGTGACATATATGGAATAAAGAATGGAATCATGTTATCTAATTCTTCTTTTTCAGTTACTCCATTCTTGAAATAAGCATGTTCCATTAATGCCAAAATATCTTTGTGGTAAAAGTCTGTTTGCGTATTATTGATTCTTGCGTTTGCATAAAAACTTAATAATGCATTGGTAAATAAAAATAACTCACTGTTCGAAATAGAATAACCCATCGTTATATTAGCATTGCTTGTGTTAGCAGTATATAATAAAGGTGACAACAGGTGTTCATCGCACAGAACAATGGCAGTGGTAGAAGTATTTTTATTATCAATTTCGTTTAAATCTAAATTTTGTACTACATATTGTGTTTGACCAATGTTAGAAGAGATGCCAACGATGTTAATCTCTTTATTTTTTTTCAGTTCACTATCTATAAGCCAATGACTATTTTTCCCGGCGAATTTTTTTTTGTAATCTCTCAAAAAATTGCCCGCTTCGTGTAGTTTGTTATTTAAGAAATGTTCATCGGCATCCCACCAAAATTCGGTGTCATACTGCTGCTCAATAGTTTTAAATATTTCCTCTTCGCACACTGATAGCGCATTAAATCCACAGAATGAAATATTGGTATAAGGCAATTTTAAAGAAGAGGTTCTTAAGTTTTCTAATACTTCTCTGTACGCCATTCCTTCATATGCAAAATTTTCTTGCAGCAATCTTTCTTTCAGCAATGCATACATTTCGCCTAACAGACTCCATGTCTTTATAAACTCCGTTTTATAAATGCTTTCTTTACCTTTTGTGGTTGTGGTGAGAATAAATTGCTCAATGTATTTCTTGGTTTCTTCAGAAATGGAGAAAGAATCATCAATGTCTTTATGTGCTTTTAAAACTGAAAATAATTGTGCTGCATTTATGAGGTATTTATCACATTCATCAAAATCTTTTAAGATTAATTTTCCCCACGGTAAAAATTTTTCTAAGGGCTGATGTGTATTTGTCAACTCATTTTGTATCTGATATAATGCTAACAACAGATGCCAGTCATCTTTTATAATTAATGTTGAATACGAAGTAATAAATTCCTGTATAGTAATAGTTTCAGGAAGAATGAAGTTCTCTTCTTTATGTTTTTCTTTAAGAAAATTAGTGAAATAAATGGCAGCTCTTTTAGTAGGAAAAATATAGCAGCGATTGTAAAGATACGGCAAATCTTCTTTCGTAACGGACGCAGCAATACTTTCTAAAAAAGCTATCATTTCACTAAGATACAAAATCTATATTTTATTGACAGACCTGAAATTTCGTTCACATTTCGTTCACACAATTACCCTGAATAAAACGTCTTAAACGACTTAAAAAACGCATTGAAAATGGATAAATCACACAACATTCAACCTGCCTTTACGCCGAAGTGATATGCCTGATATTATTTTGCAGTATCAAATTAAACACACAAATGAACACACATTTTAAACACACATTGATAGCAATTTTAGCATTGCTGCCATTCATCGGTTTTGCACAAACCGGTAAAATCTCCGGAATCATTATTGACAAAACTACACAGGAAACATTAATAGGCGTAAACGTCTCTGTAGATGGTTCAACACTTGGTTCAACAACTGATATTGAAGGTAAATATGAAATTGCAGATTTAGCACCCGGTATCTATAAATTAATATTTACGTATATCGGTTACGCTGATAAAAATGTAGAAAATGTTGAAGTAAAAGTAAATGAGACAACGACATTAAATGTAAGTTTGGATTTGGCGACAAACGAACTCGCAGAAGTACAGGTAATGGACTTCAAAAAAACCAATACAGAAACAGCTGTTTTACTGGAAATGAAAAATGCAAATCAAATTGCTAGCGGAATTTCTTCCCAGCAAATTGGCAAAACTACAGACCGAGATGCAGCACAGGTAGTGAAAAGAATTCCGGGCGTATTGGTTTCCGGAAATTTTATCAATATTCGCGGATTAAATCAGCGCTACAATAATGTATTGCTGCACAATGCTATTGCTCCGAGTGTAGAAACAGATATTAAATCATTTTCATTTGATATTATTCCAAGTTCACAATTGGATAGGATTATTATCCTAAAAAGTCCTTCAGCTGATGTGCCGGGAGATTTTGCAGGAGGTATGGTGAAAATTTATACAAAGAGTTTACCTGATAGTAATTTTTATCAAGTAGGATACTCCACTACTATCAGGACAGGTACAACTTTTAAGCCTTTTTATCAACAGAAAACAGGCGCAAGTTATTTTATAGGTTTTGACAATTACAGCCGTTTGCCAAAAACATTCCCTTCCTCATTAACAAACGTTGAGGGTGCTGCGCTTGAAGATGCAGGCAAAAGCCTTAATAATAATTGGACAGCAAATAAAGTCGCTTCTATACCTGATCAGAGAATCTCCTTTACAAAAGGAACCCGACTGCAAATTAAAAATGGAATTATCGGCAACATTACAGCAATCAATTATTCATTAACAAAACAGACGAATGCTGTAGAACGTGCAGACTTTGAAGATTATAATTTTACAGAAAACAAACCAACATACAGGTACAAATACATGGATCAGCAGTTCAATCAGGCGGTCAAGATCGGACTACTGCACAATTGGGCATTTAAACTCCCTAAAATATATCTACAATTCCAAAATTTATTGAACATAAATGCCTCTTCCCAATATGTACATAGAACAGGACAGGATTATTCTAATGGAATAAATGCAGACAACGGTTCATTTAATCAATTATATAAAGGAATATATAGCACACAGTTGACTGCTAAGCAAGATATCAAAAAAGACATTTCATTTGTCGAATGGATGGTAGGATATAATTACTCTTACAGGAACCAACCTGATTACAGAAACTACGTACAGGATTTAGATACCGCAACAGGCAAAACAACATTAAGAATACAAACAGGTTCCGCAACACCCGAAGTGTTAGGTCGTTTCTTCTCTAAAATGAAAGAAAATGATGCGTCTTTATCTGCAGCATACACACATAAATTCATTGCTCCCAAAAATAACGTCATTTCCACAATCACAGCAGGTGTATTTGCTGACTACAAGAACAGATCGTTCGGCGCAAGGAATATGGGCTTTATTGTTTCCAATCTTTCCTTGTTTGATGTATCCTTAAGAGATAAAAGTATTCAGGAGTTATTTCAACAAGAGAATATAAATAATACAACCGGTATAAAATTAGATGAACAAACCAATAAAAGTGATTCCTATACTGCAGATAATTTACAAACAGCCGCATTTGCACATTATGAAGTGGCAATCAACAATAAATTAAGAATGGATGTAGGTGTACGTTATGAATACAACCTACAAAAATTAAATTCATTCACGTTTACCAATGATGCAATCAATGTTAAAAAACCGCAACATGCCATATTGCCATCTTTAAATGTTGGATATAATATAACAAAGAAAATGATTATACGTGCTGCGTACGGAATGAGTACTAATAGACCTGAGTTCAGAGAGATAGCGCCATTCGGTTATTATGATTTTAATATAAGTTATGTGATTAAAGGAAATCCGAATTTAAAAAACTGTACAATTCACAATGCGGATTTAAAATGGGAGTTTTATCCGTCCAATGGAGAAGTTATAAATGTATCAGCATTCTATAAACGCTTTAATAACCCAATTGAAATGTTTACAAGAGATTTGGGTAACAGAACATTCTCTTTCCAAAATGCTAGAAATGCAGACGTTTATGGAGTTGAAATCGAAGCCAGAAAAAACTTTACAAGAGCAACGAATTTCCTAAAAGACTTTGGATTGGTTGCCAATGCAAGTTACATATACAGTAGAGTGCATTTGGATTCCACACAGGCAATCGGGCAGTCTAACAACCGACCATTACAAGGACAGGCTCCATATGTAGTAAATGCAGGTATATTTTACAATAATAAAGAAAAAGGTGTTCAGTTTAACATCATGTATAATGTTACAGGAAAGCGTATCATGTATGTAGGTGCACAAAATTATCCTGATATCTACGAATTACCTAGACATACTTTAGATTTCAATGCATCTTACCTATTTAAGAAAGGAGTTGAAATCAATTTTGGAGCGCAGGATTTGGTTAATCAAAAAAGCATATTGGTGCAGGATGGAAATGATGATGGAAAAATAGATAAAAAGAATGACCAGCTTTTTCAGCAATATAGTCCGGGTACACAGTTCTCATTCGGAGTAAAATATACATTCAAATAAAAAACAAAAAAATTATTTTATGAACAAAACAAAAATTTTCGCAGCTATCTTAACAATCGTCACATTGTTTACTGCAAGTTGTACAACTGAAACTACTAAAGACCCGGATCCAGTAGATAAATCAGTTAAAGTAGTTACAGGCACTTTAACCGGTAGTATTACTTGGTCAAAAGATACTATATACAAATTATCTGGATTCGTAAGAGTAGGTTCTGACGATGGAACAACTATTGATAATGCTGGTGGCGCAAAAGGAACGCTTACTATTGAGGCAGGTACTTTAATTGTTGGTGAGAAATCGTCTAAAGGAACATTAATTATTCAACGAGGAAGTAAAATAATAGCTGAAGGGACAGCATCTTCCCCTATAGTATTTACTTCTGAAAAATCAGAAGGTTCAAAAGCGGCAGGAGATTGGGGTGGACTCGTCATTTGCGGTTTAGCACCGATAAATATTGCCGGAGGTAAAGCAGAATTAGAAGGTGGTTATGGCGGTTACTTTGGTGGTAACGATCCTGCAGATAATTCAGGTATATTAAAATATGTGCGCGTGGAATATGCCGGTGTTCCAATTAATCCTAATCAGGAAATCAATTCATTTACATTTGGAGGAGTTGGCAATGGAACAACATTAAGTTACTTGCAAGCGTCTTATGGTGGTGATGATTCATTTGAGTGGTTTGGAGGTACAGTAAATGCAGACCACCTGATTGCATACAGAGGTACGGACGATGATTTTGATACAGACAATGGTTTTAGTGGTCATATTCAATTTGGTTTGGGTATAAGAGATAAAAATATTGCCGATTTTGGTCCAAGTGGAGCATCTAATGGATTTGAGAGTGATAATGATGCTAATTCAAGTATAAATGCTCCTTTTACTGCAGTTGAATTCTCAAACATGACTATGGTTGGTCCTAAAAAAGATACTGCAACAGCAATAGCAACACCATTCAGGAATGGTGCATTGGTTAGAAGAAATACAAAACACAAGATATTTAATTCAGTAATTATCGGCTATCCGAATGCAATCAGCGTAGATGGAAATACAACTGTGGCTAATGCTCAGGATGCGTCTTTACAAATCAGAAATTCAGTGATTGCCGGAACTAATGGTACAAATGGGTATGGCTTCTTTGTATTGGGAGATGTTAATGTGCCAACAGCAACTACTACCTGGAATACAACTACTTGGGCTACTCCGAAAGATTGGTTCATAGATGGAACTTTTGGAAACTCTATATCTCCACGTTGGGATGCTTTAGGAATTGACGGTTCTATTTTCGAAGCTGGAGTAACTCCAACTTTGACATTGTCTGGAGGCTCTCCTTTATTAACCGGTGCTAACTTTACCGGCTTAAGTAGTGCATTTACTACTGTTGCTTTCAAAGGTGCATTTGGTTCAACCGATTGGACAACAGGTTGGGTTGAATGGAATCCTCAAATCAAAAAATATTTGTAATAAATAACACCTACTATTATCCGTGTGTGTGTAAAAATCGGATAATAGTTTTCATCTGTGTGTAACCTCGAAGCGTGCTTCGGGGTTTTTTCATGCCTGTCATTTCGAGCGCAGCGAGAAATCTCCAATAGCCATGCTTTGTGTCCTCACAAACTATTCATATTTGTGATTCGTGCAGACACGAACCACGGCAATGATTAGATTTTTTATCCTGTAAGGACAATCTGTTTATAGCAACAACGCACCAACATAAAGAGCTCCGTAGGAGCGACCTGACCAATAGCTCGCGCAAGTATGCAGTAAAGCATTAGTATGGTGTACTTGTGCGTTGTATGTTCAGCCACAAAAACACACAATTCATCTCCATAAAACCACACACAAAACAAACTGCCTTAACAAG
>DAORIK010000004.1:51550-76858 GCA_035438465.1 Chitinophagales bacterium | reverse complement strand
CTGAATTATTTTCAAAAAATAATGCCGCTTTCCACCGAAGAAATTGAAGCGATTGTGGAGACGATGACTATAAAACAGTATAAAAAAGGAACGGTATTGCTAAAAGAAGGACAGGTTTCTGCGGAAGCGTATTTTGTATTAGAGGGTTGTGTAAGACAATATTATTTGGTGGATGGTGAAGAAAAAACCAATAACTTCTTCACGGAAGAGCAATGGGTAATTTCTATGCATAGTTTTAGTCAGCACCATCCTTCCAATCATTACCTCGATTGCTGTATGGACAGCACACTGGTGGTCGGTAACCGGGAAAAGGAAGAAAGCCTGTATAAACGGTTTCCAAAATTTGAAACGGTTTCCAGAAAAGTAATGGAAAGTGTATTTGCCGCACAACAAGAACAGATGTCCACTTACACCACGGATACGGCGGAACAGCGTTATGTAAAACTATTAGCATCGCGCCCGGACTTATTTCAAAAAATACCGCAGTATCAAATCGCGAGTTATATTGGCGTAAAACCGGAATCACTGAGCAGAATCAGAAAAAGATTGTTTAAGAAATAAGCTTATACATTGTAGGTTGAGATTGCATATAAAAAGAAAAATGTTGAACTGTGCACACAGGCAAGAAGCGTGGCATGGCAAAACCAGCGGAGCATTTGGTTTTGCCTTGTCTTTTTTGGTTACTTTTTTTGACTAAGAAAAAAAGTGACAAAAAGCAGATTTTATTAATCAATATGTTTAAAAAATCTAAAAAATGTATTTTGAATTAAGCTCACACTTCTATCGCAACATTTCCTTTCTTATGCCCTTTTTCAACATAAGCATGTGCTTCGGCAATTTGCGCCAGCGGATAGGTTCTGTCAATGACCGCTTTATATTTTCCGGCTTCTATCAACTCCTTTAAAAATACGATGTCTGCTTTGGTATGACTAATTACACCGGTCATTACTTTTCTCTTACTCGTCATAGAAATCCATAAACCTTGCAACATTTCCGGCATCCCCGCAGCACTTAAAATCATACTACCGTTTTTACTCAGTGATTGTAAAGCGCGGGAAATATTTATTGTATTCACGGTATCAAAAATCACATCGTACACTTCACCGTTTTGTGTAAAATCTTCTTTCGTATAATCTAGTACAGCATCCGCACCGATAGATTTCACCAGTTCTATATTCACTGTACTGCACACGCCCGTTACGATTGCACCGTAAGACTTTGCCAATTGAACGGCAGCACTGCCCACCGCGCCCGAAGCACCCACGATCAATATTTTTTGTCTTGCTTGAATGTTTGCTTTTTTTAGAAAATGCAAGGCCGTTACAGCACCAAAGGGAATAACAGCTGCTTCCACGTGCGTGATATTAGCGGGTTTTATTGCCAGAGAGCCTCCTTCCGGTATACATTTGTAGGCAGCATAAGCACCCAAGCTCATATCGGTATGACCAAAAACAAGATCACCTGCTTTATACTGTTTTACAGCCAAGCCGACACTTTCCACTTCTCCGGAAAAAACACTGCCGAGAATCGTAGTTTTAGGTTTCAGTAAACCAAAGAAGAACCGGACTGCAAACGGGTCGGCTTTTCGTAATCGACAGTCACCTGAGTTTACCGCAGTGGCGTTTATTCGTATAAGTACTTCATTTGCGTTTGGTGTTGGTTTAGCTACTTCCTTTATTTGAAGTACTTCCGGTGCTCCATATTGCGTATAAACTGCTGCTTTCATTTTCATATTTTTATTTTGTTTAAGAATTATATCCGGATACAAAATTATAGGCCTTATCTGCCAATCTCATTGATTTGGGTTAAGAAACAGAAATTAGCTTATTCTGAATAAAGAGAGCAAGTATCCTTGTTTTGGAAATAAAAAAAGAGCAGCGGTTGCTGCTCTCTGGGTTTTGTGTTTCTAAACTGTAGGTTGGGTTTTTGTGTCGTTCTTTGGGGTGTTTTTAGGTTTCTACACTTTAGGGTTGGGTTTCTATGTTTCCAGCCTTTCGCTGTTTGATAATGTAAAGATGCAGCGAAAGCCGTTCATATGAAAGGAAACACAACCACAAATTGTGACATGCTTATTTTTACTGTTTAAAAATGAGTATTTTAGAATAATTCCAGAAAAAAAAGTAATTTTCTGTTATGATAAAAAGTATAGGAATCACCTTTATTATTGATGAGATAAAAAGTGAAACGCAAGCAAGATTGATAACAGACCAATTATTAAATGTGTTTCCCGAAAAGACAATACCGCAGTCAATGGAGAAATATGCTAAATTTCCGAATGCCTTTAAACTGGAATATCTGGTACCCGTTTCAGAAATACGAACAAAAGAAAAATTAATTTACAGCCTGTTGCAGCTTGCGGAAAGTATTGCCAACCCCTGGACTGTTTATATTGATGGCAAAGGAAATAATACGGAACTTATCTTCAACAGAGATCAAAATTCTAAAACAACGGTTACTGTTTTTTCCCACATTCGCTGGGCACATCTTCAATTGTTGTATTCGTAATTTTTTTGTTACACATATTTTCCTGTTTCCGAAAATAACAACCATTTCAGCATTTGAATGTTATTGATTTTATTTGAATCAAACAACATGGGTACGGAAAAATTAACGCAACTTGTTTTACAACTTGAAAACCAAATTCCTCATGCATCATTTAGTAACCCTGCTATTTCTGCATCTACTGTCGGATGGCAAATAGAACATAGTTTGTTATCTGTAAACTTAATAACAGAACGATTAAAAAAATCAAACCCGAAAGAATATGTATGGAAATTCAATATCGGCAGATATATGATTTTAACTACCCAAAAAATACCGAGGGGCAGAGCGCAGGCTCCGGACGTTGTGCAACCCAAAGCTGATTTCAATACGGACAGTCTGAAAGCTGCAATAGAACGAGCCAAAGAAAGCATTAAGGAGCTTAATACCTTAGACAGCAATCAGTATTTTGAACATCCTTATTTTGGAAAATTAAATTTAAAGCCAGCCATTCAATTTCTACAAATTCACACTCAACATCATCTTGCCATCATAAACGATATTATTAAAACATCGAAATAAAAGTGAAAGTCTAAGTTGTTTTCTATTTGACAACAATATCTTCATTTTACGACTCTTTTCTTTTACTTAAATTCGTAGGTGTCAACAATTGTAACCTATTTTATCGGTGGTATAGCATCGGATGAGCGCATTTTTAAACATCAGATGGTTGCTGTAGAGAACGCGGTATATCTGCCGTTTCCAAAGCATGATAAGCAGGATACTATGGAAACCTACGTTAAAAAATTTATTCCGCTGATAGACACCACGCAACCATTTAATCTCGTTGGAAATTCCATGGGCGGTATAATGGTAATGGAATTAATAAAACTTATTGATCCGCAAAAAGTAGTGCTGATTTCTTCGGTGAAAAGCAGAAAAGAGATGCCGTTTATTTTAACGCACATGAAATATACAAACGCACACAAACTGCTGCCGGGCAAAGGTTTTATCGGGTTTATACAATTCGGCAGTTTATTTAAACGGGAAGTTTTAAAAGTTCCGGGCATGCGGCGGCTTGCTGTGAGTATGGCGAAAAACAATAATCCCGATTTTTTATACTGGTGTGTGAATGCAATTATCAAATGGAACGGGAAAGAAGATTACCGTAAAGATATTATACACATACACGGAACGAAAGATGAAATGTTTCCTTATAGAAATATACGCAACGCAATTGCAGTGGAGGGTGGCACTCATTCCATGCTGCTGATACAACACCAAGAAGTAAATCAATTATTGGCAGAGAGCCTGCATGCTTAATAAGTGGTGAAAACAATAATAAAACCAACTACCAGTAATAATAGTAATCCTGTAAAGAAAATTATATCCGCAATGTTTTCAATGCTTTTTAATGCAGCATTGCGGAGCGATAAATATGAAAAAAAACAGGAAAAAATAAACAACAGTGTATCTGCTCCCAATATTTCATCCACCAGTGTTTGTTTATTTATCTGCATGATTCTGAACAGAGAAATTACTGTAATGCAAACACCAATCATAGTGGTAGAGCCGCTGAAAATATGATGCGCAATTTCTTTATCGTTTTTGAGCTTTTCTATCATTTCATTTAATTGTACAAAAACGATTCCGGATACGATATATCAATATTAAAAATTGTTAATCGCTTTCATTTTGTGCGTGGACGGAAAATTCATTTACATAAATTTTCACCATCAGCAATAAATAAGAAACCAGCAGCGGTCCGAAAATCAAACCAATAAATCCGAATAATTTTAGACCTGTTATTACACCAAATAAAGTAATCAACGGATGTATATCTGCAAATGCTTTTAATAAAAACAGGCGCAATAAGTTATCTATATTTAATACAACAACCGCGCAATATGCAGCTAAACCAATTGCTCCCGCAGTGTTTCCGCTTGCATATAGATAAACCACTAACGGCAACCAAATCATTCCGGAACCTATAAACGGAATTACGGAACAAACACAAGTAACAAATCCCCAGAGCATCGGATCATCAATACTGAAAATAGCATAACCAATATAAGCGGCAAATCCCTGAGCAATAGCCAGTACTGGAATTCCGATAGCGTAAGAGATAACAATATTTTTTGTTTCGGTGGCTACCAGTTTTTTATTTTCCGGTTTCAACGGGATAAACTTTAAAATAGTAGATTCAATTTTCGAGGCATTGTTCAGCATAAAGAATAAAATGAAAAACATGGTGCTGATATTAATGGCGGCATTTGCTGCCGTGCTTAAAAAATCCGGCAGAAAGGAAGAAACAATTTTCGGAATATTACTCAGGTTTTCTTTACTCAGTAATTCTATTCCCGTAGATGTTGAAATACGTTCAATGATGGCTTTCACTCCCTGAAATAAATCGTTGGCATTGTCGGTGAAGTTTTGCAATTTAGGAATCACAAAAACGGTTGCCATTCCAAATGGAATTAAGAGCGTGACGGCATCTATGAGCATCATTACAAAAACAGCAATATATCTGTTCCATTTTTTTTGATAAATAAGATGAAATAAAAATTTTCTGTTCAGCAGGTATAAAGTGACGGCACCCAAAAATCCGGGCACTAAAAATTTTACCTGAATAAATATCAGAATGCCCAATGCCAGTAAAACAGTAAAAAATACGATTTGCCTGAACCGTTCAGCAAAAGTTGGTTGCATCATTTCAGAAAGTTAAATCAAAAAACTGAATTTGTGTAAATAAAAAACGACATCTTATTAAGATGTCGTTTTTAAAAGTTGTACATTTTAAGTTCAAATGTATTTATTCTTTTGCTTTAGTAGCGGCTTTCGTATAAGGGAAAATGTATTTTACTTTTTTAGGTTTTCCCGCATCGGTAGCCGGAATAAATGCCGGTAATATTTTTATCGCAGCCAACACCGGTTCTTCACAAACTTTACAGTTAGATTTTATTAGCTTCGGCTCGCTTACCATTCCTTTTTCATCTACAAAAAACTGATAGTAAACGCGTATTACTTTGTCGCTGTCGCTGTTTGATTTTGCATCTTTCGGCAAGATGATATTCTTGTCCATAAATTTTTGCAATTCAACAGGACCACCTTTAAACTCTACATTCTTGTATCCTTTTCCCAGTTTGTCATACGATTTTAAAATAGAATCAGATTTTCTGAAGAAATCACATTTGAAGGCAGAATCCAGTTTAGCCTGAAATGCTTTGTTATAACATAACTTAAACTCTGTACTGGTATCCAGCGGATTTATAATTTTTGACTCAATAAACTTTTTTATTTTACCACTCGTGTCTTTGTTTATTCCTGTTTTTCCGGACTCGGCTAATTTTTTTTGAAGTTGCTCCAGTTTTTGCTGAGAAATAGAATCTTTTGAAGCTGTTTTTACAATAGTTTTTTCGTAGTGGGTTTTAAAAATTTTTATATGGTTTATATTTCCCATACCTTTTGCAGTAACAAAACAACCCAACTCACCACGGGCGAACTGTACTTTCATGCTGTCGTTGGCCATTTTGCAATAGTCAGGAGTCTGAGCCTGAGAAAAATAGGCAATCAACATAAAACAGGGGAAAATCAACGCTACTTTTTTATACATAATTTTGTTTTTAAAGATTGAAAGAGTTTTTTAGTTATCTGACAGCAATACACGATATTTCTACATTCGCATTTTTAGGCAGCACACTTACTTCTACAGTTTCGCGTGCCGGCGGATTGGTTTTAAAATATTTCCCGTATACTTCATTTACTTTTGGAAAGTCATGCATATCCGTTAAAAAGATAGAACATTTTACCACATTTGAAAAATCCATTTCAGAAGCATGTAAAATAGCTTTTAAATTTTGCATTACCTGTTCCGTTTCTTCTTCAATTCCGTTTTTTATTAAAGCACCTGAAAACGGGTCTAAGGGTATTTGTCCGGATACAAATAACATACCGTTTATATATACAGCTTGCGAATACGGACCAATCGGCTCCGGTGCATCATCTGTATATATCGTTTTACGCGCCATCTCTAACTAACAAAAGTACGAAAATACTGAAATACCAAATGTGAAGATTTCTTAATTATAGCGGAAGGTGTTTTTATTTTTCTTCTTTTTTCTTGTAAACGGAATCGATGTACCACATTTCATTTTTATAAATAAAATCTACAATATGCTTTTTGGTCTCCTCATCGTATTTGGAAAATAAATCGTATCCTTTCTGCAACAATGATTTTCCCAATTTTATACCGTCGATTTCTTTTTGAGGAAATACATTTGGCTTGTTTTCCATAGTATGAATAACATGATCTAAGATATCCAGTGTTTTTGCCAGCAAGGTGGTGTTTACCATGGCACCGAAAAGGCTTTTAACGTCTTTAATGAATTTCTCTATGTCTTCTCTGGGAAGCTGATACATGGTATCTTCAAAATCGTCATCATTCATAGGCGGCAGAATACCATTTTTATTGGCAATTTCCGCCATCTGTGCTTCAAAATTTTTAGCACCTAAAAAAGAATCCAGCGAATCCATACCGGCTTTCAGTGCCGTCATAAAATGACGCCCGAATTTGAAAAGTGCTCTTGCCATATCGCCGAAGAGGTTCCACATTTTTCGGGGCTGTTTTACATAATCTGCTAAATCTTTGAAGGCTTCTTCGAGTTCTTTTCGCTCCGGTGCGGGAGGATAGATGGTGCTTAAAAAATAATTTTCAATTTCATCAATCACTTCTTCGGTGATAGAAGGAGGCAAATCAAAACGCAGCTTGAGTTCATTAAAATCATAGCGCTTTTCCACCATTTCCCGGAACTTCTCTATAATATGGTAGTCTTTTGTTTCAGACATCAAAATAAATTATGTCCAAAAATAAGTAAAATCTGTTTATCAAAGGCGGAGATTACATAATAGTTTTACTCAACTTTCTCTTTTCATACCAAATCTATATTTTGTATCGGGCGGTATCATAGTGGTGGCTGTTCAATAACAACATCACTTTTCTAAAGACCGGATGCTTTTTCATCGTTTAAACTTTGTAATTTTATTCCATGGTCTTAATTATTGACGATGAAGAAAAACTTAGAGGTTTATTATCAAGGATAATAGGATTAGAAGGTTTTGAAGTAGTTGAAGCAGGTACTTGCAAAGCCGGCTTAAAGAAATTGGAGACCTATCAAATTGATGTTGTTTTGTGCGATGTGAAATTACCGGATGGTAATGGAGTTGACCTGGTTAAAGAAATTAAAGTACTATATCCTGCTGTTGAAATTATATTGATGACTGCTTATGGCAATATTGCAGATGGTGTGCAGGCCATAAAAAATGGAGCATTTGATTACTTAATTAAAGGTGATGACAATAATAAAATTATTCCCTTACTGAATCGTGCAATAGAAAAAGTAAACCTCACCAACAGAATCAACCAATTAGAAAAACAGGTTGAACAAAATTATTCATTCGATAATATTTTAGGAAAATCAAAACCAATAGTAGCGGCGGTTGATTTAGCAAAAAAAGTAGCAGCAACTGATACCACCGTTTTGCTATTGGGTGAAACAGGTACAGGAAAAGAAGTCTTTGCGAAATCTATACACCAGGCAAGCAAGCGAAAAGACAAGCCATTTGTTGCTGTAAATTGTTCTACATTCAGCAAAGAATTATTAGAAAGCGAATTGTTCGGACATAAAGCCGGTTCATTTACAGGTGCGATAAAAGATAAAAAAGGATTATTTGAAGAAGCCCATAATGGAACTATTTTTTTGGATGAAATTGGCGAAATGAACATCGAGCTGCAAGCAAAATTATTGCGTGTATTAGAAGGGGGTGAGTTTATAAAAGTCGGTGACATTAAATCGTCAAAAGTAAATGTACGTGTAATTGCAGCTACCAACAGAGATTTAAATAGCGATATAAAAAACGGACATTTTAGAAGCGATTTATTTTACCGGTTGTCTGTTTTCCAGATTCAGTTGCCGGCTTTACGCGAAAGAATAGCGGATATTGAACTTTTGGCTAATTTCTTCACCCAGGTTTTTGCTGCAAAAACCAATAAAAAAATCAAACCGCTTTCTGTTGATTTTGTCGAGATTTTAAAGCAACATAATTGGCAAGGCAATATTCGCGAATTGAAAAATGTAATAGAACGTTGTGTCATATTAACAGAAAACAATAGTGAACTAACGCAAGCGGCATTACCTTTTGATATGATAACGCAGCAAACCAATAAAACCGTTTCAGCTTTCGATTTATCGAGTATCGAAAAACTGCATATTCAAAAAGTATTAAACTACACCAACGGCAATAAAACAGAAGCAGCACGCTTGCTCAATATAGGTTTAACAACATTGTATCGCAAAATAGAAGAATACAAAATCAGCTAAACCTTTTCAAAATGAAAATGTATGCCTTCCAAAATGGAAGGTTTTTTTATGTTATAGTTTATCGAATATTTTGTAAGTAATTAATAATCTATTGATTAGTTGGCTTTTACTTATAAGGTATACTTATTGGAAAGCAGTAAACGAACCAAAATTAAAAATTATGTTTACTATCTCACTTTTAGTCATCGCCATTCTTTGCTTTGGCATCTTTTATAAATCTATTCAATTCTTCGAAAAAATTTAACCTATGATAGCACTATTCATTATCTCTATACTCGTGTTTGCATATATGATATATGTATTACTAAAACCAGAAAAATTCTAATTATAAGTGAAATCTCAAACCTCCTTAAAAGAGAGAATCAAAGACATTATCACCATAGCATCGTTATGGATATTTGCCTTCGCTTTTCTTTCATGGGTGATTTGGAAAATAATATATCTCTTTAAACTCTAAATTATGAACACAGAAATATTCGGCGTCATTGCCATGTTTGTCATCAGCATTGTTTTAGCAATTCCTTTTGGCAAATATATGGCAAAAGTTTTTTCATATGAAAAAACAATACTAGATCCAATTTTTAATCCAATTGAAAAACTCTTTTATCGATTGAGTGGAATAGACAGCACTCAGGAAATGAACTGGAAACAACATTTACAAGCACTGCTAACCATCAATCTTGTTTGGTTTCTCGTAGGCATGTTTGTCTTGATGTGTCAGGGTTGGTTGCCGTTAAATCCGGATGGTAATCCAAATATGACACCGGATTTAGCGTTTAATACATCGATCTCATTTTTAGTAAACTGTAATTTGCAGCACTATTCCGGCGAAACAGGGTTGAGTTATTTAGCACAACTTTATTTAATGTTTTTACAGTTTGTATCAGCAGCAACCGGTATAGCCGCAGCCGTCGTTTTAATTGTTGCATTAAAAGAACGCACTACAGATAAGTTAGGTAATTTTTATGATTATTTTTTAAAATCAGGTACACGTATCTTACTGCCACTTTCTTTTATTGTTGCAATTATATTAGCTTTTAACGGCACTCCAATGACTTTTGAAGGAAAAGATACAATGGTGTCTTTGCAAGGCGACACCACACAAGTGAGTCGTGGTCCTGCAGCAGCTTTTATTGCCATAAAACATCTTGGTACAAACGGTGGAGGTTTTTTTGGAGTTAACTCTTCACATCCATTTGAAAACCCAAACTACTTCACCAATAGTATTGAAATGATTGCCCAGTTGATCATACCATTTGCCATGATATTTGCTTTGGGTTTTTATCTCAACAGAAAAAAACTATCCTGGATGATTTTTGGTGTAATGACAATTGGATTTTTGCTGTTAACTATTCCAACGATGGTCACAGAAATGAACGGCAATCCGGCAATCATAAAAATGGGCATAGATAACTCATCGGGTGCTATGGAAGGCAAAGAAATTCGATTTGGTGCCGCAGCATCTGCTTTTTGGAGTATTGCTACCACTGTAATCTCAACCGGTTCCGTGAATGCAATGCATGACAGCACCATGCCTCTTTCAGGCATGAATCAACTATTAGCTATGATGACAAATACTTTTTATGGTGGTTGTGGTGTTGGTATTCTTAATTTCTACATCTTCATCATTTTAGCAGTTTTTATCGGTGGTTTGATGGTTGGAAGAACACCGGAATTTCTTGGTAAAAAAATTGAAGCAAGAGAAATGAAAATAGCCATGATTATTGCATTGCTGCATCCATTTTTTATTTTAGCCGGAACAGCAATCGCGGCATATTTTGCTGCTAACGATACACCAATGGGTTGGTGGTTTGCAGGTAATGCAAGCGGCTGGCTCAATAATCCGGGACATCACGGTTTTTCTGAAATGTTATATGAATATACATCTGCCTCGGCAAATAACGGAAGTGGTTTTGAAGGCCTTGGCGATAACAATCCATTTTGGAATATAACAACAGGAATCATACTTATACTGTCACGTTATCTTCCAATAATCGGACCGGTTGCTATTGCAGGTATCTTAGCGAATAAGAAATTTATTCCGGAAAGTGCAGGTACTTTAAAAACCGACACCGTCACTTTTGGATTAATGATTTTTGCTGTGATCGTTATTTTGGCAGCATTAGCTTTCTTCCCGGCATTGACATTAGGTCCAATTGCAGAATATTTCACTTTGAACCATTAAAATAAAAATCAATAAAATGAAATCTCAAAATACATCTTTATTCCAAAAAGACTTAGTTAATCAAGCCATTAAAAATGCATTCATTAAATTGAATCCAAAAATCATGTTTCGCAATCCTGTAATGTTTACAGTAGAAATCGGAACCTTCGTCATGTTTATTGTTTGCATCTGGATATTAGCAGGTGAAAAAACACAAGGCAGTTTTATGTATAATTTCATCGTCTTCCTGATTCTTTTGTTTACTCTTTTATTTGCCAACTTCGCAGAAGCGATTGCAGAAGCTAGAGGAAAAGCACAAGCAGACAGCTTGCGAAAAACGCGCGAAGAAACACCGGCAACATTAGAAAACGGAACCAAGGTTAATTCTTCTCAATTAAAAAAAGGCGATATTTTTGTTTGTGAAGCCGGTGATTTAATAGCAACCGATGGTGAAATTATTGAAGGCTTGGCATCAATAGATGAATCCGCGATTACAGGAGAAAGCGCACCGGTAATTAGAGAAGCCGGTGGCGATAAAAGTAGTGTAACCGGTGGTACAAAAGTATTGTCTGATAAAATAAAAGTTTTAGTAACGACCGAACCGGGTGAAAGTTTCTTAGACAAAATGATTGCTTTGGTAGAAGGTGCATCACGACAAAAAACACCGAATGAAATTGCATTAACCATCTTATTGGCAGGCTTCACTTTAGTGTTTATAATAGTATGTATAACCCTACAGCCATTCGGCACCTATTCGAAAACGCCAATTACTATTGCAGCATTCATTGCCTTGTTTGTTTGTTTAATACCAACTACCATTGGCGGCTTGCTTTCTGCCATTGGCATTGCAGGCATGGACAGAGCCTTGCGTGCAAATGTTATCACCAAATCCGGTAAAGCAGTAGAAACAGCCGGCGATATTGATGTGTTGTTGTTAGATAAAACCGGAACGATTACTATTGGAAACAGAAAAGCAACCAATTTTTATGCAGCAAACGGAGTGGATGAAAAGCATTTTATAAAATGTACGGTATTGAGTTCTATGGCCGATGAAACACCGGAAGGAAAATCCATTATAGAATTAGCGGGCATCCAACCGTCCAGTTTCAATATCAGCAACCCAACCTTTATAAAGTTTACTGCAGAAACCAGAAGTTCCGGAATTGAATTTGAAAACACACGTATAAGAAAAGGGGCATTTGATGCGATTAAAAATTTATCCGAAAAGGCCGGTAATGTTTTCCCGGAAGAAATTAGTCAGCAAGTCATAAAAATATCAAGTAATGGAGGCACACCTTTAGTAGTATCTGAAAATGAAAAAGTAATTGGCGTAATCGAATTGCAGGATATCATAAAACCAGGCATCCAGGAACGTTTTGAACGCTTGCGAAAAATGGGAATTAAAACGGTAATGGTTACAGGCGACAATCCATTAACTGCCAAATTTATTGCTGAAAAAGCTGGGGTAGATGACTTCATTGCAGAAGCGAAACCTGAAGACAAAATGACCTACATAAGAAAAGAACAACAAGATGGTAAACTGGTTGCCATGATGGGTGACGGAACAAACGATGCACCCGCATTAGCTCAGGCAGATGTTGGTGTAGCAATGAACAGTGGCACACAAGCAGCTAAAGAAGCAGGTAATATGGTAGATTTAGATAATGATCCAACCAAGTTGATTGAAATTGTAGAGATAGGAAAACAACTATTAATGACACGCGGAACTTTAACAACATTTTCTATTGCAAATGATGTTGCCAAATATTTTGCAATCGTGCCAGCATTATTTATAGCATCTATTCCTACTTTGCAAGGTTTAAATATTATGCGTTTGCATTCACCGGAAAGTGCTATACTTTCAGCGGTTATTTTCAATGCAATCATCATTTTAGCATTGATTCCATTGGCGCTGAAAGGCGTTACCTACAAACCAATCGGCGCATCTGCTTTGTTACGCAGAAACTTATTTATTTACGGTTTAGGCGGTGTTATTATACCATTTATCGGCATAAAATTAATCGACTTAGTAGTATCTCTATTCATTTAATAAACATTAAACGTACAAAAATGAAAACACATATTTTTCCGGCAATAAGACTTACTGTAGTCACCATAATTTTCTTTTGTGTAATATATACAGGTATTGTTTGGGCAATTGCACAACTGGCGCCTAATCACGGAAAAGGCGAAATCATTACACAAAATGGAAAAACCTATTATGCAAATATGGGCCAGTCCTTTACAGAAGATAAGTATTTTAATTCGCGTCCATCAGCCGTAAACTATAATGCAGCCGGCTCATGTGGCAGCAACAAAGGCCCAAGTAATCCTGATTATCTGGCACAGGTACAAGCAAGAATTGATACATTCATGGCGCATAATCCAACCGTAAAGAAAGCTGATATTCCGTCAGAACTTGTAACAGCAAGTGGCAGTGGATTGGACCCGAATATATCTTTAGAAGCAGCAGAAGTACAGATAGACCGCATTGCTAAAGCACGTAATATTTCTAAAGAGTTAATTCAACAATTAATTAAAAACCAGACAGAAAAACCAGTATTAGGAATGTTTGGTCCTGAAAAATTAAATGTTTTAAAACTAAACCTTGCTTTAGACAATCTTAAATAACAAAATAAAAATACTTAAATGAAAAAGATACTTACCATATTATTGGTTGTTTTAAGTACTCTTCAAATATTCAGCCAAAATATACTAACACCAGAAGAACGTAAATCAATTTTGGATGAGTTGCGAAAAGAAATTTTAGATTCACTTCGTAATAATAATATAACTACAAGTACAACTACTGATGACAGTATCAAAGAAATAAAAGCAGAACCATGGAAAGGAAATGTAGAGTTAAGTGCTTACATTGAAACGTACTATTTGTTCGATATCAACCATCCCAAAAGCGGTAACCGACCATCTTTTATTTACAGTCATAATCGCCATAACGAATTCAATGTAAATCTTGCATTGATAAAAGTAAATTATACAGCACCCAGATTGCGTGCCAATGTAGCCTTGATGGCTGGCACCTATTCTAATGCAAACCTTGCAGCCGAGCCTGGTGTATTGAAAAATATCTATGAAGCAAATGCAGGCATCAATCTTTCTAAGAAAAAACAACTTTGGTTAGATGCAGGAATTTATGCATCTCATATTGGATTTGAAAGTGCTATAGGAAAAGATTGTTGGAATATGACGCGCAGCATGCTTTCCGACAATTCACCGTTTTATCAAAGTGGCGTTAAGCTTACATATTCATCGGATAATGGAAAATTCTTAGTTGCTGCACATATTATAAACGGATGGCAAAGAATACAACGTGTTGCTGCTAGTTCTTTACCAAGTTTTGGCTGGCAAGTTCAGGGAAAACCAACCGATAAAATTCTGATTAATTCATCATCATTTATCGGAACGGATAAGCCTGACAGCACTCGCCAAATGCGTTATTTCCATAATTTTTATGCTATCTTTAATGCAACATCAAAACTTGCTTTTACTGTTGGTGTTGATGCAGGAGCAGAACAAAAAGCAAAAAAATCAAAACAATATAATGCGTGGTATTCACCCGTGTTCATTGTACGTTACGCACCGATAGAAATCTTGGCGCTATCTGCGCGTGTCGAATATTACAGTGATAAAAATGCTGTAATTGTTGCAACTGGTACACCGAACGGGTTTCAAACGTTTGGTTATTCATTAAATGTAGATGTTATACCATTTCCGAATGCCATGATTAGGCTGGAAGGCAGATTGTATCAAAGCAGGAAAGACGATATTTTTGAAAATAAATCCGGTAACTTTAGTAAGTTAAATCCAACGGTTGGATTTTCTTTTGCATATGCATTTGCACACCAGTTTAAATAAATATTTTTAAAAAATTGAAAGTACGTTTAAATAGGTCAAATTGTTTAAAAGATAAGATTATATTATAAAATAGTCAAAATGTCTGATCAAACGATTACTTCATTTCACAAACAAATTACATTAGCAGGTTCTCTTATTGCCATAGGTATTGTCTTTGGTGACATAGGCACTTCGCCTTTATATACATTGAATGCTGTGTTTCATGGAAGAGTAATAACAGAAGTAGTTGCACTTGGTTGTTTAAGTTGTATTTTCTGGACATTGGTTTTTCAAACCACTATAAAATATGTAATAATTACACTACAAGCTGACAATAATGGTGAAGGTGGTATTTTTTCTCTATATGCACTAATTAGAAGGTTTAGTGGCAAATGGTTAATTTTTATTGCTATGGCAGGCGGTGCTTTTTTAATCGCAGACGGAATCATCACACCACCAATTTCTGTAGCATCAGCAATAGAAGGTATAAGAGCAGTAGTACCGGAATTAAATACAATGCCGATAATAATTGCTATTTTAATTGCGCTATTTATATTTCAACAATTCGGGACCAATAAAATTGGAAAAATTTTCGGACCCGCTATGGTTGTTTGGTTCAGTTTTATTGGTATTATAGGTGCAATTTCTGTATGCCAAAATTGGAGTGTTTTTAAAGCGTTAAATCCTTATTATGCTTATCAATTATTGGTGAATGAACCCAAAGGGTTTTGGTTATTGGGCAGCATTTTTTTATGCACCACAGGAGCAGAAGCATTATATAGTGATATGGGTCATTGTGGTAGAAACAATATAAGAATGAGCTGGTTGTTTATAAAAGTAATGTTGATATTCAGTTACGCTGGCCAAACAGCTTGGTTGCTTAATCATACAGGAATGGTAACCGGCGAAATGAGTCCATTTTATCATATTGTACCCAAAAGTATTTATTGGTTTGCATTAGTGATTGCAACCTTAGCCACAATCATTGCATCACAAGCATTAGTAAGTGGATGCTTTACATTAATTAACGAAGCAATCAGGTTAAACATTTGGCCAAAACATTTAGTCTTGTTTCCAAGTAACATAAAAGGACAATTATATATACCAGCCATCAATTGGTTTCTTATGATCGGATGCGTGAGCATGGTTTTATATTTTAGAGAAAGTACAAAAATGGAAGCGGCCTTTGGTTTAAGTGTTACGCTAACTATGCTGATGAGTACAATACTAATTAATTTTTATTTAAGGATAAAAAGAGTACCCATTATTATTAATATTTTAATTACAAGTATTTTTTTAATGATAGAACTAAGTTTTTTAATTGCCAACCTTCAGAAAGTTAAAGAAGGCGGCTGGATAACTTTAATTATTGGTTTTTCATTATTTTCCGTAATGTACATTTGGTGGAAAGGTAGAAAAGTAAAATCTACAATTTTAACGTTTGTGCGATTAGAAGAATATTTGCCAATATTTAAAAAATTAAGTTTGGATAATAGAATTCCTAAATATGCAACTAACTTGGTTTATCTAACTACATCAAAATCAGAAAAAAAAATAGAGCAAACGATAATCAACTCCATACTAAATAACGGACTTCCAAAAAGAGCAGATATTTATTGGTTTGTACATGTAAATATTTTAGATGAACCTTATGAGCAAAATTATACTGTAAACACCATTATAAAAAATGACGCCTATTTTATTTCTTTTAATTTAGGCTTTAGAGAAGAACCTCGTATCGGATATTATTTTAAACAAGTGGTAAAAGAGATGATCAAAAATAAAGAATTTGAAATTGAAGATTCAAATGAGCAAATATATCAACAAGATGTTATTGGAGATTTTAAATTTGTGATTTTAGATAGTTTTCTTTCTTATGACAATAAAATGTCCTTTTGGAAAAACTTTGTAATGAAAAGCTATTACAATCTAAGACGATTAAGCGTTAAGGATCATATATACTTTGGTTTGGACAAGAGTCACTTGTTGGTTGAACAATATCCTTTATTAGTGACGCCATTTACACAAAACAAACTGGTTAGAAAAAACGGCCAATAACATGGAAGAAACCAAAAAATCAGCTCAGGAATTCCTCGACTTGATAAAAAAATCAAGACGAGGAAAATTTAAAGTTTACATTGGAATGAGTGCCGGTGTTGGTAAAACATATCGTATGCTGCAAGAAGCGCATGCTCTTTTGAAAAATGGTATTGATGTAAAAATTGGATATATAGAGACACATAATCGTGCAGAAACACATGCTTTGTTAGAAGGGTTGCCTGTTATTCCACGACGAAAATTATTTTACAAAGGAAAAGAACTGGAAGAATTAGATGTGCAGGCCGTTATTTCTTTAAGGCCGGAAGTTGTTATTATAGACGAATTGGCACACACCAATATTGAAGGCAGCAAAAATGAAAAACGCTGGCAAGATGTCTTCGATATTTTAAATGCAGGCATCAATGTAATCAGCGCGGTTAATATTCAACATATTGAAAGTTTGTATGAAGAAGTTAGATTGATAACAGGCATTGAAGTAAAAGAACGAATACCGGACAGCGTATTAGCACAAGCCGATGAAGTCGTAAACATTGACCTTACGGCGGATGAGTTAGTGACACGTCTAAAAGAAGGTAAGATTTACCGCCAGGATAAAATAGAAACAGCACTTAAAAATTTCTTTAAATCACAACATATCTTGCAATTGCGTGAATTGGCATTGAAAGAAGTTGCTTCACAGGTAGAACGAAAAGTAGAAAGTGAAATTCCGAAAAATGCTGCACTCAAACACGAACGATTTTTAGCATGTATCAGCAGTAATGATAAAACCGCAAAAACAGTAATACGAAAAACGGCACGCTTGGCTAATTATTATAACAGTAAATGGTATTTGTTGTATGTACAGGTTCCTTCAGAAAGCGCAGATAAAATACCATTAGATAAACAACGTCATTTAATTAATAATTTTAAATTAGCAACAGAACTCGGTGCTGAAGTGATTCAAATTCAAAATGAAAATATTGCAAAAGCAATTGTAGAAGTAGCCGAAAAACAAAACATAACAACGATTTGCATTGGCAAACCTCACTTGAGTTTGTTTAAAATTATATTAGCTACTAACCTGTTCAACGAACTGCTAAATAAACTAACATCATCTGATATTGACCTGGTCATTCTATCTTAAATAAAGTTTATGCGAATTAAAACAAAACTTACTGTAGCCATAGGAACACTATTCGTTCTGATTTCAACATTATCAGTTGTGGCAATTTTTTATATTAATGCGATGTCAAATGACACGAATAATATTTTAGAAGACAATTATAATTCCTTAGATTACTCTAAAAAGATGATGGTTGCATTAGACGCTTTGCCAAATGACAGCAACGCAATTATATTATTTGAAGCAAATCTTTTAAAACAGAAAAACAACATCACTGAAAAAGGAGAAGAAACAGCCACTGAAAAATTGGTGCAAAATTTTCTGAAAATAAAGCAAAATAAAACAGACAATGTATTAGCGATTGAAATTCGAAAAAACATTGCAGAAATCATGCAGTTAAATATGGAAGCTATTCAATACAAAAATAAAATAGCATTTAAAACAGCAGACCACGCAACTTCATGGATTGCAATTGTAGCAACGTTGTGTTTTCTGGTTTCGTTTTCATTGTTGTTGAATTTTCCGCGTGGCATTGCTAACCCAATTAAAGAATTGACTGTTGGCATCAAAGAAATAGCGGATAAAAATTATAAACGACGAATTGAATATGAAAGTCATGATGAGTTTGGCGAAGTGGCCATAGCATTTAATACCATGGCATCTAAATTAAAAGAGTACGAAACCAGTAATTTATCTGAAATATTGTTTGAAAAGAAAAGAATTGAAACATTAATTAATAAAATGCACAATCCTATTATAGGATTGAATGAACATAAAAAGATATTATTTGCCAATGAAGAAGCATCAGAAATACTGGCTTTAAAACCGGAAGATATTATTGGAAAAGATGCATTAGATATAGCGTTTTCTAATGATTTAATGCGAAAGCTGATGCAGGAATTAACAGCACATCAGGAAAACAAAAAAGTAAATAACGAACATTTAAAAATATATTTTAATAAAAAAGAAAGTTATTTCGAAAAAGAAATTATTGATATTCATTTTACGCCAACCGGTGAAAAGGTAAGTAAATTAATAGGACATGTTATCTTATTAAAAGACATTACTCCATTTAAAGAATTAGATACACTCAAAACAAATTTTATCGGAACCGTTTCACACGAACTAAAAACACCTATTTCATCTATTTTAATGAGTTTAAATTTATTGGAAGACAAAAGGGTTGGCTCCATAAATAAAGAGCAGCGTCTAATGATACAAAATATCAAAGAAGATATTGAACGACTGCTAAAAATTACCGGTGAACTTACCAATATCACACAAGCTGAAACAGGAAATATTCAACTCTCTATACAACCATCCTCACCAAAAGAAATAGTTGAACTTGCAGTAAATGCTAACAAAAACAGAGCAACACAAAAGAATATAAACATAGAAATAGATTGTCCTGAAACGATTTCATCAGTGCTGGCTGATACTGAAAAAACCGCCTGGGTTTTGAATAATTTTATTTCGAATGCCATTAAGTATTCTGACCAAGATTCAAAAATAATGGTAACCGTAAAATCAACCGATGATAAAATAGAATTTTCGGTTAAAGATTTCGGAAAAGGAATCGATAATAAGTACACCAATAAAATTTTCGATAGATATTTCAGAATACCGGGAAATGATAAAGAAGGAACAGGTTTGGGGTTGGCTATTTGTAAAGAATTTATTGAAGCACAAAAAGGAAGTATTGGTGTAATTAGTGAACCAAATAAAGGAAGTACTTTTTACTTTAATTTAGGAGCAGCCTAAATTATACTCACAGCTTTAATACCACGCCATCAAATCTATCTAAAATACCGTCGAACGTATATTTATTTTTTAAAGAAAAAACGACTTCTTTAATTGGTTGATTGATATAATTCGTGATTTTTGAGTTGCTGAAATTTAATACAATCAGTAGTTTTTCATCGTTAAAAACACGCACATAAGCCAGTATCTCTTTATTTCCTGTGTTGATGATTTCTATGGTTCCATTGAGCAATGGCTTGTTTTCTTTTCTTAATTTATTTAAGTTTTTAAACACATGATATAAAGAGGATTTTTCATTTTTTTGCTGAAAAACATTTCTATTATCTATGTCTTTATTAATTGGAAGCCATGTACGTTCTGCCATTGAAAATCCGGCATTTTTTTCTGTGTGGTTCCATTGCATCGGTGTTCTGCATACATCTCTGTTGATGGCAACCGGCAATAAATTGGCAATAAACTGTGGCACCCAACTATATGTTTTTGCTATTGGATCTTTTCCAATTTTAATTGGAATAGTTCCGTTGGTCATACCAATCTCTTCTCCATAATATACAGTTGGTACAGCTCGCATCGTAAATTGTAACAAGGCTAATAACTTAGCTTTTTCCAGGTTGTTTCCAATCCGTTTTATGCTACGCAGCTGGTCATGATTGCTGAAAACAACGGTTGGTATATAGGGAAACGGATAGTGATGTTCGTACTCGAGAATTTTCTTTTTAAAAAATGAGGCGTTGAATTTAAAAAACAAAATATCGAACAGGAAAATTAAATGTAAGCCATCATTGTTTTCACCTAAATATTTCTTTTTCACCTCATTTTTACCAAACACTTCACCCAACAATAATTTATCGGGAAATTCATCTACTATGTTGCGCAACTCTTTCGCTAATTCGAAATTTTCTTCCTGATTTAATGAATATTTTCTGATTTGAAAATTGCCACCCGGAAAATCTTCACTCGGTAGGATGTGTAACAATGAAAATGGATTGTTTTTAAAAGCAGCATCTTTAATGATGCAATTAAAAATATCCAATCGAAAACCATCTACGCCTTTTTGGAGCCAGAAACGGCAAACATCGAACATGGCTTTTTTCACTTCAGGATTTCTGTAATTCAAATCCGGCTGAAAAGGCAAAAAAGAAGCAAAGTAATATTGATTGCGCTCCTTGCAGTAGTGCCACCCTTTTGGTCCAACTATACTTTTCCAGTTGTTGGGTTGGTCGCGCCAGATATACCAGTCTGCTTTCGGATTTGTTTGAGAAGATTTAGATTCCAAAAACCAATGATGCTGGTCTGACGTGTGGTTCATCACCATATCAAACAAGACCTTCATGCCTCGATGATGGATTTCCTGAATCAGTTGCTCTGCATCCTGCATAGTTCCATACTCAGGCGCAATATTGTAGTAATCGGAAATATCATACCCAAAATCTGCTTGTGGTGAACTATAAAAAGGTGAAATCCAGATGGTTTCAAATCCTAATTCTTTTATATAATCTAATTTTTGAATAATACCTTGTAAGTCACCAATCCCATCGCTATTGCTGTCGTAAAAGGAGCGCGGATAAATTTGGTAGATGGTAGTCAAAGAGAAAATTTGAAGATGAAATAATCAGTACATGAAAGTATAAAAGTAATAGATTTATTTATACCGTTTCATTCAATTAATTAAAATTCGCTTACACTGCCTGACTAAATTTAGGTGTGTTATGTTGTGGGATTAATTTGTCTTCATTCATTCTTTTGTCGAAAACAGCACAGATATTTCGTAAAAAACTCCAGCCTAAAGTGGTAACAGATAATGAATTATTTTCCCATTCTATTAAACCATCGTTTTGTAAATTATTCAACTGATTTATCATGAAGGCAGATAAAATAATTTCATTTTTCCAGTTTGTTTTTCCCTTACAGGCAATATTTAAGATGTGTTTTCGGTAAAGAATATCTTCGTCGCTTACATTAATTCCCCGATGAACAGGAAGTTCATTTTTCCCGAGAGCTTCGTAATATTCTTCCACCGTCTTATAATTCTGTCGGAATCCGTAAAAAACATCACTGATGGCAGAAACACCTAACCCAATTAATACTTCGGTGTTGGTAGTAGTATATCCCATAAAGTTTCTGTGTAATGTTCCATTTTGTTTGCTGGCAAGCAAACTATCACCGGTTAACGCAAAATGATCCATGCCCACATCTGAATATCCGGCAGCAATAAACAGTTCTTTCCCCAATTCATATAAAGCATATTTGTCTTTTCCTTTCGGTAAATCGTTTTCATCATACGCGCGCTGTGATTTTTTGGTCCATGGTACGTGCGCATAACTGTAAAATGCAATACGATTGGGTTGTAAGGTGATGACTTTTTCTATTGTCTGACGTATGCTTTCCGTTGTTTGAAACGGAAGACCATATATCAAATCAAAATTGACAGACTCGTAACCAATTGCTCGTGCCCATTCTGTAACCTGTTTAGTTTTCTCAAACGGCTGAATGCGATTAATAGCTGACTGTACTTTCATGTCTAAATCCTGCACTCCAAAACTTACTCTGCGGAACCCTGTGTTATAAAGAGATTGCAAATGTTCTTTAGTTGTATTGTTGGGATGTCCTTCAAAGCTGAATTCCCTGTCAGGATGTATAACTACATCTTTGAAAATTGCTTTCATTAAATATACCAGATTCTCAGGACTGAAAAATGTAGGAGTGCCACCGCCTAAATGTAATTCCCGGATAATTAAGTTGTCTCCAAATATCTTTTTATAAAGAGCCCACTCTTTTAATAATGCATTTATATATACAGGCTCTACCGTATGATTTTTGGTAATGCGTTTATTGCAGCCGCAATAAGTACAAAGTTGCTCGCAAAAAGGCAAATGAATATACAAACTAATACCTTCGGCAGTTTTATTTGCGTGAATGGCTTTTTGAATCTGCTGTTTCCAGTCGATGCCGTCTGTCAGATGCTCTTTCCAATAGGGTACGGTTGGATAACTGGTGTATCTTGGGATTGGAATATTATATTTATCAATTAACGTATACGGGAGCACCGGAATAAATTATAGTGCAAAATTAGTACACAGCCATCATCTTTTATATGATAATTATCATCCTTGCCCCGGCATCCTTTTTCCTAATGCAATTTTCATATCATCACCGCTTTCTTCCAAATGCTTTTTTACATTCAAACGGTCTGCCTCACTTTTGTTCTGATTGAGCTTTTCTTTACTTTGTAATTCACTTACGATAATTTCAAAAGCGACAATACCTTTTAACAAGCCTTCAATATACTTTTTATCTAAGGAGTTGAATTGCTCTATATAGTCTGCTTCAAAAAATTGCATTTGTTTGTGGAGGACGTCTAATTTTTGCTCATCGGTATTCAACAGGTTGATTTTTCCATAAGCATGTACTGAAATATAATTCCAAGTAGGGACGTTTTGTTTTTTTTCGTACAATTTTGGAGAGATGTAGGCATGCGGCTCAGAAAAAATAACCAGCACATTGTTTTCAGAAAATGCTTTCCATTGTTCATTGGCTTTGCTCATATGTGAAAGAAGAACGATATTATTTTCTCGTTCTTCAATTACAAAAGGTAAATGAGTAGCAACAGGAACAGTATTTTTTACAGAAGCAAGAATTGCGAAGTTGTAAGTCTGCATAAAAGCAATTGTTTTCGCCTTGTCGTTCTGCTCAAAATATTTTGGTATATACATATAGCAGTAAGTATTTTTACCAGGTAGAAATTGTTTTTATCACCAGCGTATCTCTTTTATCCGGTGTTTTATCCTGAGTTCGAATTTTTATATTTCCGTTACCTGCAAATTCAATAAGGTTTTGCCGCGAGCCAAAAACTTCTTCTTCAGGTGCTTTAAATTTTGCCAGTTCTTGCCATTTCCCCCGCTTGAAACTGTATAAGATAACATCGCCAACATTTCCATCCGGATTTTTTACTACAATGGAAAAGTCATCGGAGCCATCTCCATCCACATCATTTTCATTGAGTACATTTACACCGACACAATTCGGAATTAAAATTTCGGGCAAATCGATATTCGTAAATGAAATTTTTGTTTGAGTAGATTTATAAACCCCGAGGGAATCTTGTTCCGGTTTTATTACAATCAAATCTTCTTTATCGCCATCGCCGTTAAAATCTCCGGAAGATAAACTTTCGCTTTCCTGAAACTTTTCAAACAAGGAAACATACTCCGGCCGGAGATCTGCTTCTTTGTCGCTTTCAACAATGATACGCCACGAACTGTCGGATTGATGTTTAAAAATTAAATAAGAATGATAGACACTTGGTTTATTGTTGATGGTTACCAGTTTTAAAAACTCACATTTATAATCGCCGGTATCAGATGCATAGATACCAATACGCCCTATAATTCTTTCTCTGTATGTGTCTGCATGTTTAATTTTATATTGCTTAGCCTCCACGACAGATTTTCTGGAAATACGTTTTTTAAAAAACAATACAGGGTCCGAATAAAAATTTTCAAGGCTGTCTAAATGTATACTGTCATGAGCAGCATTCCACAAATAAACTACATCAATTACCTTCTGTTGTTCACTCGGCAACATTTTATAGGATTCTGCTATACTGTTGGTTCTGTCAATATTGCTTTTTTCTTTTTCTTTATTGCAGGAAGAACAGGCAGATAAAAAAATACAAAGCGTAGCAAAAGTTAACAGGAAAATTTTATTATTCACTTGGAAATTTTATACACGAAAGATAAGAAATAGTATGATGCCATATGCATATAGTGTCATTAATTTTTGAAATAAGAAGGTACCTTTTCTATGTAAATTTCTCAGCAAACCACCACATTGTTTTTAAAAATTTCTATTCAAAAACAATAGACCAAACACTTTTTTGAAAGAAAATAAGTTGTTTAAATTATCCACCAATTTGTTTTATCCACCATTTTTATATTCTTTTTTCAGAAGCAATGAAAAAATTTTTTGGTAAAAAAAATGTCGACAGACAAAAAATAGTTTTAAAAATTTTCTTTAAAAATATTTCTCCAACGATTTTTACTTTTTTTAGATTGATTGAAAATAGTAGTATTTATTAATGTTTTGAAGAAGTCATAAAAATAAATGAGTGTAGAATAAGTTTTTCAAAAGCAACAAGGTTAAACTTTTTATCAAAATTATTTTTATAAATGGATTGACTTTTTGACCTCTAAAATCTATTTTTACGTTATCCACAATTATCAACATTTATGAATAACTCAGGTATTGTATAAAATGAATATTGTATTACTTTTATATTGCAGAATAGTTAAAAGAGAATTTCAATCTGCATAAAAAAAATAAAGTTCTCTGACAGACACGTTTCAACTGTATAAAAATGAAACAAAAAAAACAAAATTTTAAAACAATGGCAAAGAAAACAGCAAGCGCAAAGCCAGCAGCAAAAAAAGCTCCAGCTAAGAAAGCTCCGGCTAAAAAAGCAGTAGCAAAAAAAGCTCCGGCAAAAAAAGCAGTAGCAAAAAAAGCTC